>NZ_JBSFFN010000008.1:0-220407 GCF_053596135.1 Streptomyces sp. NPDC001770 | reverse complement strand
GAAACATCTCAGTACCCTCAGGAAGAGAAAACAACCGTGATTCCGGGAGTAGTGGCGAGCGAAACTGGATCAGGCCCCGCATCGTCGTCCGACGCCCCTCGGTGGTCTGCGGACGTCGTCTCGGGGAGCAGCCTCCGGAAGCCGCCCCGGGAACCGGCCCCTGACTCCGACGCTCCGGAACCGGCTTCTGAGTCCGGCGCTCCGAAAACGGGCCCCAGGGGTCCGTCGCTCTGAAATCCGCCTCCGGGACGCGCGGATGCGGGGCACCGGAGACCGTGATTCGCTGGCCAGGTGCCCTCCAGTCCCTCCCCACGCTCTTCACCGCCGGGGGCCGACCAGGTGCCCGCTCCCCACGGAAGCGGGCTCCTCCGGCGGCAGCCTTGGCTGGACCGGGCACTGCTGGTGATCCTCGGACGGCCCCGGCGCCGGCTCGGCTGGCTGTTGCCGCTCGTCCTGCTCGTGGTCGTCTGCTTCGCCGACTGGAACACCTCGGGCGATTTCCGGGTGCTGTCCTGGCTCGTGGTGGTCCCGGTCGTGGCCGCCGCCCTCTGCCCAGTCGGCACCACCGCCCTGTTCGCGGTCGCCGCCGTGGCCGCGTACGGCGTGATCGACCAGGCGTGGGAGCACGAGTTCCGCGCGGGGCTGCCCGACTTCATCCTGGTCTCCATGGGCGGCCTGCTCGCCGTCGCGGCCGCCTGGCTCCGCCGCCGGGGCGAGCGGCGCTCGCTCTCCGTCCGGAACGTCGCGGACACCACCCGGGCCACCGTGATCCGGCCGCTCCCGCCCAGCTGGGGCGGGCTGCTGCATGCGCACATCTACCTGCCCGCCGACGCGGAGGCACGGCTCGGCGGCGACTTCTACGACATCCAGCCCAGCCCCTGGGGTACCCGCGCGCTGCTCGGTGACGTCCAGGGCAAGGGCCTCGGAGCCGTGGCGGTGGCCGCCAACCTGCTGGGCACCTTCAGGGAGGCCGGGTTCCACCAGCCCGACCTCCGGGTGGTGGGCGAGCGCATGGAAGTCCGGATGGAGCGCAACCGGCTGTACGAGCAGGCCATGGGCTACAAGGACGGCGACCGGTTCGCCACCGCCGTACTGCTGGACTTCCCGCCGCCCGGTTCTCCCGGCGGGTACGTCGACGTCATCAACTTCGGGCACGATCCGCCCTTCGCCGTCAGCGCGCGCGGGGTACGCCGGCTGGAGGCCGGCAGCGGCAGGCTCCCGCTCGGCCTCAACGAGCTGGCCCCGGCGTCGGAGCGGTCCACCGGACCGCACCGGGTGCGCCTCGCGGAGGACGAGACCTTGCTGCTCACCACGGACGGGGTGACCGAGGCCCGTGACCGGGCGGGCGACTTCTTCCCGCTGGCCGAGGCGCTGGAAGCCGCCGTGGCACGGGACCCGCAGCTCGCCGAGTCGCCGTACCGCCTGGTCAGGGCCGTACGGGACCGGATGCTGGGGCACGTCTACGGACGGCTCCAGGACGACACCACGATCTTCGCCGTACGCATCGCGCCGCCGTCCGCGGGACCGGTCCAGCCGACGCTGTCCGTCACCCGGTGGACGGAGATCTCCCCGACCGCCACCGCCCTGCCCGGCCGCCAGGGCTCCGCCCAACCACCCCGCTGACGACGCCCCGGCACGGGAACCCGCTGGGGCGACCCGTGGGCGGCTCGGGCTCAGCGCGGGACGAGCGTCGTGGCGAGCCGCAGGGCGCCCAGCAGCTCGGCGCGGGTGCCGAGCCCGGCGGGCAGGACGCGCAGCCCTGTCGCGATGGCCGGCTGGGCGTGCCGGCGGATCGCGGTGGTGATGCCTTCGACAAGCGCCCCGGTGGAGGCGCCCAGCTCCCCGCCCACGATCAGCGCAGACGGGTTGAGCAGGTTGCAGAACGCGGCGAGGACGCCGCCGAGCGTCCGGCCCGCGCCGTCCAGGATGCGGTCGGTCACGGGGTCGTCGACCTGCGGAAGGAAGCGCGGCCCGGACACCACCCCGGGGTGGGTGTGGGCGATCTGCGCCGCGAGCGCGGAGACCGACACCACGGTCTCCAGGCAGCCCCGGTTGCCGCAGCGGCACATCTCGGTGTGCCCCGGCAGCTGCGTGTGCCCGATCTCGCCCGCGTACCCCTGCGACCCCCGGTACGGCAGCCCGCCGACGACGATCCCCGCCCCGATGCCGTGCGACACCTTGACGTAGAGAAAGTCGCTGTAGCAGCGGCCGGCTCCGAGGTGCAGTTCGCCGTACGCGCCGAGAAGGGCGTCGTTCTCGGCGTGCACGGGCACTCCGAGGCGTTGTTCGAGCTCCTTGCGGGGAGCGAGCCCCACCCAGCTCGACAGGATGGTGGGGGAGCGGACGAGCCCCGATCCGGTGTCGAGCGGGCCGGGTACACCCGCGACGACGGCACCGAGCCGGTCCGTACCGAACGCTCCGCACAGTCCGTCGAGCATCCCCGCCGCACGGTCGATCGCCTCGACGGCCCGCAGGTCGACGTCGAGCTCCACCCGGTCCTCTGCGACGGGACGGCCGAGGGAGTCGCCCAGGGCGACGTTGATGTGGTTGTGGCCGAAGTCGATGGCCGCCACGGGGGCATCCCCGTGGCGGGGTACGACGCGGAGCACCGCCGCGGGCCGGCCGCTGCCGGAGCCCGGTCCGCCGCCCTCGGCCTGCGTCTCGGTGACGCGTTCGTCGGCGAGCAGCCGGGTCACCGCGTGGTTGACGGTGCTCCGGGACAGTCCGCTGAGTTCGACGATCCGGGCGCGGGTCAGATGGCCCGCCGTCTGGATGTGCCGGAAGACGTCCTCGCGGGTCCGGTCCCGGGGCGAAGAGCCTGCTGGCGTCTGAGGCATGCGCAGATCCTAAGGTTGGGCCTCCCGTCCGAGGCGGGTGTGCGACGGCTTCCGTTCACCCTCAAGTACCGCTGCCCGTAACGGAACAGACCCGCACGGGCATCACCGGCGAGTGCGGTGCCGACAACCTGTGAACCGGGTTCGCGGTGCATGAAGTTTCGTGCGGAGCGGTTCGGCGCCCTCCTCAACGGGTGTCTCCGGAACCGGTTCCAGGTCCGGACAGCTCTCAACAACCCTTCTGACGTGCCCTTATAGCAGGCCGTTCGCCCCCTGTCACGGGGTCTGACAGCCGGCGACCCCCCTCCACCATTCAACCAATCACGAGTCAAAAAACTCACGAAACTCACGATGTTTCTGCCATTGACCACAGAAAAAGCCGCTCTTAGGGTCGGCTCAGCTCACGCCGAGCGGACGATCCTTCCGCAGACCTCCGGGGCTGGAGGTTTGCCCGTCCGGCATGAACCTCCTATCTGGACAATGCGGTTGAGAGAGGACTTACTGACATGTACACCACAGGTCTGCCCAGAGGTGTCCGCCGCGGCAGGGCCGTCGCGATCGCCGCCGCCACCGCGGTCGTCGCCGGCATCGTCTTCACCGGAGTGCCCGCGGCCACCGCGGCCACCTCCGACCCCAACCCCGCCGCCCTGGAGCTGAAGAACGCGGCGCTGTCGCGGGAAGCCGCCACCCAGGGCATGGTCCTCCTCGAAAACCACGACCACGCGCTCCCGATCGCCAAGAAGGGCAACGTCGCGCTCTTCGGCGTCGGCGCCTACAAGACCGTCAAGGGCGGTACGGGCTCGGGCAACGTCAACAACCGGTACACGATCTCCGCCCGCCAGGGTCTGACCGACGCCGGTTACCAGGTCACCACGAGCGACGCCTACTGGTCCGCGATGACCCAGGCGTACGACACCAAGTACCCGGCCGCCGCTACGGGCAGCACCTTCGGATCGACCGTCGACTACGCCTCCGTCGAGCAGCCGCTGACCGCCGCCAACGTGGCGCCCTCGGCCGCCACCGACACCGCGGTCTTCGTCGTGGCGCGCAACTCCGGCGAAGGCTCGGACCGCTCCTCCGGCAAGGGCGACTACCAGCTCACCGACATCGAGCGCGCCAACCTGAAGCTCCTCGGCCAGACGTACAAGCGCGTCGTCGTGGTACTCAACACCGGCGGCATCGTCGACACCTCGTTCTTCCAGGAGATCAACAGCGAGGTCAAGGGCGCTCCCGGCGGCCAGGCGCTCGACGCGCTGCTGCTGATGAGCCAGGCCGGCCAGGAGAGCGGAGCCGCCCTCACCGAGGTGCTGAACGGCACGGTCACCCCGTCGGGCAAGCTCACCGACACGTGGGCCTCGCAGTACGCGTACTACCCGGCGTCCGCCACGTTCGGGAAGAACGACAACGACCCGCTCACGGAGCAGTACACCGAGGGCATCTACGTCGGTTACCGCTACTTCGACTCGCTCTACAAGAAGATCGACCCCGCCGACCCGTCGAGCGTCGTCAACTACGCGTTCGGCTACGGCCAGTCGTACACCGACTTCGACATCGAGGCGCAGCAGGTCAAGGCCGACGCCAAGACCGTGAAGGTCACCGCGAAGGTCACCAACACCGGCCGCACCTACTCCGGCAAGGAGGTCGTCCAGGTCTACGTGTCGGCCCCGCAGACCGGGCTCGACAAGGCGTACCAGCAGCTCACCGGCTACGCGAAGACCGACAACCTCGCCCCTGGCCAGTCCCAGACGGTGACGATCAGCTTCGACACCACCTCGCTCGCCTCCTACGACGAGTCCCGCGCGGCCTACGTCCTGGGCGCCGGCGACTACGTCGTGCGCGTCGGCAACTCATCCCGGAACACGCACGTCGCGGCCCGCCTGAACCTCGCGAAGTCCGTGATCACCGAGCAGGACCACACCGAACTGAACGACCAGAAGCCCGCCACCGAGCTCACCAGCTCCACGGCTGACTTCTACACCTACCCGGGTGAGAAGTCGGAGATCGCGCGGTCCGGCCGGATCAAGCTGAATCCGTCCTCGTTCCGTACGGAGAACAAGGCGTCGCCGTACCAGCAGAACGTCCCGGTCGACTCCTCCTCCCCGTACTACGCGCTCGACGGCGACAAGATCTCCTCGACCACGGTCTACCTCGACCCGAAGCAGAAGAACTGGGAGGGCACCGGCTCGGCGTACGCCCCGAAGACCGGTGAGCAGGTCAAGCACGTGTCCACGAACACGGCGACCACCCTGTACGACGTCGCCAAGGGCAAGGCGACCATGGAGCAGTTCGTCGCCGGCCTGAGCGTGTCCCAGCTCGCCGACATAGTCGAGGGCTCCAGCGCCGCGGGCACCACGCTCACCGCCAAGGGCGCCGCCGGTTACACCACGCCGAACTACGAGAAGCTCGGCATCCCGGGCATGGCGCTCTCGGACGGCCCCGCCGGCCTCCGCCTCACGCAGCAGATCGGCACCGGCGACACCGCCACCTACCAGTTCGGCACCGCCTGGCCCGTCGGCACCCTGCTCGCCCAGAGCTGGGACCGCGGCCTGGTCGCCGAAGTCGGTACGGCCGTCGGTGAGGAGATGCAGGAGTACGGTGTCCAGCTCTGGCTCGCGCCGGGCATGAACATCCACCGCGACCCGCTCAACGGACGCAACTTCGAGTACTACTCGGAGGACCCGCTGGTCTCCGGCCTGACCGCCGCGGCCACCACCGAGGGCGTCCAGTCCATCCCCGGCGTGGGCGTGACGATCAAGCACTTCGCCGAGAACTCGCAGGAGACCAACCGCACCACCAGCAACTCGGTGATCGGTGAGCGCACGCTCCGCGAGATCGAGCTGAAGGGCTTCGAGATCGCGGTCAAGGCCGCCCAGCCGATGTCGGTGATGAGCTCCTACAACAAGATCAACGGCACCTGGACGGCGAGCAACTACGACCTCCTCACCGACCTGCTGCGCGGCGAGTGGGGCTACAAGGGCACGGTCATGTCGGACTGGGGCGGCAGCCACGGCTCGCTGACCTCGATGTACGCGGGCAACGACCTCATCGAGCCCGGCGGCAACCCGGCCGAGGTCATCAACGCCATCAAGCAGGTGGCGCCGACCACCGACATCACGGGCCTGCCCGTGTACAACCGGACCGTCACCACCACCCGCACCTCGTACACCTGGCAGTTCGGTGGCTTCACCCCGTCGGCCACCGGCGGCACGACCCTGAGCACCACCGTCGACGCCAGGACCGACCTGTCGAAGACCCCGCTCTCCGGCGAGACCGTCCGGGACGCGTACAACAACCAGGTGTTCACCGCGAACGCCAAGTACGCCTCGGTCGACGCCGCGTACAAGGCGGTCGCCGCCCTGCTCGACCCGAGCGCCGCCGGGCTGACCGCCGCCCAGAAGGCCGGCATCAGCCTGACCGGCGTCCAGCACGCCACCGCCGGTGACGACAGCAGCCCGGTGGTCGCCTACACCGTGGCGGTCAAGGGCGACTACCCCGCCCAGGGCTACCCGCTGCGCCTCGGCGACCTCCAGCGCAGCGCCATCCGCGTCCTCACCACCGCCGCGCAGAGCTCGGCGTTCGAGGAGCTCGCCGGTCTGAACGGCGTGAAGGGCATCAAGGTCGGCCCGTACACCTCGCAGTTCAAGAACCTGGAGCCCGCGGTCACCGTCGGCCTGGGCAAGGTCTCCAAGGCCTCTCCCTCCGGCAACGGCCACGGCTCGGACGGCAGCGGCCACGGCTCGGACGGCAAGGGCCACGACCACGGCCGCGGCAAGGGCCACTCGGGACACTGACCCCACCGGGGTTCTGGTCCGCGGGAGACACCTGACCCCCGGGCGGCGGCCCGCACCGCTGCCGCCGTCCGCACCCGGCCCCCCTTTCCACCCGGGCGCCCCCGGTCTGCTTCCCCGCAGGCCGGGGGCGCCCCTGCGTCCAGGACCGCCGGATCCGTCGGGCTCCCCCGCCTCGCGCGGGGGAGCCCCGGCCGTTCCAATCCCTCTGCCCGGCACGGCACGCCCGACTACGATGGGTCAGTCAGCTGGGCGCTCCGGGGGGAAGAGGTCTGCGATGGCGCACGACGACGCGGTGGCGACCGCATGGCGCTTACACGCCTCGCTCGCCGACTGGATCGGCAGGATCGATGCCAAGGCATCGTTCGCCCTGACCATCGAGTCGGCTGTCCTCGCGGGAGTGGGGGCCTCCGCCGGTACGCACCACGGTGTCGGCGACCTGTCCGGCTGGTGGGCTGTGACAGCACTCTGGATCGGAGTGGCCGCACTGGCGCTCGCCGCGCTCGCGGCCGTGTCGGCGGTCGTGCCGAGAGCGGGAACGCGGCGCATGGAGTCGCCGGGACCCGACGACTACCTCTTCTACGGCCACATACGCCGTTGGACCCCTCACGATCTGGCCGAACACCTGTCACGGGCCGATCCGCTGTCCGCGCTGACCAACCAGCTGGTGATCATGAGCGACATAGCCTGGGTCAAGCACCGCAGGGTGCAGCACTCGCTGGCTCTGGCCGTGTCCGGGGTGGTCTTCCTCGCTCTCGCCGTGATCACAGGCTGAGCATGACGCACGGTGCGGTTGTCTCGTCCCCGGAGGGCCGGCGGCCTGCCGGAGAGTCCTTCTGGTCGCGGTTGGACGACGCGGCCAGGGAACGCCTCATCGACGCCGGCCACACGCGCAGGTATCCGGTGAGCGCACACCTGCTGAGGCAGGACGCCCCCTCCGACCACGTCCTGGTGCTGCGCAGCGGCTGCGTGAAGGTGTACGCGGAGACCGACACGGGCTACCGGGTCGTCCTGGCGCTGCGCAACAGCGGCGACCTGCTCGGTGAGCAGGCCGCCCTGGACCGCCGGCCTCGCTCGGCGTCGATAAGCGCGCTGATGGACGCCGAGGCACTGATCATTCCCGCCAGCAGGTTCAGCACCCTCCTGCGCACCCTGCCCACGGTGGCCTACGGGGTGCAGCAGGTCCTGTCCGGGCGCCTGCGCGAAGCCGACCGCCAGCGAGCCGCGATCGGCTCCGTACCGGTCGAAGCGCGCCTGGCCGCCCTGGTGCTCGACCTGGCCGAGCGCTACGGCAGGCGCACTGCCGAGGGAAAGATCCGGATCGATCTGCCACTGTCCCAGGACGATCTGGCAGGGCTGGTGCTCAGCTCGCGGCGGACGATCAGCAGGATTCTGGAGGAATGGCGCCGCGAGAAGCTGCTCACCACCGGGCGCCAGGCGATGGAGCTGGCCGCGCTGTCGGCCCTGCGCCATCGTGCCGGAGCCCCGGCGGCCGCGAGGAGCCGGTCGGCCTGGCCGGAGGAGAACAGCCCGCGCCAGCCGGGCGACCGGGCCGCGCCCCACACCTCGTACCCGGAGTAGGGTCCGCGCATCACACCTCGTCCCACGCGTAGCTGGTCAGCCCGTACTCGGCGGCGATGTCGTTCCACACCCCGACGAACGCCTTCTTGGCCGAGGTGGCCCGCTCGCTCGCGACAGCGGCGTCCTGAAACTCCGAAGCCTCCGCCGTGCTGTCGGGCAGACAACCGCCGGACAGGTTCTCCGCCCAGAGCTGGTAGGCGTCGTCGGCCTCCGCCGACGCGGACCAGGCACTCCGCAGATCCGCCAAGGCCTCCTCACCGCCGGTCAGCCCGTCGGCATTCAGGGATTCCAGCCGGCCGAGCAGATCACGGCGCGCGTCCGCGGCCTGCTGGAAGACATCGGCGGCGGCCGAGAGCGACTCGCACCGCTGCACGGACGCGACCGCGTCGCCGACTCCACCGCGCGTGCCTGCGTTCGCCCGCAACAGCTCGTCGACCGCGGAGGCCTGTTCCTCCGCCTCGGATTCCGAGTCGCCCGCCGCGGACTCTCCGTCGTTCTCCGTCTCCGGCGCACGGTCGGAGGAGCTCGAACCCGAACCGCCGTCGTGGCCGGATCCCGCCTTCTCGACAAGGAAGGCCACGGCGATCAGGGCGAGCACGACGAGGACCACTGTCGTGATCGTCTTCCAGGCCGGATTCCCCCGCCGAGGTGCCGGCTGAGCAGTCCAGGGACCAGCACCGGGCTGCGGCATGTGCCCGGTGCCCGACGCGGTCGGCTGGGCAGGTGGCGGGTTCCGCGGCCGGCCCGGCGGCGGACTCTGCCCCGACGACGGTGAGCGGGGCGGCCGGTTCGGCTTTCGGACGGCCGGGGAGTCCTGCCGCGGCCGGGCGATCGCCCGCTCCAGCGCGCCTCCCCACTCCTTCATGGTCGGACGCACCGCGGCATCCGCCGAGGTGCCCCGGGCAGCCAGGTTCATCAACTCGGGTGCGACCAGGCCCACCTGCGTCGTGTCGGTTCCCTCCTGCTCCCCCAGGAACAGCCGGATCACCAGCAAGGTGAACTTGTAGCGGTCGCTCTGCACCGTCGCCAACGGCTCCCCGATTGGCACGTTCCATCCCGCGGTCTCCGCCTGCCCCAGCACACTGCGTCCCCGCAGCCGCATGGCGTCGCAGTCGATGAAGAAGCAGGCCGGACGCGGCGACAGACTGAACAGGAGGTTGTTGGCGGACAGGTCTCCCACCGCCACGTCCAGATCATGAAGGCGGTCGAGCAGATCCGCGAGGTCCTTGAGCAGCAGCAGACGCTGCCGGACGCCGATGGTGATGCCGATCCGTTCGATGTACTGCTGCTCGTTCAGCAGGAACTGGAAGCCTGCTACACGCCGTTCGCCCGGCGCTGTCGCCAGCTCCACCAGGAACGCGTCCGGCACCTGGCGCATCAAGAAGCCACGCGGCCGGCCCGAGTCCTCGACGATCGCAGCCGGCCACGCGCTGTGTTCGGCCAGCCAGCGGCCCGTCGAGCGATCGAGCGACGGCAGGAAGTCGACCATTTTCTGCAAGGCGGTGAAGTCGGCCTCCCGCAGCGAAGCGGGCGAATACTCCTTGTAGGCGATGGGCCACAAGTTGTTGATCTTCCGCTCCTTGATGGCCCACACCTCCCCCTGGCCGCCCTGGCCGAGGGGGTGGTCCTTCACCAGCGTGTGCAGATCCACCCGCGGAGCCCGCCCGGTCACCGGCCTGCCTCCCGCAGCAGGTGTTTCGGCCAGACGGCGAGCAGGGTGCGGTCGTCGTCGAAGGTCTCCCGGGAGAAATCCAGCAGATGGGCGAGTCCGCGGGCGGGAGGGGGAGTGCGCAGATGCCGGAGGAAGAGCGCCCCGACACTGCCCGTCCCGTCCCCCAGCGCGTCGCCGAAGCCGTCGGTCCCGACGAGAAGCACGGACGCGGGACCCAGCACGGCCTTCTGGACGAGCAGCGGCGTCGGGACCCGGGGCAGTGGGGTCACGGCGGAGGACAGCACTTCGGCCCCGTGCGAGTCCTTGGTCGTCAGCAGCCGCTCGTAGGATCCCCGGCCTCCGTCGAGCAACCACGCTCCGGAGTCGCCCACTTGGACGAGGGTGACCGCCGGGACACCGTATCCGTCCACCTGGACCATGCCGGTCACCAGGGTGGTCGCGTACTTCCGCTCGGCCTCCGCGCTGTAAGCCCCCTCGGGTTCCCTCCCGCCTGCCGCACGGGCGACGAGTTGCCAGGCGGCCGTCCGCACCACGTGCGGCCAGTCCAGCGCGGACGCACCGGAATCGAGCTGCTTCAGTATCTCGTTGACCGCACCCCGGCAGGCCAGGGCCGAGCCGATGGAGGACTGTTCGGCCGAGGAGACGCCGTCGGCAACGGCGAACACCACGTTCTGGGTGGGTCCGTGCACCGCGACTGCCACATCGTCCTCGCGCGGCCTGCCTTCGTAGCGGTGCGCGTACCCGCGCACGGACGCCAGCCGTACCGTCACCCCGTCCGTCGACCACCCGTCGTGGACGGTGTCCGGACGGTAGGACGGCGTCACGGGCGGCTTCGGCTCGAACGCGTAGCCGGGCTCTCCCACCGGGATCACGGCCCACTCCGGATCGGGGTACGACCCCGGCGGCGCCGCCCGAACGGGAGTGGGCGGCCTGGCGTCCGGTGACACCACCGGCGGACGTACCACCGCCGGAGGCAGGGCGGGAACCCTGGCGGGAGAGTCCGACGGCGCCGGGAGACGCGGCGTGGGCCGGACCGCAGAGCGGGAGGACAGGTGCTGCACGGCCGGTGGCCGTGCGGTCGGGGAACCAGGCTGTTCGAAGTCCCCGCGCCAGCCGTCCGAGCGCTCGTACTCGTCGATTCCGGCATCCCTGCCCGGCCGGCCGGGCGAGTCCGGGCCGGTCATGTCAGACCTCGTCAATCGCCATGTGGAAGCCCTCGGGCCTCGTGACGATCAGCTCGGCTTCGCCGTTCGCCACGCTTCGGCCGGTCTGCACCATGCTCTTCGTCAGCGCGATGAAGAAGGACGAGATCGCCTTGCCGAGGTCGGCACCCGGCACCGACACCAGGGCGAACTCCCTTTTGGTCGCCACTTCCAGCATCATTCCGGGGGCGGCCTGGCCTATCCCGCACGCGACGACGTTCGGCGCCGCGGGAGTGACGGCCCGGTCGGTCAGCCGGGCGTGCGGCGTCTTCCAGTCCTCCCCGGAGTTGGGCATCCCGTCGCTGAGGAAGAACACGGCCGGGCGGAGGACCTTGTACCCCTCCGACTTCAACCGGGACACGTCGTGGGGCAGCCGGTTCAGCAGGGCGTTGAACACCGCCTCGT
This sequence comes from Streptomyces sp. NPDC001770, assembly GCF_053596135.1. Taxonomy (NCBI): domain Bacteria; kingdom Bacillati; phylum Actinomycetota; class Actinomycetes; order Kitasatosporales; family Streptomycetaceae; genus Streptomyces; species Streptomyces sp. NPDC001770. The sequence continues at coordinate 208,925 of NZ_JBSFFN010000008.1, read as the reverse complement.
AGCTGGTGGTTCCCCGCGTGGCCAGCTCCGGGAGCTGGTTCTCCCGGCGCAGATCGGCAAGTTCAACCCGGGTCACGACGTCGTCGGAGAAACCCAGCACGGTGAAGCGGACCTTGGCGGCGGCCATCGGTTCGCCGAGCAGGGTGTGGTGCAGCGACTGGAGCCCCTGGTTGAGTTCGCCAAGGTGCTTGGTCATCGAGCCGGACTCGTCGGCGAGTACGTAGACAGGCAGCAGAGAGCCACGGTTTTCGGACACTGCGGTGATTCCTTCTTGTCGGAGGGGGACGGACCGGACGCGGATCCCGGGCTGCGGGGGATCACCCCGCGGAGCGCGCCGGAATCAAGCCCGCCGGGCACTCGGTGACCAGGTCGGGACGGCCGGCGACGACCCCCCGGCCCAGGTGCAGCAGGGTGTTCTGCAGGAGGACGGAGAACTGCGCCGCCTGGTCCGGTACGGGCACGCCGGGCGCGGCGACGAAAGCGAGCTCCGGGCTGGAAGCGATCCTCAGCACGGTGCGCGCCTCGGCCGAACCCAGCCCACAGGCGACGACCGTGGGGGCGTAGCGGTGTGCCCCGAGGATCTGCTGCGCGTCCGGCCATCGGGCGTGGTCCTGCGGCGGGGCAGTGGTCACCAGGAAGACGACCGGCCGGTGCACGCGTCCACCGGCGCGCTTGAGCTGGTCGACATCGCCTGGCAGGAGGTCGACCAGCCCCTCGAAGGCGGCGGTCAGGTGCAGTTCGCCGCCGGCGGACAGGTGGGGTACGTCGGTGCCCCACTCGACCCGGGTCAGCGGCAGGCGCATGTCGGGCCGATCCGCGTACCCGATCACCGACAACCGCACCCCGGCGGCCACGTCGGGGCTCTGGGTCAACGCGGTGTGCAGCGACCGCAGCGCGTCGTTCAGCCCGGCGGTGAACGGCGCCGCCGACTGCGAAGCGTCGAGCACCACGTAGACCGGCATCGTCGCCCCGGTCGCGGCGGGCGCGGACGAGGGGCCCGCCGCCGTCCCCGCGGCCGGGCCGCCCCACATCACGGGGGCCGTCGGCGCGGGCCCCAGCGCGGGCGGCGGCGCCGCCTGCAGGCCGAGCGACTGGAGCGCACCGGACGCCTGACCGCCCAGCAGCGACATCAGGTCGGGGGCGCGGAACAGGTCCTTCTCGACCATGAACTTGAGCATCTCGTCGTGCCGCTGATTTCCCAGCGCCCATCGCGCGGCCTGGGTGGCCTCCCATTCGAGGCGCAGCCGCGCCGCGCCTTCGGTGTCATCGGGGTGTTTCGTCAGGTGCTGCATGATCAGGCCGTCGATGTCCCAGCCCGTACGGGACAGTGCCTCGGCACGCAGCTTGTCGCGTGCCAGTGAGGCGTTGAGTCCGGCGTCCTCCACCGCCTCGTCGGACGCGGCTTGCGCCATCCGCTTGTCGTGCTCCCGCTGCCCCAGCTCACTCTCCCGGCGGTACCGGGCCAGCGCCTCGATGTACTTTCTGGCCTCCTCGTCGGGCTCGATGTGCACCCGGCACAGGTAGATCGTCAGCCCCTCGGGGAGCCGGACCGGCTGCAGGAAGGCCCGGTTGATCTCCGCCTCGGCCCGGTCCGCCTCGTCGATGGCGAAACGGCGCACGGTGGTCCGGACGAGGTGGGTGATGTGTCCGTAGATGATGGGCAGCGCGTCGGGGATGTTCCTGCGGACCACCTCCTCCGGGTCGTGGACCCGGAAACCCACGTCCAGCCGGGCTTCGAAGCGGTGTGCCTGGTCGCTGCAGGGAAGCGGGGTACTGACCATCGCCGCCTGACGGCGGTGGTCGCCGACGTCCACCGCCAGCCGGGTCCCGCCCCAGTTGAGCACCTTCTCCCAGATCGTCGGGGTGGCTCGCGTGCTGACGGTGTAACTGCCGTCCGCGGCCACGTGCACGATCGCCACGTTGCGGTGGTCGTCCCACCACTGCCGGTGTTTGTTCTTCGGCACGGAGTCCACGCTGAAGGTCAGCGGCAGATTCGACGGCATGTCATTCCCTCTCTCGGTCGAGCACTCTGGTCACGGCCCACGCGGTGACCGGAAGCGGCGCGAGTTCGTCACGGTCGGTCCACTCGGCGGCGTACTGGCGGATGATGTGGCCGGAGCGCGCGTCCCCGCGAACGACGGCACCCAGCATGCTCATGAGGGTGTCCCGCAGCCGGCTGTCCGCCTCGGCGAGCGTCGCCCAGGTCCGCAGCGTCCGCTGTGCCTGCGTGTGGGAGTCCGGGTGCGCCAGCGCCTCGCGCCACAGCAGCACCATCGGCTCGCGCACCTCGGCCCGAACCTCTCTCAGGAAGAGCAGAGCGGGCCAGCCGTCGTAACCGTCGAACTCCGGTTCCTTGCTGTCCACGACCAAGGCGGTCGCGATCGTGAGGAAGGCCGGCAGGCAGGTGGGCCGGGACTGTGTCTGCGCCATGCCCGCGCACAGGGCGCCGAGCACCAGCGGCGCCGTGTGGTAGTCCTGCGCGACGAGATCGGTGTAGCCGTCGCCGATCGCCGTCGCGACCGACGCGACGTCCACCGTCGACAGCCGGGCCAGCCGGGCGATGTTCTCCCGTACTCCCGCCGTCGCCGACGTCAGCCCGTACATCCGCGCGGCCGTCGCCTGGCCGAGCGGTAGCTGCCGGTCGGAGAACCACCCCGCGGCCAGCGCTTCGATCTTCGGACGCAGCTCGGGGTCACGGATACCGGTGGCCAGCGCGTATCCGACCGCCTCACGCAACCGGGCGTCCGTGTGGAAGGCCCACTTCTCCAGGACCTTGCGGCTGAGGTAGGGGAAGGAGGGGGGCAGCAGCCCGCCCAGAGCCACCGCGGCGTACACCCGTACCTCGTCCGAGCCCTCCGTGATCAGCTCTCCGAGCCAGCCCAGGAGCACGTCCTGGATCGGATACCCGGACCACGCGTGGGCGATGACCTGGCGCGGGTACTCCGGGTCCTGGTACTCCAGGCAGCCGCGCGCTGTGGGTGTGTCGATCCGCCGGGCACGCAGCCGGGCCAGCAGTTTCCGCGTCGGCAGGGCCAGCGGGTCGAAGACGGTCAGCGGCGCGTAGCGGCCCGCTCCTTCCTTCGCGACGGCGGGCGAGCGAACGGAGTCGAGCCGGCGTACCAGCCTCCGGGCGGCCTCGTCGATCTCCTCCTGGGGCAGACCGTTGAGTACCGCCAGCGCGAGCGAGAAGCAGCGCACGAAGGGGTCGGTCAGGCCGTCTGCCCAGATCTCGAAGGTCTCGACGCCCCTACGTGCCATACGAGTCCGGATCCGGCCCAGCTCCGGATCGCCGGACCAGTACTCGTCGTGCAGGAAGGTGGCGAGGTCCGAGGCGCTCCGGCAGGTCGCGTTGGCGTCGAGGTGCTCGTCGATCAGCGCCGCCACCTCGGCGTCGGCGAGGATGCGCTCCGCCTCCGGCACTCCGAAGCGCCAGCGCAGATAGCGTCTGACGATCCCGAGGTGCGCGGGAGGCCGGACCAGATCCACCACCCCGGACAACAGTTCGCTGTCGGACACGTCGGTGTCGGTGAGGGTGACGACCATGACCGCACCCGCGTCCAGCAGCGCGGTCTGCAGCCGTTCGTAGATCTCGCCGCGCAGGTTCGCCGCGTCGACCGGCCGGTCCAGAAGGAAGCCCGCTCCCGGTTCGATTCCGATGCCGTTGCCGGCTCCGGCCGGTGCGTCGAGCCGGTCGACCAGCGAGGCGAAGTCCACACGGCTGTCGAGGTGGTAGACGGGTCCGCGACACGGCAGCAGCAACCGTACGGCGGTGGCGGTCTTGCCCAGGCCGTCGGCGCCGCGCAGCACGACGATGCTCTGCCTGGCCAGCTCCGAGCGGGCCTCCTCGTAGCCCGGCGCCTCCTCGTACGCGTGCCGGGCCCGGTCGCGCAGCACGGGGGACAAGGGCCGCAGACGCTCGCGGCCACCGCCCACCACCAGGACGTACTTGTCCCGGCCCACGACGTCGCCGTCCACGTTCGCGTAGGCGCCGCGCAGGTGCCCGTGGCGCTGCGACCCCTCACCGAGCCGACCGGAAGGTGCCGCGCCGTCGTCCCCCCTTCCGGTCCGGTCCTCGCTCTGCGTGCCGGTGCCGGTGATGCCCGCGGGGGGAGCCGTACCGCCCGCGGAGGAGCCGCCGGGTTCGCCGGCCGTACCGCCCGGAGCGGTGGGACCCGTGGACGGAGATGCGGCCGGGGCGGGTGCGGGAGCGGCCCCCACCGCTCCCGCACCCGCACCGGCGCCCCCCGTCGGTGTTGGCACTGTCACCAGCGGACCGTTCCCTGCTGGTGGATGACCTTGTCGCGGCCCACCACGTCGCCTCGGACGACGCCGACTTGGATGGCACTCGCGCCGACTGCCCCGTCCGGCCGCGCCCCGGCGTCGGCGGCCCCGTCGCCCCGCCCGGGGCTCGTCGGCGGCGAGGCGGGGGCCGGAGGGGGAGCCGGGCTCGGAAAGGTCAGCCCGGGAGGCGCGCTGAAGCCCGGCACCATGACCCAGCTCTCCACCGCCTCACCGTGCTTCGTGGTGAAGCGGAGGGGGAGGTAGGCGGCCGGGTCGATGCCGCGCGGCGCGTGCCGTACGACGCCCTCGTACACCTGGCCCGAGACCACGAAGGCCAGACAGGCCGTACCGGCGGCACGCAGGGTCTCCCTCAGCGGCTCCGCGTCCACCAGCCGGAACGTGGTATTCACCGCGTCACCGGACCACCCGCGTGCGTCGCGGGCGACCAGCCCCTGGTGCAGCGCGAGCCGCATCCGCAGGGAGTGCGCGGCACTGTAGATCCGGGCCTTCTCCCGCAGCCCGTCGTCGAGCGCGCGGACCAGCGGTCCCGCCAGCTTCACCGGCGGGACGGTGGGCGCCACCAGCATCAGGATTCCGTCCCCCCGGTCCTCGGTGACGACATCCCCCAGGTCGATGCCCGCCTGGGCGAAGGCACTTTCCAACACCTCGTACATGGCATTCCGCAGAGACCGCTGAATGGGGTCGGGCCTGGTGCTGAAACTCTCCAGGTCCAACACCAAGATCCAGTGATGCAGCGCTTCGGACGTCATGGAATCCCTCCCCGGCCACCGGTCGAATCCCGGTACCCATGTCCTATGGCACGGGTAGGCATCCGTCTACGCCATATGGCGCAGACCCGGTTCCGGATGGCGGGGCGGCGGATGACGGGGCGGACGCCCCGGGAACGTACGGGGGAGGGAACCACATGGTGGGCGTACGCAACCCGCGATGCCGCCCGCGCGCCCGCCCGCCCGCGCCGCGAGGACGGCCGGATTCCGGAAACCGATGGCGACATGGCCGCGACCGGCGCCACCCGGCGTCGCCGCACAGCGCGATGTGGCCGCCGCGGCGGACCGCGACCGCGTCGGGCCGGCGCATCGGCGTGGACGGGGACGGTGCGGTCCGGTGATGGGCTCACGCACCGCCGGCGGCGACGCTTCGTACCGGTGGAGCCCGACGGGACGGTGCGGCCATTCCTCGTCGGTGCGGCCGGGCTCCGGCTGTACGGCCCCGGCTCGCGGGCGCGGCCGCTGGAGAGGAGGGCCCGAAGGCCACCGACGAGGAGCTGATCGACACCGGAGAGCGCTGCGGGCAGGTCTTCGGGATGCCGGTCCGGATGCCGGCCACTGGGCAGCCCCCGGCCCCGGCCCCCGGGCAAACCGCACAAAAAAGCCCCTGGCCTGCGTTTCCACAGGTCAGGGGCCATTCGGGAAGGTGGAGCCTAGGAGATTCGAACTCCTGACATCTGCCTTGCAAAGGCAGCGCTCTACCAACTGAGCTAAGGCCCCGAACAACACACGCCACCACCCGCCATCCGCACGTGGAGCGCCCGTCGCAGACCAGAGTACCGGGTCCCGGCGGGATTCCCGCAAAGAGATGGGGACTCCCGGGGGACGACCACTCTCCGTAAGATGTCCGACTAGGTTCGCAGCAGCGAAGGGGAGGCGTGATGGACGCAGCGCAGCAAGAGGCAACCGCAAGAGCCAGGGAACTCCAGCGCAGTTGGTACGGGGAGCCGCTCGGCGCGCTCTTCCGCCGGCTGATCGATGATCTTGGCCTGAACCAGGCCCGGCTCGCGGCTGTACTCGGGCTGTCCGCGCCCATGCTGTCCCAGTTGATGAGCGGGCAGCGGGCCAAGATCGGCAACCCCGCGGTGGTCCAGCGCGTCCAGGCGCTCCAGGAACTCGCGGTCCAGGTCGCGGACGGCAGCGTCAGCGCGGGCGAGGCCGCCGACCGGATGGACGAGGTCAAGAAGTCCCAAGGAGGATCGGTTCTGTCCAGCACCGGCCAGGCCACTGCCAACGGCGGAGCACCCACCGTCCGCCGTGTCGTCCGCGAGATCCAGTCGCTGCTGCGCTCGGTATCGGCGGCCGGGGACATCATCGAAGCAGCCGACTCCCTCGCCCCGACCCACCCCGAACTGGCAGAGTTCCTCCGGGTGTACGGCGCGGGTCGCACCGCGGACGCCGTCGCGCACTACGAGGGGCACCAGAACTAGGGTCGCGACCGGCTCACCGGGAGCAGCACAGGCACCAGTACCGGCCACACGCCGCACAGCGGTGCCGGGGCGCGCTCGCCGCCCCGGCACCCGGGTGCGTCCGGCTGCACCCCGAGTTCCGGCACCCGGCACCATCCGGCACAGGACTGGAGCGGACAGAGCGCAATGGGTGAGGTATTCGCCGGCCGGTACGAACTGGTCGATCCGATCGGACGCGGCGGTGTGGGCGCCGTCTGGCGCGCCTGGGACCACCGGCGCCGCAGGTACGTCGCGGCCAAGGTGCTCCAGCAGAGCGACGCGCACACACTGCTCCGCTTCGTGCGCGAGCAGGCGCTGCGCATCGAGCATCCCCATGTCCTCGCACCGGCCAGCTGGGCCGCCGACGACGACAAGGTCCTGTTCACCATGGACCTGGTCAGCGGCGGTTCACTGGCCCATGTCATAGGCGACTACGGCCCGTTGCCGCCGCACTTCGTCTGCCTGCTGCTCGACCAGCTGCTCTCGGGGCTGTCGACCGTGCACACCGAAGGCGTGGTGCACCGCGACATCAAGCCCGCCAACATCCTGCTGGAGTCCACCGGTTCGGGGCGTCCGCACCTCAGGCTGTCGGACTTCGGCATCTCGATGCGCAAGGGCGAACCCCGGCTCACCGAGACCAACTACGTGGTGGGCACTCCGGGTTACTTCGCGCCGGAACAGATGATGGGCGCCGAGCCGGACTTCCCCGCCGACCTCTTCGCGGTGGGACTGGTCGCCCTGTACCTCCTCCAGGGCCGGAAACCCGACTCACGGGCGCTCATCGAGCACTTCGCCGCCCGCGGCACCCCCGGCGCCCCGCAGGGCATTCCCGAGCCCCTCTGGCAGGTGCTCGCCGGGCTGCTCCAGCCGGACCCGCAGGCCCGGTTCCGTACCGCGACCGGTGCGCGCAAGGCCCTCGCCGCGGCGGTGGAGATGCTGCCCGAGCCCCCGGCCGGCGAGGAACCGGTGGAGGTGTTCGACCAGATCGGCCCCCTGCCGGACGGATTCGGCCCGGACGGCCCGCTCAACAGCACGCTCGGCAACGCGTACGGCGGCCCCTCTCCCGCCGGCCAACTCCCGCGCCAGGAAACCCCGGTGTCCATGTCGGAGACCGGTAGCTTCCATCTGGCCCCGCCGCCCGTCCCGTCGTCGTGGCCCGCCGCCCCGGCGCCCTCCCCGGCCACCGCCGCCACGGCCGCCGGGCACCCCGGCCCCGCCCCGACACGCGGCTACACCGCGCCTCACGGGCACCCCGCGGGCCCGTCCCCCGCTCCGACGCCCACCGCGCACCCGCAGCCCGCACCGACGGCCCCCGCGGCCCGTACGCCCCGACCGGGGCCGTCCCCGAAGGTGGCGGTCCCGGTCCTGGTGGTCGCGCTGCTCTGTTTCGCCGTCGGCATCTGGGCGCTCACCCAGGCCTGAACGGAGCCGGGTTCACCGTCCGCGGCCCGTCCGCCGGGGCCCGGCCGCTCCCGCCGCCGGACCTGCGGCTACCAGGCCTGCGGCGGCCCTCCGTACGGCGCGGGCCGCCCGGCCGCCTCGGCCGCCGCCGTCCCCGCCCGGCGGCGGGCCAGCAGCGTCCAGACGCCGAGACCCAGCACCAGCACCGTCCCGGCGCCGATCCCGGTCACCCCGACCAGCCGCATGGTCGCGCTCCTCGCCGCCTGCGGCTCGCTCTGTCCGCTCCGCGCCATGTCCCGGTCGCTGTCGCTGACGCCGAAGATCCCCGCGTCACCGGCGTACGGAGAGGGCTGCGCCTCGTTCTCCACCTGGACCGTCAGCGTCAGTTTGATCGGGCCGGAGCCGTACTCCTCCGCCACCTTGGGGCTCAGCCCGACCGCCACGTAGTACCAGCCGGCGAACCGCATGCCGGAGACACCGGGCGCCGAGGCGTAGCGGTTGCTCCAGCCGACCGGGGGAAGCGGATCGAGGGAGACGGATGCGGGACGCCCCGAGTACGAGAGGACCTCGCCCTCCACATGACCGCGGGCGGGGTTCGCCAGCGAGAGCGAGAGGGCGTTGCCGAGGAAGGTGGTCGAGGCGTTGTTGTTGCTGAGCTCGGCCGTGACGTGGAGCTGCTGCCCCCAGTCGACCGGTATCCGGTAGAAGCGGGTCTGGCCGGGCGAGACGGAGTCCTTCCACTCACCCGGTTCCAGCCCGGTCGCGTCGTTGAAGCCGGTGCCGCCGGACCGGGCGGCGCGGGGCGCCGACGTGGGGAGCGGGGCGGGCGGCTCGGATGCGAACTCCGAGGGCGCGGTGGTGGGCTGGGAGCCGGCCGCCTTCAACGTGGGCTCGATGTCCTGGCGGATCTCCAGGTCCCACGCCCCGGGGGAGGAGGTCTCCTTGCTCTTCCGCTCGATCAGGACGTCGTACGCGCCCGCCTCCTGGCAGTACGAGCTCCCCTCCTCGACGGTCCGGACCGCGTACGCGGACAGCGGACGGGCGAACTCCGCCGATCCGACCAGGGCGTCGTCCGAACCGCACTGCGAGTCGTTGTGGTCGCGGAGGGACACGGTGATCCCGTCGCCGTAGGCGACTGCCTCGTCCGGCGACCTGGGCACCGCGACCGCCGAGACGTACGTGTCCGAGGCGGCGTCCAGATTCACCCGGTAGTAGAGCTTCTCACCGGGCTCGATCGAGCTCCGGTAGACCGAACCTGCCTCCAGGGACGGTGCGTCGGCGTTCTCCACCGTCCCGGTCACCCGCTTCGCGCCCGGATCGAAGGCGTACGGGACCGGGCCGGCCGCGTACGCCGGCCCGGACAGCGCCACCACCGCGCACATCGCGGCGAAGGCCGCCGACGCCACCCGGCCGCCCCTGCCGATCTGCCTGTTCACGCGCTCCCCCTCGTCGTCCCGGCGACCGCCCGCGCCCCGGCCCGTACCCCGCACAGAACCGCGCCCGGCGCCACCGGAGCTTCCGCCCCTGCGGCGGTCACGGTGCGCGTCCATCCTGCCCCGGGGGCCCCGCCGCTGTCTGCGGCCACAGCGGATCGGTGCGACCGGTGCTGTCTCCCGGGACGTACCGCGTGGTGGGGGCACTGGGCCCGGACAGCACGAAGCCCCGGCCGCTCGGGCGGCCGGGGCTTCTCAGGGACTGCGTCGTCTCACACGCCCGAACCTGCGGGCACGGAGTCGGTCGCCTCCGTCCACAGATCCTGCTCGGCGCGATCCGCCTGGATCTGGCGGTACACGAGGAGCCCGCCGATGGCGGCCAGTGCGACCAGGAGAAGCTTCTTCACCGCGCGACCTCGTCTTTCCTAGGTTCTAAGGGACTTCTGCCGCCCGACTATACACACCGGCCGATACCGATCGGTGACCTGCCCGGACCCCCACCGCAGGCCCCTCCCCGGGCGGTCGGCGGGTCCGTCGGACCCCTCGGGCCACCCCCCGGAGAACTTCCGGAAGACCCCCCGGAGAGGTCCCGGAGAGGTCCCGGAGCGTTCCACCAGCCCGGTTGCACCATACGAGTGGTGTTCATCAGAAGATCGGCGCACCGGTGGCGTCGGTCCCAGAAATACGCTTGCACATCCACATCATCAGAAAGGTAAGCAAACCGGACCACCTGAAAGTGAGGGGCCATGAGCGCCTTCAAGGTCAAGAACCTCTGGACAGCCTTCATCACCGCCTTCTTCGCCCTCCTCGCCTCCCTCGGCCTCGCCGCGGCGAACGCCTCGGCCACGGAGCAGCAGCCGACGCACACGACCCAGGAGCAGACGGGTGCGACCGCGGCAACCGCGACCACCCCGTCGGTGCGATGGACCCTTCCGCGTGACCGGGCACTGCCACCCACGATGAAGCAGCGCATCCGCGCCGAGGCGCACGGCTCCTCACCCGCCACCAGGCACCTGCCCGCCGACACCGCGAACGCCCCCGGAACCGAAGCCGCCCGCACCAACTACGCGGCCACGGAAGGCGAGTCCCCTCTCCCCCCGCCCTGATCGGCCCCGCACCACCCCAGACTTCAGGCCCCCGGCCCGGTACCCACCGGCCGGGGGCCTTCCCGTGCGCCCGGTGCCCCGGACACCCTGCGGGACCCGGCGCCGCAGCCACGAGGACGGCCGGAGCTGAGTAGCCGTGCTCATGCGCGTCCCCTGCCACCCGAGCACGCTGGAGGGCGTACGGCAGGCAGGCTCGGCAAGCGAAGGGGTGGAGTGCAGTGGGACAGGGTCGACCGTCGGCCGGCCAACAGGCCGGCGTCAGCGTGGTTCTCTTCGTCCTCGACCTGATGGTCATCGGCTGGCTGCTGTTCCGCTACGGAATGACCGGGTGGGCCGACTCCTACAACGACGGCAACCCGCCCGACGCCCCCCACGAGGCCGTGCGCGCGACGTGGATCCTGTTCGGCGCCGCCATCGTCACGGGTGGCGGCTTCCACCTCCTGCGCTGGCGTACGTGCGGCACCGTGCAGCTGCTCGTCCTCGGCGCCGGAGCGGCCCTGCTCGCCAGCCTGGCCGCCGGCGGGTAGCACCCGAACCCACACCACGTCCTGCCGTGCGCCAGGAAGCCCGTACGCGCGGCGGTCGAGGGTGCATGCGTCTGCGGCGGTACCGGCTGGTTCGACGTCCGCTCCGAGCCGGGCGGCCCGGCGTCAGTCGTCTCCCGGAACCGCCCTGCGCACAACCCCGAGGGGCGCACTCCTCACCCGCCGGGAGGCTCCGCATGACGGACGGCCCTCCCCGGCACCCGGCAGCGAGAAGCCCCGGCCGGCAGACCAGAAGCCGGGACATGTTCGCCGTACCCCCGGAAGAACCAATCCTCAGGCCCGATCCGGCCACATACGCCGAAGGCCCCCCACCGTTTCCGGTGGGGGGCCTTCGTACTGGTGGGGCTAACAGGATTTGAACCTGTGGCCTCATCCTTATCAGGTCGGTCATCAAGGGCTACCGACTCGGACGATCGGGTTGCAGCCCCCGGTAGTCCCCGCCTGAAGTGCAAGCGTGGCCGCTGTTGTACGTCCTTGTTGATGTCCAGCGCTGATGTCAACTCTCTTAGATCAGCTTGACACGGGTTCATTGTGGTCTCTATCAGCGAAATCTGCACGCCGCTACGTGGCAGCAGGCATCCTGATGAGGGCAGGCAGCAGAGCAGCAGGAGGCGGCCATGGAACCGTACGTAGTCGCCTTGATCGCGGTCGTGGGGACGCTATCCGGAGCCGTTGTCGGCTACCTCCTCCAGCGGCGACAGGCCCGAGAACAGCGAACATGGCAGAAGACAGACTTGGACCGCCAAGAAACCCTGGCCCTAGTCCAATCAACATCAGCTACGTTCGACCAGCGTGAAGCCCTCCTCTGGCAGGAACGCCGAGCCCTCTACATCCGCTTTCTCGCACACATTGATGACTGGGTCGAGGTTCTCCGCGACCTTAGAGACCTCGGTGGTTTTCCGGCTACGCCAGGCATCCAGACATCAGACGATGCACGTCAGGCTTCTCCGCTCGCCGCTGCCCAGCTGGATGCCGCCCGAGGCTTCAAGCGTTGTGATGTTGAGATGACGGTTCTGGCCGGTACACCCGTCCTCTCGATGATGGGCGAACTGCGAACCAAGGTCTATGAAGCAGCGCAAGAGGCGTTGACCGGAGGCGACAAGCTAGCCGAAGTAGCAGAGCAACGAGGGCATCTGGTTCGGGCCATGCGCTTCGAGCTCACCACTTCCTTCGTGGGTGATCGGCACTCGGCGCACAGGCCGACACGAGCCGAGTAGGACTCCCGCTTCCCGCTCCACCCACCACTCACCCCGGCTCCCATCCCGTCCGCCTTCGACCCACACACCGTGGAGCGGTCGTGGTTCAGGGCGTCAAGGTGGAGCGCGCCACTGTACGAACGACCTTGACGCCCTGGGCCGCGACTGCTCGGCTCTGCCTGGGTCGGAGGCGGTCGGGATGGGGGCCACCACGACGCTCACCACGCTCCGGCCGGCACCCGCGAACGGCGCCCCTCCCATCCCGGAGTCTGAGCGCCCCCGCCGGAGGCATGTCTTGAAGCCGCGGGCTCCGGTCTCGGCTCATCCCACCCGGCCTATCCACTGCGGGCGCGCGTCGGCGGCGGCGCGCCGAGCGGGCCGGAGGCAGGAGCGCGGGCGCGGCCAGAGCCGGGAGCGCGCCCGGCGGAGCGGAGCGCAGCCGGGGGCCTTGATGAGGTAGAGAAACCTGTTACAGCCCGGGGGCGTCAGGCGTCGAAGTCGTACTCCAGGACATAGGCGGCCGCGTCCAAGACCATCTCGTTGACCTCGACGGGGCTGCCGTCTTCCGCGAAGGCGGTTCGGCAGATGAGCACCACGGGAGTGCCGGCGGGAAGGCTCAACCGCGACGACTCTACGGGGAGGGGCATACGCGATCGGATCTCTTCGCGGAAGTGGACCGGCTTGTGCCCCAGTTCGGCTAGCCGGGCGTAGATCCCTCCTGGACCCGTGTCCACCTCGGTGATAGCTGAGCCCTCAACCAGGGAGTTCGGAAGATACGACGTAGCCAGCAGGACCGGCTTTCCGTCCAGGACGAACCTCCGACTCCTGATGCAGGCAGCCTCCCCATCCCCCAGGTCCAGCACCCTCGCCGCATTCTCTGAAGCCGCCCCGATGCTTACCTCAACCTGATCCACAACAAGGTTCCGGTCACCGAGATCGGCTTCCCAGATGGAGCGCCCTCCACCCCACTGCTCGCGTGCCAGCCGTTGAATTCCGCGACGCCTCAACGGCTGGAAGGCGCGAACAAAGACGCCAGCCCCTTTGCGGGCCTCGGCCAAGCCTTCGCTCTTGAGCACCCCCAAAGCCTGACGGGCCGTCATGCGCGCGACTCCGTGTTGCGCCATGAGGTCGTTCTCTCCGGGCAGACGGTCTCCCGGCCCGAACGCACCCGACTGGATCTGCGCCTTCAGTTCGTTGGCGATCCGCTGGTACTTGGGCTCGGGACGGCTACCTTCCGTGGGCATTCGTCGCTTCCTCTCCTCTCTAGACACCTTAGGACCGCAAGGCACTCGCGCGCGACCTCCAGGCAAGCTCCGCCAGTCGACTGGCGCTCCGCACCAGGGGTTTTCCGCAGCCGCGTAAGGCGACTCGCGCTACTCCTACCCGAGAGCTGCCCATCAATCTGAGCCAACCGAAGCAAGGACGTTGACATCTCTATACATCTCTAGTTCTCTAGAGATGTCACTTCGTGTGGTCGTGACAGGCAGAGAGCGGCGCTCCTACCGCCAAGCAGCGCGCCGCTCTCCATCCCCTGAGGGAGCTCTCATCATGCCTGCAACGCTCTTAGCTACGCGTCCCAGTCCGGATACCTCCGCTGAGCGTCTCTTGCCCACGGTCTTGCGGATGACGGGCGCTGAACGGGCGGTCGCGCTGTACGCCTCCGACATGCCCAAGGGTTTTTCCTGGTCGAGGGGCGTCACGCCTCAGGTGCTCGCCTGGGTTGCGCAGGGCGTCGGCCGGCTCGGCTTCGAAGACGTGTACCGCTCCGGCATGGAGTCGCAGTACTACCGGGTTCTGCGTCTGCACGGTCCGGTCCCGGCAGAGACACGGCGCTGGTTCCGGGGCCGTTTCCCCGACCGTGCGCGGCTGGACTGTGTCGAGCAGACCAACGCCATGCTCACTTTCCGCTTGGGCCAGCACGAACCGATGTCCGGGTACGTCGGGGACGACACCTTCCGGGTCTACCGCGCCTACGGCGACGACGTGGACGAGGTGGGCGTGTGACCGCCTTCCCCGATGACGCCCTGCACGCGGCTGAGTGGGCGGACGAGAGGCATACCGAGCAGATCGGCATGTACCTCGACGCTCACGACGTCCGCCCCTACACCCGGTTCTTCACCGTGGTCGATGACGCCCACTACGCCGAGGAAGACGCCAAGGTGCGGGGCCTCTACCCGCCCATCGGGCACGGCTACCCGGCGGAGGACACCCGGTGACCTCCTTCCCCGTCGCCCCGGAGGCCGTTGCCGGTTCTGCGGCCTCCCTGGGCACCGACCCCCTGACCCTCGCCGACCTCTTACGGGTTGCCAACGCCCCCGGCTTCGAGCGGTGGCAGGAACAGGTGCGCCGTACGGGTGGCTGCTCGGACCCGATCCACCTGGAAGGCATGACCACCACCCGCGACACCCGGACCGGGCAGGTGCTCTACTCCTACAGCACCCAAGGCGAACCCGGTGATCGCCTCCGCGTCGCCTGCGGGAACCGGCGGGCCTCCCGGTGCCCCTCGTGCGCCTGGACGTATGCGGGGGACACCTTCCACCTGATCCGCGCCGGGCTCTCCGGCGACATCGCCAAAGGCACCCCGCTCACGGTGCGGACGCACCCGAAGGTGTTCGCCACGCTGACGGCTCCGTCGTTCGGCCCGGTCCACAACCGGCCCACCCGCGGTGTCTGCCGGTGCGGCACCGACCACCCCGAAGACTCCCCGCTCCTGGGCACGGCCCTCAACCCCGCCACCTACGACTACGCGGGGGCGGTGCTGTGGAACAACCACGCCGGGGACCTGTGGCGGCGGTTCACGATCTACCTGCGCCGTGAGGTCGCCGCCCGCGCCGGCCTCTCCCAGAAAACCGCGGCAGAGGTGTGCCGGGTCTCGTTCGGGAAAGTCGCCGAGTTCCAGAAACGCGGCGCCGTCCACTTCCACGCGATCGTCCGCCTCGACGGCCCCGACGGAGCCGACACCACCCCACCCCCGTGGGCCAGCACCGTGCTCCTGGCGGACGCGATCCAGGCGGCTGCGGCCCGCGTGAGCGTCCCCGTCCCGCCCTCCGGCACCCAACCCGCCCGGACCCTCCGTTGGGGGGCTCAGGTGGACGTGAGGCCGATCGGCGCGGACAACGCGAACGACGACCTCACCGAACAGGCGGTCGCCGCGTACGTCGCGAAGTACGCCACCAAAGCGGCCGAGACGACCGGCACCGTGGACCGGCGCATCGGCGAACTCGCCGAACTCGACAAGCTCCCCGACCTCCCCGACCACGCCCGGCGCCTCATCGAAGCCTGCTTCGACCTCGACGCCTCGTACCCGGACCGCAAGCTCTGGCAGTGGGCCCACATGCTCGGCTTCCGCGGCCACTTCTCCACCAAGTCCCGCGCCTACTCCACCACCCTCGGCGCCCTGCGCCAGATCCGCGCCGACTACCGCGCACGCCAAGAACGCCACGCCCGGGGCATGCCCGACCCGGACGACGCCCCGGAGGGCTCCACACTCACCCTCGCCCACTGGGCCTACGCCGGACACGGCCACACCCCCGGCGAATCCTGGCTCGCCGCCACCATCCACCGCGACATCCACACCAACCGCACCACCGCCCGCGAAGCACTCAACGAACTCGAAGCAGACGACATGGGGGGATGGGATGTCTGACGAACTGCTGACGGTGCCTGAGGTCATGGCCCGGCTCAAGGTCGGCCGGACCACGGTCTACGACCTGATCCGTACGCGTCGTCTGCCTTCGCTGACGATCGGCAGCAGCCGTCGTATCCCGGCTGATGGCCTGCGTGCGTTCCTCGCATCCCGCCTTGAGGAGGCAGCCTGATGGCGAAGCGTCGGCCCAATGGTGGGGGCACCATCACCAAGCGGAAGGACGGGCGGTACCAGGGCGCTGCCTACGTCACCAACACGGACGGGCACCGGGTTCGGAAGTTCGTCTACGGCGTGAGCTACGACGAGGCGGCCGAGAAGCTGAGCAAGCTCCAGGAGCAGGAGCGCAACGGCGTCCCGGTGCCCTCGCGGACCTGGTCTCTCGGGGAGTGGCTGGCCTACTGGTTGGAACACATCGTGAAGCCGAACCGGGAGAACAACACCTACGTGAAGTACGAGTCCAAGGTGCGGCTCTACCTCGTCCCGCACCTCGGCAAGAAGCCTCTGGTCCGGCTGACCCCGGCGCAGCTTCGCTCGTTCATGGCCGAGCTGAAGCGCACCGAGGTTCCGCCGGCCGCGCGCTTCGAGGTGCTGCGGGTCCTCCGGAACGCCTTGAACCGCGCCGTACGGGAAGAGCTGCTGACGCGGAACGTTGCCGAGCTGGTGGACATGCCGAAGGTGACCAAGAAGGAGGCCAAGCCGTGGAACGCCCGCGAGGCCATCACCTTCCTGCGGTCGGCTCGGGCGCACCGGCTCTACGCGGCCTGCGTCCTGGTGCTCGTCCTCGGCCTGCGTCGCAGCGAAGTGCTGGGACTTCGCTGGCAGGACATCGATTTCGATCAGCGCCAGTTCACGCCGCTCAAACAGGTCCAGCGGGTCAAGGGCATCGGTCTGGTGCTCAAGGACCTCAAGACAGAGTCCTCGCACGCCGTGCTGCCGCTTCCAGAGTTCTGCGCTCGCGCGCTGGAGGAGCGCCGAGAGCTTCAGGAGCTGGAACGGAAGATCGTGGGCGACGGCTGGAGTCAGAAGCCGGACGAGGATCTGATCTTCTCGTCGGAGCGAGGCGGGCTGATCGACCCGGTGGGCTTCTCCAGGAGCTTCGACGCGCTCGTGAAGCGGTCCGGGGTCCGCCGGATCACGGTGCGGCTCGCCCGGCACACCTGCGGCACCCTGCTGGCGTTCCTGAAGGTGCATCCCAAGGTCGCCCAAGCGATCCTTCGGCACAGCCAGATCAGCATGACCATGGACGTGTACACCCATGTGGTGGGCGACGGGGAGCGGGAAGCCGTGACGATGCTCGCCGAACTTCTGGAAGACCCGTTGATCGGCTGATGTCAGCCGGAGATGTCAAAGGCCCCCCACCGTTTCCGGTGGGGGGCCTTCGTACTGGTGGGGCTAACAGGATTTGAACCTGTGGCCTCATCCTTATCAGGGATGCGCTCTAACCAACTGAGCTATAGCCCCGCCGCGCTGCTGCGCTGACTTCTGAAGATTAGCGCACGTCGGGGCCAGTCCCAAAATCGATAGCCCGCGGGCTACTCGTCCTCGGCCAGCGTGAGCTCCACGCCGCCCACGAAACCCGCCGACAGGTTGTAGATGAAGGCGCCCAGCGTCGCCAGCGCGGTGGCCAGCACCACGTCGATCACCGCGATGACCGACGTGAAGATGAGGACGCGCGGCAGCGAGAGGAACGACTGCAGATCGAAGCCGTTGCTCTCGTTGGAACCCGTCGCCTCACTGATCGTGCCGCCCACGGTGGAGAAGACGCCCATGGCGTCCATCACCATCCACAGGACCGCGGCCGCGACCACGGTGCAGATGCCGAGAGCGATGGAGAGCAGGAAGCTCACCTTCATCACCGACCAGGGGTCGGCCTTCGACACACGCAGCCGTGCCTTACGGGTACGCGGAGTGGTCCGCGCCCCCGTCCGCGGCAGACGTACGCCCTGCCCGCCGGTGGCCTGTCGGCCACCCGCCGGCGATTCGTACGCCTGCGGCGGGTGGTAGGGACCCGCCGTTCCTTGCGCGGGCTCCCGCTCCCCGGGCAGCGGCCCGTTCGCGTAGCCCTCGTACTGGGGCTGCGGGCCCCGAGTGTCCGTCACAGTGCCCCCTTGGGAGTCCGTGGCAGGGCCACGGGCACCGTTCGCTCCGTCTCCAGAAGCGGCCGAATCGGCGCCCGTGGCTCCACTCACGCTCTACTCCTCGTGCTCCCCGGTCGAGGGCTCCGTGCCCTCGACAGTGCCCTCGGTCAGAACCTCGACCGATGCCTCGTCCGAACCGTCCGCCTCGGAGGTCCCATCGACCTCTTCCGCCTCACGGCCGGCCTCGGCGTTGCGCGCGATGCCGACGACGGCATCACGCTTGCCCAGATTGATCAGTTGGACGCCCATGGTGTCACGGCCCGTCTCCCTGACTTCATTGACTCGCGTGCGAATCACACCACCGCCGAGGGTGATGGCGAGGATCTCGTCCGTCTCCTCCACCACCAGGGCCCCCACGAGCGACCCGCGGTCCTCGACGATCTTGGCGGCCTTGATGCCGAGGCCGCCACGACCCTGGACGCGGTACTCGTCGACGGGGGTGCGCTTCGCGTACCCGCCGTCGGTCGCGGTGAAGACGAACGTACCGGGCCTGACCACGTTCATCGAGAGGAGCTCGTCCCCTTCGCGGAAGCTCATCCCCTTCACGCCCGAAGTGGCGCGGCCCATCGGGCGCAGCGCGTCGTCCGTCGCGGTGAACCGGATCGACTGGGCCTTCTTGCTGATCAGCAGCAGGTCGTCCTCGGCCGACACCAGCTCGGCGCCGATCAGCTCGTCGTCGCTGCCGTCCCCGGTCTCCCGCAGGTTGATCGCGATGACACCGCCGGAACGCGGCGAGTCGTAGTCCTTGAGCGCCGTCTTCTTCACCAGGCCGCCCTTGGTGGCCAGGATCAGGTAGGGCGCCGCCTCGTAGTCGCGGATCGCGAGGATCTGGGCGATCCGCTCGTCCGGCTGGAAGGCCAGCAGGTTCGCCACGTGCTGGCCGCGCGCGTCCCGGCCGGCGTCCGGGAGCTCGTACGCCTTCGCGCGGTAGACCCGGCCCTTGTTCGTGAAGAACAGCAGCCAGTGGTGGGTCGTCGACACGAAGAAGTGGTCGACGATGTCGTCTTCCTTGAGCTTCGTGCCGCGCACGCCCTTGCCGCCGCGCTTCTGCGAGCGGTAGTCGTCCGTCTTCGTGCGCTTCACATAGCCGCCACGCGAGATCGTGACGACGATGTCCTCCTCCTGGATCAGGTCCTCGATGGACATGTCCCCGTCGAAGGGCACCAGCTTGGAACGCCGGTCGTCGCCGAACTTCTCGACGATCGCCGCCAGTTCCTCACTGACGATCTGCCGCTGCCGCTCGGGCGAGGCCAGAATCGCGTTGTACTCGTTGATCTTCGCCTGGAGCTCGTCGTGCTCGGCGGTGATCTTCTGGTGCTCCAGCGCGGCCAGCCGGCGCAGCTGCATCTCCAGGATCGCGTTCGCCTGGATCTCGTCGATCTCCAGGAGGCCCATCAGGCCCTCCCGCGCGATCTCCACGGTCTGACTGCGCCGGATGAGGGCGATGACCTCGTCGATGGCGTCCAGGGCCTTCAGGAGGCCACGCAGGATGTGCGCCCGCTCCTCCGCCTTGCGCAGCCGGAAGCGGGTGCGCCGGACGATGACCTCGATCTGGTGCGTCACCCAGTGGCGGATGAACGCGTCGATCGAGAGGGTGCGCGGCACGCCGTCGACGAGCGCCAGCATGTTGGCGCCGAAGTTCGTCTGGAGGTCGGTGTGCTTGTACAGGTTGTTCAGCACGACCTTGGCGACCGCGTCGCGCTTGAGCACGACGACCAGGCGCTGACCGGTCCGCGACGAGGTCTCGTCGCGGACGTCCGCGATCCCGCCGATCTTGCCGTCCTTGACCAGGTCGGCGATCTTCTGCGCGAGGTTGTCCGGGTTGGTCTGGTACGGAAGCTCCGTGACGACCAGGCACTGCCGGTTCTGGATCTCCTCGACCGCGACGACCGCGCGCATCGTGATGGAGCCGCGACCGGTGCGGTACGCCTCCTCGATGCCCTTGCGGCCCACGACCAGGGCGCCGGTCGGGAAGTCCGGGCCCTTGATGCGCTCGATCAGCGCGTCCAGGAGCTCCTCGTGCGAGGCCTCCGGGTGCTCCAGGTACCACTGGGCGCCCGCCGCGACCTCGCGGAGGTTGTGCGGCGGGATGTTGGTGGCCATGCCGACGGCGATGCCGGCGGAGCCGTTGACGAGCAGGTTCGGGAAGCGCGCCGGCAGGACCGTCGGCTCCTGGTTCCGTCCGTCGTAGTTGTCCTGGAAGTCGACGGTCTCCTCGTCGATGTCCCGGACCATCTCCATGGACAGCGGCATCATCTTGCACTCGGTGTACCGCATGGCGGCGGCCGGGTCGTTGCCCGGGGAACCGAAGTTGCCGTTGGAGTCCACCAGTGGCATGCGCATCGACCAGTGCTGCGCGAGGCGCACCAGGGCGTCGTAGATCGAGGAGTCGCCGTGCGGGTGGTACGTACCCATGACGTCACCGACGACGCGGGCGCACTTGTAGAAGCCCTTCTCGGGGCGGTACCCGCCGTCGTACATCGCGTACAGCACCCGGCGGTGGACGGGCTTGAGGCCGTCCCGTACGTCGGGGAGCGCACGCGAGACGATGACGGACATCGCGTAGTCGAGGTAGGAGCGCTGCATCTCCGTCTCGAGCCCCACGGGCTCGACACGCATGCCCACACCGGCCACGACGGGCTGTTCTTCCGGTGTCACAGGGGTGTTCTCGTCGGCCATTGCTGGTCAAAGTCCTTTCGAGCGGCGGCTTGCTTGTACGGCCGACTCAGATGTCGAGGAAGCGGACGTCCTTGGCATTGCGCTGGATGAACGAGCGCCGTGCCTCGACGTCCTCACCCATCAGCACCGAGAAGAGGTCGTCGGCCTGCGCCGCGTCGTCGAGGGTGACCTGGCCGAGCACCCGGTGGTCGATGTCCATCGTGGTGACGCGCAGCTCCTCGGCGTTCATCTCGCCGAGACCCTTGAAGCGCTGGATCGAGTCTTCCTTGATCCGCTTGCCGTTCTGCTTGCCGAGCGCCACCAGGGCGTCCCGCTCGCGGTCCGAGTACGCGTACTCGAAGTCGTCCCGGCCCCACTTGATCTTGTAGAGCGGCGGGCGCGAGAGGTAGACGTGACCGGCCTCGACCAGCGGGCGCATGAAGCGGAAGAGGAACGTCAGCAGCAGGGTGTTGATGTGCTGGCCGTCGACGTCGGCGTCCGCCATCAAAATGATCTTGTGATAGCGGAGCTTCTCGATGTCGAAGTCCTCGTGGACCCCGGTGCCGAACGCCGAGATCAGCGCCTGGACCTCGGTGTTCTGGAGGATCTTGTCGATCCGGGCCTTCTCGACGTTCAGGATCTTGCCCCGGATCGGCAGGATCGCCTGGTACATCGGGTTACGGCCCGACTTCGCCGAACCACCGGCGGAGTCACCCTCGACGATGAAGATCTCGCACTTGGTGGGATCGTTCGACTGGCAGTCGGAGAGCTTGCCCGGCAGCGACGCCGACTCCAGCAGACCCTTGCGGCGGGTCAGGTCACGCGCCTTGCGGGCCGCCACACGGGCGGTCGAGGCGGCGATGCCCTTGCGGATGATGTCGGCGGCTTCGTTCGGGTTCCGGTCGAACCAGTCGGTGAGCTGCTCGTGGACGACCTTCTGCACGAAGGTCTTCGCCTCCGTGTTGCCCAGCTTGGTCTTCGTCTGGCCCTCGAACTGCGGCTCGCCCAGCTTCACCGAGATGATCGCGGTGAGACCCTCGCGGACGTCCTCACCGGTGAGGTTGTCGTCCTTCTCGCGGAGCAGCTTCTTGTCGCGCGCGTACCGGTTGACCAGCGAGGTCAGCGCGGCGCGGAAGCCCTCTTCGTGGGTACCGCCCTCGTGCGTGTGGATCGTGTTCGCGAAGGAGTACACGCCCTCGGTGTACTGCGTGTTCCACTGCATCGCGATCTCGGCCGAGAGGAGTCGCTCCTTGTCCTCGGCCTCGATGTCGATCACCGACTGGTGGATCAGGTCGCCCTTGCGCGAGTTCAGGTACTTCACGAAGTCGACGATGCCGCCCTCGTAGTGGTACGTGACCGTGCGCGCCGGCGGCTCCTCCGCGGTCGCGGTGGCCTCGGCCTCGTCGGCACCCACGGTCGCCTTCGCCGACTCGCGCTCGTCGGTGAGCTTGAGCGTGAGGCCCTTGTTGAGGAACGCCATCTCCTGGAAGCGGCGCGCGAGGGTCTCGAAGGAGTACTCGGTGGTGTCGAAGATGTCACCGTCGGCCCAGAAGCTGACCGAGGTACCGGTCTCCTCGGTGGCCTCGTGCTTCGCCAGGGGCGCCGTCGGCACACCCAGCTTGTAGTCCTGCGTCCAGCGGTGGCCGTCGGTCTTCACCTCGACGGCGACACGGGTGGAGAGGGCGTTGACGACGGAGACGCCGACGCCGTGCAGACCGCCGGAGACGGCGTAACCGCCGCCGCCGAACTTGCCGCCCGCGTGCAGGACCGTCAGGACGACCTCGACGGCGGGCTTGCCCTCGGACGGCACGATGCCCACCGGGATGCCGCGGCCGTTGTCGACGACCCGGACGCCGCCGTCGGCGAGGATCGTGACGTCGATCGTGTCGGCGTGCCCGGCGAGAGCCTCGTCGACGGAGTTGTCGACGACTTCCTGCACCAGGTGGTGGAGTCCACGCTCACCGGTCGAACCGATGTACATGCCAGGTCGCTTGCGGACCGCGTCCAGTCCTTCGAGGACGGTGATCGCGCTGGCGTCGTACGAGGCGGTGACCTCGCCGTGTTCGCCGGCTGTGGACGGGTTGTTCTCGTTGGGGTTGCCGGAATCGGCCACGAAGCGCCCTTTCTGGCACAGCACAGGCCGTTCTCCGGCAGGCGGGAGCGGCTGCGTCGTTCGGCTGGTAATCGACGACACCCGCTCAGTAGCGGGATTGTTCATCAGTCTACCGCTAGCGCCGACCCGAATGGGGGTTTGGCGGTACCTGAGTCCGCATGTGCCGCCCTCAACCAGCGGCTGACGACTCCCCATATTCAGGACGGGGCTCTGAGAGGCTCACACGGGCATTGAGCGCTTCTGCCTGTCAACCCTCCGCTACGGTGAGGGACACCCGCTCGGCCCCCGGAGGTTTCAACCCCCGCACAACGGCACAAGCCGGAAGCCCCCGAGGTCACCGGGGCCGCGCGGACGGTACGGCCCCCGGGCAGCGCGAAAGGCCCGCCGACGGTGCGACGGGTGTGGCCGATTCTGGATGGCGGGCCGAGAAAGCGCAGCTCACAGGGGGCGGCGGCGGGGGTTCGTCCCGCTGGTTGACTGCGGCCGGTCAGCCGTACGTGTCGCCGGGACCGGTCGAACCGGGCGCGCGCAGCCGCCCGTACGAGCGCTGCGGGCCGCCGGGCCCCAGCACCTTGATCATGCGGACCGTGCCCTGCCCGAGATCGGCGTTGAGCCGTGCCACCAGCTGGGGCGCGAGCAGCCGCAGCTGCGTCGCCCAGGCGGTCGAACTGCACTGGACGGTCAGCACCCGGGCCTCGGGGGCCTCGTCGTACTTGAGGGGCACGCAGTGTTTGGCCAGATCCTCGCCCACGATCTGCGGCCAGCGGCCCATCACCCCGCCCACCGCGGCGGGCGTCTCCCAGCCGCGTTCCGTGATCAGCCGGTTGATCGCCGAACCGAGCGCCAGCGGGTCCCTGCCGTCCGACCGCGCCCCGGAGCGCAGACCGCCACCGCGCCTGGCCTGTTTACGCTGCTGGGCGGCGGCGCCCCGCGCCGCGGCCTGCTCCTTCGCGGCCCGCAGCGCCACCCGGGCCAGGTCCACCCCGGACGGCTCGGGCGCCTTGCCGGCCGACGGCTCCTTGGCCCCGGACACCTGGCCACCGGCCGGACGCTCCTCTGCCGCGGCGCCCTCGGAAGCACCCGGCGCGCGGTCCCCGGAGGCGCTCACAGCCGGGTCACCTCGCCGGCCGCGACCGCGTACCGGGTGCCCGTGAGCACTCCTGGCACATCGTCGTCGACCGCGGCCGTCACCAGCACCTGCTCGGCCGGGGCCACCAGCTCCGCGAGGCGCTCGCGGCGCCGCGCGTCCAGCTCGGCGAAGACGTCGTCGAGGACCAGCACCGGCTCGTTGCCCTCGGCCCGCAGCAGCTCGTACGAGGCCAGCCGCAGCGCCAGCGCGTACGACCAGGACTCCCCGTGGCTCGCGTACCCCTTCGCCGGCATCCCGCGCAGGCCCAGCAGCAGATCGTCCCGGTGCGGGCCGACGAGAGTCACCCCCCGCTCGATCTCCTGCTTCCGTACGCCAGCGAGCGCGGCCAGCAGCTGTTCGTACAGCTCCTCACGGGTCCGCCCCGGGTTCTCGCCCACCGACCCGCGGTACTCCAGGCCCACCGGACCGCCGCCCGGGGCGACGTCGCCGTACGCCTTGTCGGTGAGCGGCTGGAGCACGGCGACCAGATCCAGCCGGTGCGCGAGCAGCTCGGCACCGACCTGGGCCAGGTGCTGGTCCCAGATGTCGAGCGTGGACATGTCCGTGGAACGGCCACCGTGGCGGCGGGCCATCGCGGCGGACTTCAGCAGGGTGTTCCGCTGCTTCAGCACCCGGTCGTAGTCGGAGCGGACCCCTGCCATCCGGGGGGAGCGGGCGGTGACCAGCTCGTCCAGGAAGCGGCGGCGCTCACCCGGGTCTCCCTTGACCAGGGCCAGATCCTCGGGGGCGAACAGCACGGTCCGCAGGATGCCCACCACGTCCCGCGGCCTGACCTGCGAGGACCGGTTGATCCGGGCACGGTTGGCGCGTCCGGGGTTGAGCTCCAGCTCGATCAGCTGGGAGCGCTCGCCCTGGGTCACCGCGGCCCGGACGACGGCCCGCTCGGCGCCCATGCGCACCAGGGGGGCGTCCGAGGAGACCCGGTGGCTGCCGAGGGTGGCGAGATAGCCGACCGCCTCGACGAGGTTGGTCTTGCCCTGTCCGTTGGCCCCCACGAACACGGTGACGCCCGGGTCGAGAGGTACCTCGACCCGGGCGTACGAGCGGAAGTCGGCCAGCGAGAGATGCGTGACGTGCATGGTCGCGGGCCTTCCGTCCGTCCTGCTGTGCGTGCGTACTACTTCTTGTTCTCCACCGCGTGGCCACCGAACTGGTTGCGCAGCGCGGCGATCATCTTCATCTGCGGCGAGTCGTCCTGGCGCGAGGCGAAGCGCGCGAAGAGCGACGCGGTGATCGCGGGCAGCGGCACCGAGTTGTCGATCGCGGCCTCGACCGTCCAGCGGCCCTCGCCCGAGTCGGCGGCGTAGCCGCGCAGGCCGTCGAGGTGCTCGTCGTCGTCCAGGGCGTTGACCGCGAGGTCGAGCAGCCAGGAACGGATGACGGTGCCTTCCTGCCAGGAGCGGAAGACCTCGCGCACGTCGGTGACGGAGTCGACCTTCTCCAGGAGCTCCCAGCCCTCGGCGTAGGCCTGCATCATGGCGTACTCGATGCCGTTGTGGACCATCTTCGCGAAGTGGCCGGCGCCGACCTTGCCCGCGTGGACGGAGCCGAACTCGCCCTCCGGCTTCAGCGCGTCGAAGACGGGCTTCACCTTCTCGACGTCCTCGGGCTTGCCGCCGTACATCAGGGCGTAGCCGTTCTCCAGGCCCCAGACACCGCCGGAGACGCCGCAGTCGACGAAGCCGATGCCCTTGATACCCAGCTCGACGGCGTGCTTCTCGTCGTCGGTCCAGCGGCTGTTTCCACCGTCGACGACGATGTCGCCGGGCTGGAGCAGCTCCGCCAGCTCGTCGATGGTGGACTGCGTCGCGGCGCCGGCCGGGACCATGACCCAGACGACACGCGGGCCCTTCAGCTTGCCCACAAGCTCTTCGAGGCTGTGGACATCGGCGACGTCCGGGTTCCGGTCGTAACCGATGACGGTGTGGCCTGCGCGGCGGATGCGCTCGCGCATGTTGCCGCCCATCTTGCCGAGGCCGACGAGACCGAGCTCCATCAGAGATTCCTTAAGCGTTGTGCCGATACGTTCCCATGTCCGAGCCTACGCCCGGCACCGGAACACGGAGCGGCGGGCAAGCTCAGCGCCGAGCCTGCCCGCCGGATCCCTTGTCGTGGGTACGGGTACCGATCAGCGTCAGCCGGAGAGGCGGACCGGCATGATCAGGTACTTGTACGCGTCGTCCGCCTCGGCGTCGACGGCCGGACGGCCGCTGAGCAGGGCGGGCTTCGTGGACGTGGTGAACGAGAGCTGGGCGACCGGGGAGTCGATGGCGCTCAGCCCGTCCAGCAGGAAGGTCGGGTTGAAGGCGATCGAGATGTCGTCGCCCTCCAGCACCGCGTCGACGCGCTCCACAGCCTGTGCGTCGTCGGAGGAACCGGCCTCCAGGATGAGCACGCCCTGCTCGAAGCTGAGCCGCACCGGGGTGTTCCGCTCGGCGACGAGGGCCACACGCTTGACGGCCTCGACGAACGGAGCGGTCTCGATCACGGCGACGGAGTTGAACTCGGTCGGGAAGAGCGTGCGGTACTTCGGCAGGTCGCCTTCGAGCAGACGGGTGGTCGTACGGCGGCCGGCGCCCTCGAAACCGATCAGGCCCTCGCCCGCACCGGCGCCGGAGAGCGCCAGGGTGACCGTGTCGCCGCTGGTGAGCGCCTTGGCGGTGTCCAGGAGCGTCTTGGCAGGCACGAGGGCCACGGCGGACGCGTCCGGGTTCTCCGGCTTCCACTGGAACTCGCGGACGGCGAAGCGGTAGCGGTCGGTCGAGGCCAGCGTGACGGTCTCGCCCTCGATCTCGATACGCACACCGGTGAGCACCGGGAGGGTGTCGTCGCGGCCGGCGGCGATGGCTACCTGGGCGGCGGCGGAGGCGAAGACCTCGCCGGGCACCGTGCCGGTCGCGGTCGGCATCTGCGGCAGCGCCGGGTACTCCTCCACAGGCAGTGTGTGGAGGGTGAAGCGCGAGGAGCCGCAGACCACGGTGGCACGCACACCGTCGGTGGAGATCTCCACCGGGCGGTTGGGCAGCGCGCGGCAGATGTCGGCGAGCAGGCGGCCGGAGACCAGGACCGTGCCGTCCTCCTCGATCTCCGCGTCGACGGAGACCTTCGCCGAGACCTCGTAGTCGAAGCTGGAGAAGCTGAGGGCACCGTCCTCGGCCTTCAGCAGAAGGCCCGCGAGGACGGGCGCCGGCGGACGGGCCGGGAGGCTGCGGGCCACCCAGGCCACCGCCTCCGCGAGTACATCGCGCTCCACCCGGATCTTCACCGGAACCGCCTCCTGCTGTTGCTCGCTCGCCCTGCTGGCCTTCGTCGTCGATCGGGGTCCGCCGGCCGGGGGGCCGGTGAGGACGCCGGGGTCCAGTCTGACGTACGGCACCGACACTCGTCGCTGCTCGGGGTCAAGTCGCCCGAGGCGGTCCGAGAGCTCAGCGGGCCAAGTTGTGCACAGCCCCCACTTCGAAGCTGATTCCTGGCTAACTCTGGGAGGTAGTAGTAGTAGGCCCTGTGGAAACGGTGGATAACGTCGTTTGCGCAGGTCAGAGCCGATTTTTTGTCCACCGCACCTGTGGGCGCAGTCCGTGGATAACCAGGCACTTCTGTGGACACACGAAAGTTCTGCACACCCGATGCACAGGGCGGAGGTACTTCTCCCCAGGGCCGTCCCCAGCTTTACCCCGGTTCCCCACAGCCCAATCGACCACCTTGGTGTGACGCCTTTCACTCTCGGCAGTGAGGAGGGGTGTCGTGTTGCCGAACAGTGGACAGAGGTGTGGAGAAGAGGGTTCCTCCTGGGGACAAGAGAGCTGATCCTGTGAGTTGGTGGTGGACAACCCGGATGAGTCCCTGTGGACAGATTTTTTGTCCACAGGCTGTGGATCACGGTTGACCACAAATCCCCAGGCGGTTGACCTGGCCTGATGGAGTATCGACAGCCGACCCTGTGGACGCAATCTGGACAACTTCCCGGTCCCCAGGCTGTGGAGGGAAGATTTCCGGCACATCTGTGGAGAAGCACCGTGTCCGCTCTTCTGTGACCTTCTGTTCGAACAGCGACAAGCCCCGTGAGCGGCTGGAACGAGGGCTCCGCGGGCCGCCGAGAACCTGAATCGCCTCCGTGGACGCTTGCGACAGGACGCTTCCTGGAGCGTTCTCGCGAGCTCCGGCAGGAACGGGGAGAGGACATCTGCCTGTCGCCGGCGGCGTGTCGTGGAGGCCGCGGGTGCACCGCGGGCGGCTCGGAGGAGGTGCGGGGACCGCTCCGGAACCACTCCACAGACGCCCCGGAAACTGCTCCGCAGACGCCTCGGGACCCGCTCCGCAGACGTTCGTGGAGCGCTTCCACCGATCACGGAGCGATGGAAGCGCCCCCGGGAACGGCGGAAGTGCCCCCAGGAACGACGGAAGCGCCCCCAGGAACGACGGAAGGCGCCCCGCCGGCCCGTGAAAAGGCCTGGCGGGGCGCCTCGTTGTCCACTCCCTGTGGGCGGAGTACGCCGACGCGGGTGCCCGTGCGCCGCTCGCTCGCCGAACGGGACCGGCGGGGTGTCAGCCGTTCTTGATGCGGTTGGTGAGCTCGGTGACCTGGTTGTAGATGGAGCGGCGCTCCGCCATCAGCGCGCGGATCTTGCGGTCCGCGTGCATGACCGTGGTGTGGTCGCGGCCGCCGAACTGAGCGCCGATCTTCGGCAGCGAGAGATCCGTCAGTTCGCGGCAGAGGTACATGGCGATCTGCCGGGCGGTCACCAGCACGCGGCTGCGCGACGATCCGCAGAGGTCCTCGACCGTCAGCCCGAAGTAGTCGGCGGTGGCCGCCATGATCGCGGGAGCGGTGATCTCCGGCGCCGAGTCCTCCCCACCGGGGATCAGGTCCTTCAGCACGATCTCGGTCAGACCAAGGTCCACCGGCTGCCGGTTCAGGCTCGCGAACGCCGTCACCCGGATCAGCGCGCCCTCCAGTTCACGGATGTTCCGCGAGATCCGGGACGCGATGAACTCCAGCACCTCCGGCGGGGCGTTCAGCTGCTCCTGCACCGCCTTCTTGCGCAGGATCGCGATCCGCGTCTCCAGTTCGGGCGGCTGCACATCGGTAGTGAGGCCCCACTCGAACCGGTTCCGCAGCCGGTCCTCCAGCGTCACCAGCTGCTTGGGCGGCCGGTCCGAGGAGAGCACGATCTGCTTGTTCGCGTTGTGCAGCGTGTTGAAGGTGTGGAAGAACTCCTCCTGCGTCGACTCCTTGCTCGCCAGGAACTGGATGTCGTCGACGAGCAGGATGTCCACGTCGCGGTAGCGCTTGCGGAAGGTGTCGCCCTTGCCGTCGCGGATCGAGTTGATGAACTCGTTGGTGAACTCCTCGGAGCTCACGTACCGCACCCGGGTCCCCGGGTAGAGGCTCCGCGCGTAGTGCCCGATGGCGTGCAGCAGGTGGGTCTTGCCGAGGCCGGACTCCCCGTAGATGAAGAGCGGGTTGTACGCCTTCGCCGGCGCCTCGGCCACCGCCACCGCCGCCGCGTGCGCGAACCGGTTGGACGCGCCGATGACGAAGGTGTCGAAGAGGTACTTGGGGTTCAGCCGTGCGTGCGGCTCGCCCGGACCGGGCGCCGGGGACGGCTGCGAACCGGGACCCGGCATCCCGCCGGCCCGCCCCGGACGGTGCTGCTGGTCCTGGAGGTCGTGCCGCTCGGGCCGCTGGGACTCGTACCCCTGACGCTCCGGGGGCTGCGGCCGGTAGTCGTGCGAGGGCTGCTGCGGACGCCCGGTGCCGTACGGCTCGCGCCACTGGTCGGCCTGCTCGCGGTCCTGGTAGCCGCCGTGCCGCGGCTGCTGCCAGGAGAGGTCCTCCTGGGTACGCGGCCAGGCGCCCGGCTCGGGGCGCTGCTGGTACTCCGGGTACGCGGGGCGGGCGGTCGGCATCCCGTCGTCCTGCGGGCGGTGACCGTACGTGTCGTACGGGTCGCCGTGCTGCTGCTCGTCATGGGGCGGGTTCGCGTACCGGTGGTTCTGCCGGCCCTGCTGGGTCTGGTGCAGGGGCGGCGCCGGAGGGGTCGGCGGCTCACCCGCCGAATCGTCGACCGTGATCGCGATCCGGATCGTCCGGCCGCACTCGCGGGTCAGCGTCTCGCTGATGAGCGGCGCGAGCCGGCCCTCGAGGACCCGCTTGCCCCACTCGTTCGGTACGGCGAGCAGCGCGGTGTCGGCGACCAGCGCGAGCGGCTGGCAGCGCTCGATCCACTGCTTGTCCTTCGGCTCGATGCCCTGCTGGCCCTCACCGAGGAGATGTTCCAGCACGCGTGGCCACACTGCGGCAAGATCGGCAGGTACGTCAGCCACAAGGCACGCTCTCTCGCATGTCCCACGAAAATGTGTTTCCCGGGACGGAATGGGTCGGGTCGGGTCGGGCCCGGCAGGGGGGAACGAAAAGAAACCGGAGTTCAGCCACGGTAGTCACGGCGACCCGCCCGGTTCAAGTTGTTGTCCACAGCCTGTGCATAGCGGGGGGTCGCTCGTGGTGAGTTTGACCGGATGGCGTAGCCGCGCGTACCGTGACCAGGTCGAGTTGTCGATGGCTGCTGCCGCCTGCCTCCGATGGGCAAAGATCACGATCTGTGATTGTGAAGCGGTGCACTAAGGCGTTTACGCGAGTTCCTCGTGGGCGCACGGTGACAGCCAGGCGATGTCCCGCCATCACCCGATTTATTCTGGAGCCCCCGAGTGAGCAAGCGCACCTTCCAGCCGAACAACCGTCGTCGCGCCAAGACCCACGGCTTCCGGCTGCGTATGCGTACCCGTGCCGGCCGCGCGATTCTCGCGAACCGCCGTGGCAAGGGTCGCAGCAGCCTGTCCGCCTGATCATCCACAGGTCATGACGTGCTGCCTACCGAGAATCGGCTGAGGCGGCGCGAGGACTTCGCGACCGCGGTACGACGAGGACGCAGGGCTGGTCGCCCTCTGCTCGTCGTCCATCTACGCAGCGGTACTACGGACCCGCACGTGTCGGGGGAGACCCCTCCCCCACCGCGTGCGGGTTTCGTCGTCAGCAAAGCCGTGGGTGGTGCGGTCGTCCGCACCGCTGTGAAGCGTCGGCTGCGCCACCTGGTTCGAGACCGGCTGGCTCAGCTGCCCCCCGGTAGCCTGGTTGTGGTGCGCGCGTTGCCCGGTTCGGGTGACGCCGACCACGCTCAGCTGACCCGAGACCTGGATGCCGCCCTCGCGCGGCTGCTGGGAGGGGGCGCGCGATGAAGTACCCGCTGCTGGCTCTCATCAAGCTGTACCAATGGACGATCAGCCCACTGCTGGGCCCTGTCTGCCGCTACTACCCGTCGTGCTCGCACTACGGGTTCACGGCGATAGACCGGCACGGGGCGATCAAGGGAACAGCGCTGACCGCCTGGCGCATTCTGCGATGCAATCCGTGGTCGCCGGGCGGTGTGGACCATGTCCCGCCGCGCAAGCGTCCGCGCTGGCACGAACTGCTGCGCAACGCGCTGCGCGGTGACAAGGGCGGGGACTCCGCCACTGATGTGCCCCCCGGGGGCGCGACGACCGCGACAGCAGCGGCAGCCGTGACACCGGGTCCGGCCACAGAGACCTCGCCCAAAGCTCAAGGAGCCTGATTAGTGGACACGATTGCCAGTCTGTTCAGCTTTATCACCACACCCGTCTCATGGGTGATCGTCCAGTTCCACAAGGTGTACGGGGCGATCTTCGGTGCAGACACGGGCTGGGCCTGGGGCCTGTCCATCGTGTCCCTCGTGATCCTGATCCGCATCTGCCTGGTCCCGCTCTTCGTGAAGCAGATCAAGTCGACGCGGAACATGCAGGTGCTCCAGCCGAAGATGAAGGCGATCCAGGAGCGCTACAAGAACGACAAGCAGCGTCAGTCCGAAGAGATGATGAAGCTGTACAAGGAGACGGGTACCAACCCGCTCTCCTCGTGCCTTCCGATTCTGGCGCAGTCCCCGTTCTTCTTCGCCCTTTACCACGTGCTCGCGGCCATCGCCAACGGCAAGACGATCGGCGTCATCGACCAGCCGCTGCTCGACAGCGCGCGGCAGGCCCACATCTTCGGCGCCCCGCTCGCGGCGAAGTTCATGAACAGCTCCGCCGAGGTGCAGGCGCTCGGCGCCTCGCTCGTCGACGTCCGGGTCGTCACCGCGGTCATGATCATCATGATGTCGGCATCGCAGTTCTTCACCCAGCGCCAGCTGATGACGAAGAACGTCGACCTCTCGGTGAAGACCCCGTACATGCAGCAGCAGAAGATGCTGATGTACGTCTTCCCGCTGATCTTCGCGGTGATGGGCATCAACTTCCCCGTCGGTGTCCTCGTCTACTGGCTGACCACCAACGTCTGGACCATGGGTCAGCAGATGTACGTGATCAACCAGAACCCGACGCCGGGCAGCAAGGCCCAGGACCAGTACCTCGGACGCCTGCTGAAGAGCATCACCCAGCACGGCGAGGTACGCGGCCGGACGCGTCGGAACACCGTCAAGCGCATCTTCGCCAAGGGCTCGGAGCGCAACGACATCGAGCGCAAGTTCATCAATGGACTCTCCAAGCTGGGCCTTGCCGCCCAGGAGGACGGGACCGTGGCGAAGAGCGAGTCGTCCGTGGCCGAGGCCGAGGGCGCCACTCAGCGCCGGCACCAGCCCAAGCGGCAGAGCAAGGCGCAGAGGACGGCCACCGTCGGTCAGACCGAAGCGGCCAAGGAGCCGGACTCCGGTGACACCTCGAAGGCCAAGACCTCGCTCCAGAAGCAGGACGACCAGTCGAAGCCGGCGGGCAAGCCCGCGTCGGGCTCCTCACGCCAGGCAAAGTCCGGACCGCGCAAGGGCCCGCAGCGGCCCAAGCACCCGTCCAAGAAGTAAGGGAGTCCATCCGTGTCGGAAGGCACCATCTCCACGGCCGCTGAGGGCAGCGACACCTTGACCCGCCTCGAGCAGGAGGGCGAGATCGCGGCCGACTACCTTGAGGGCCTCCTCGACATCGCCGATCTCGACGGCGACATCGACATGGACGTCGAGGCGGACCGGGCCGCGGTCTCGATCATCAGCGAATCGGCGCGTGAACTGCAGAAGCTGGTGGGCCGCGACGGTGAGGTGCTGGAGGCGCTCCAGGAGCTGACCAGGCTCGCGGTACACCGGGAGACCGGTGACCGCAGTCGCCTGATGCTGGACATCGCGGGCTTCCGGGCCAAGAAGCGCGAGGTCCTGGCGGCGCTCGGCGCGAAGGCCGCGGACGAGGTCAAGAGCTCCGGTGAGCCGGTGCGGCTGGAGCCGATGACGCCGTTCGAGCGCAAGGTCGTGCACGACGCGATCGCGGCGGCCGGTCTGCGGAGCGAGTCCGAGGGCGAGGAGCCCCAGCGCTTCGTCGTCGTCCTGCCGGCCTGACCGGAACGTGTTCTGTCGGCCCCGTCTGTTCGCAGGCGGGGCCGATCTTTGTCAGCCTGATAGTCAGCCATCCACAGTGCGGTAGTGCGGTAGGGAAGGACGGTCCCCGTGACGGAGGAAGCAGCGCTCCCTCAGGCACCTGAGGCGGCCCAGGCGGTTTTCGGTGAGTTCTTCCCGGAGGCCGTCCGGTACGCGGAGCTGCTCGCGGACGCGGGTGTCAAGCGTGGACTGATCGGTCCGCGTGAGGTCCCACGTCTGTGGGAGCGGCACCTGCTCAACTGCGCCGTGCTCTCCGAGGTGGTCCCGCGGGACGTCACGGTGTGCGACGTGGGCTCCGGGGCGGGGCTGCCGGGAATCCCGCTGGCCCTGGTGCGTCCTGACCTCAAGATCACACTCCTGGAACCGCTGCTCCGGAGGACGAACTTCCTCCAGGAGGTCGTGGAGCTGCTCGGCCTGGATCATGTGACGGTCGTCCGGGGCCGGGCCGAGGAGGTGCTGGGGAAGCTTCAGCCGGTCCACGTCGTCACGGCACGGGCAGTCGCACCGCTGGACCGCCTCGCCGGCTGGGGCGTGCCGCTGCTGCGGCCGTACGGCGAGATGCTGGCGCTCAAGGGCGACACCGCGGAAGAGGAGATCAACGGTGCGCGCGCCGCGCTGAGCAAGCTGGGCGTGGTGGAGACCGAGGTGCTGCACGCCGGGTCGGGTGTGGTCGACCCCACGACGACGGTGGTCCGGGTGGTCGTGGGCGAGAGCCCGGGCGGTGTGAGGTTCGCCGCAAAGAGGGCCAAGGCGGCCCGGGTGGGGCGGACGCGCCGTCGGCGCTGACCCGCCCTCCACGGACGGGACGGGGGCGTGGCCGACGAGGAACCCCACCGGGGTTCGGTCCGCCGGCTTGCTGAGCGATGCTCCACAGAAGTAGCCCTGACCTCACTACGCGGAGTGTCGGTGCTGGGTAGTTGCCCCGCAGAGGCATCGTGTTTCACGTGAAACGTCGCTCTCTGTTGCAGGGAATCATCGGCCGTGGCCGTGCGGCTGCCACGCCACGGGACCGCAACCCCGATCGAGCTACCAAGTTGTCCACATCGGTGGAGCCATCCACAGAACAGCGGGCCTCGCTGGTTCACAACCCCGAAAGCATGGCAGGCTCTGTTCATTGCGAGCTTGAAGTCGAGGAGAGTGAATCCTTGCGGTCCGACGCCAACATCGCGGGACCGATGACCGATCCGGTCCCCGGTCCCCGAACCGAATCCCTGGGGGACGGTGTTTCACGTGAAACACCGCCGCCGATGGATGACACCCCTATTGGCCGCGCGGCCCAGCTGGCGGTGGAGGCCCTGGGCCGTGCCGGCGAGGGACTGCCACGCCCCGACCGGACGCGCGTCATGGTGGTCGCCAACCAGAAGGGTGGTGTGGGCAAGACGACGTCGACCGTCAATCTTGCCGCCTCGCTCGCTCTGCACGGCGCCCGCGTTCTGGTGATCGACCTTGATCCGCAGGGAAACGCCTCGACGGCTCTGGGGATCGACCACCATGCCGAGGTCCCCTCGGTCTACGACGTACTGGTGGAGAGCATGCCGCTCTCCGAAGTCGTGCAGCCCGTCCCGGACGTCGAAGGTCTCTTCTGTGCCCCCGCCACCATCGACCTCGCCGGTGCGGAGATCGAGCTGGTCTCCCTGGTGGCGCGCGAGAGCCGGCTCCAGCGCGCCATCCAGGCGTACGAGCAGCCGCTCGACTACATCCTCATCGACTGCCCGCCCTCCCTGGGCCTGCTGACGGTCAATGCGATGGTTGCCGGAGCCGAGGTGCTGATCCCCATTCAGTGCGAGTACTACGCACTGGAGGGTCTGGGGCAGCTGCTGCGGAACGTTGAACTGGTGCGTGGTCATCTCAACCCTGACCTCCATGTGTCCACGATCCTGCTCACCATGTACGACGGCAGGACTCGTCTCGCGTCCCAGGTCGCGGAGGAGGTGCGCAGCCACTTCGGCAAGGAGGTGCTGCGGACGAGCATTCCGAGGTCCGTACGCATCTCGGAGGCGCCGAGCTACGGACAGACCGTGCTGACGTACGATCCGGGATCGAGCGGGTCGCTGTCGTATCTCGAAGCGGCGCGTGAGATTGCGCTGCGGGGCGTCGGAGTGCGGTACGAACCCCAGCCCGCCCACGTGGGCAGTCAGAGCACCCAGCGGAGCATTTCGGAGGGCATCCAGTGAGTGACCGTCGTCGAGGGCTGGGACGTGGCCTCGCTGCGCTGATCCCGGCAGCTCCCACGGAGAAGCAGGTCGCACCCCAGGGGCCCGGCCAGGTGCTGGCTGCCGAGCGGGGAGTGCCGGCCGCGAAGCTGTCCGCTCTTCCGAACGGACCTCTGGTGCCCGAGCCGAAGTCGCCGGAACCGCCGGTGGAGCAGTCGGAGCCCGGCACGGTCGGCGCGTACTTCGCCGAACTGCTGCCGGAGTCCATCCGTCCCAACCCTCAGCAGCCTCGCGAGGTGTTCGACGAGGAGGCGCTCAGCGAGCTGGTCACCTCGATCAAGGAGGTGGGTCTCCTCCAGCCCGTCGTGGTGCGCCAGGTCGGGCCCGACGAGTACGAGCTCATCATGGGTGAGCGGCGCCTGCGGGCCAGCCGGGAGGCAGGCCTGGAGCGGATCCCCGCGATCGTCCGGGCGACGGAGGACGACAAGCTCCTGCTGGACGCCCTCCTCGAGAACCTGCACCGGGCTCAGCTCAACCCGCTGGAGGAGGCCGCCGCCTACTCCCAGCTGCTGAAGGAGTTCAACTGCACCCAGGAGCAGCTGGCTGACCGGATCGGACGCTCGCGACCCCAGGTCTCCAACACGCTGCGCCTGCTGCGCCTGCCGCTCTCCGTGCGGAGCAGGGTGGCGGCCGGAGTTCTCTCGGCAGGCCATGCGCGCGCGCTGCTCTCGCTGGAGGACCCCCAGGAGCAGGAGGATCTCTCCCGCCGCATCGTGCGCGAAGGGCTCTCGGTGCGTTCGACCGAGGAGATCGTCAAGGTCATGGAGTCGAAGAGCTCCCGTTCCGCGAAGCCGAAGGGGCCGAGGGCGGGCAGCCTGGTCTCACCCGCGCTGAGTGATCTGGCGTCACGGCTCTCGGACCGCTTCGAGACCCGGGTAAAGGTCGACCTCGGCCAGAAGAAGGGGAAGATCGTCGTCGAGTTCGCCTCGATGGAGGATCTCAACCGCATTCTCGGCAGCCTCGCGCCGGGTGAGGGACGCGTGCTGGAGAGCGGCACCTCCGTGAAGCCGGCCGAGGACGAAGCGGCGGGTTGACGGTTCCGGTAGTACGAGCAAAGGACGGGTCCTGTTCCGGCAGCGGAACAGGACCCGTCCTTTGCTCGTTCCCGGGTAGGCGCCTCCTGCCCGCGTCGATACGATGCGATCTGGTAGGGCGCATCTCCCGGGATCCAAGGAAGTGAGGGATCGCCTTCATGGGGCGTCGGCTCGTACCGCTCACCCTGGACAACCTTCCGGATCTTCCCCAGCGCTGTCGGTCGTGTGTGTTCTGGGAGTTGGACCCCGTCAGGGCGGAAGCCGCGATCAAGGCGGGCGAGTCGGAGACGGCGAAGGAATCCTGGCTCTCCGCAGTCCTCCTGGAGTGGGGCTCCTGCGGTCGCCTGGTCCACGTCGACGAGGTGCCGGTGGGCTACGTGCTCTACGCTCCGCCGGCCTACGTACCGCGTTCCATCGCCTTTCCCACCAGCCCGGTCTCACCGGACGCGGTGCAGCTGATCACCGGGTGGATCGACCCCGCGTACCAGCGACAGGGGCTCGGAAGAGTCATGGTGCAGACGGTGGCGAAGGACCTGCTGCAACGGGGCTTCAAAGCGATCGAAGCCTTTGGCGAAGCGCGGTGGAAGGAACCCGCGTGTCTCCTCCCCGCGGATCACCTTCTGGCGGTGGGCTTCAAGACGGTCCGGCCGCATCCCGTCCATCCGCGTCTCCGACTGGATCTGCGGACGACGCTCTCCTGGCGGGAAGACGTCGAGCTGGCCTTGGACCGGCTGCTCGGGGTGGTGCAGAAGGAACCCGTGCTCCGGCCGCTCTGACGGCCGAGTGTTACCGCGGACCATCAGGACAGAGCGTCTGGACAGGGCGCCGGGCACCGCGGAGCGGGCACAGCAGAACGGGCCGGCCTCTTGATGAGGCCGACCCGTTTCACGTGAAACATGCTCCGTGCGCTGCTGGGCGTGCGCACAGCAGCGGGGTGATGCTTACTTCGCGACGATGAAGTCTTCGAGGTCGCGGATGATCGCGGCCTTGGGCTTGGCGCCGACGATGGTCTTGGCGACCTCGCCACCCTGGTAGACGTTGAGCGTCGGAATGGACATCACGCCGTACTTCGCAGCGGTTTCCGGGTTTTCGTCGATGTTGAGCTTCACGATCTCGATCTCGTCGTGCTCAGCCGCGATGGCCTCCAGGGAGGGGGCGATCTGGCGGCACGGGCCGCACCAGGCGGCCCAGAAGTCCACGAGAACGGGCTTGCCGCTCTTGAGAACCTCTTCCTCGAAAGTAGCGTCGGTAACGTTCTTCAGCGCGCCGGCCACGGCGGCCTCCTTAACTACAGGGTGGGGGTGTGGGTGGAGCAGTTCAGACGGCCGGGGTCTTCTCCGGCTCGGCGAGCTTCTCGTCCGCCAGGGCGGCCAGGAAGCGTTCGGCGTCGAGAGCGGCCGAGCACCCGGTGCCGGCCGCGGTGATGGCCTGACGGTAGGTGTGGTCGACGACGTCGCCGGCACCGAAGACGCCCGTGAGGTTGGTGCGGGTCGAGGGGGCCTGGACCTTGAGGTAGCCCTCCTCGTCGAGGTCGAGCTGACCCTTGAAGAGCTCGGTCCGCGGGTCGTGGCCGACAGCAATGAAGAGGCCGGTGACCGCCAGCTCGGAGGTCTCTCCGGTCTTGGTGTTGCGCAGAGTCAGACTGGAAAGCTTCTGCTCGCCGTGGACCCCGGCGACCTCGCTGTCCCAGGCGAACTTGATCTTCGGGTCGGCGAAGGCACGCTCCTGCATCGCCTTGGAGGCGCGGAGCGTGTCACGGCGGTGGACGATGGTGACCGACTTCGCGAAGCGCGAGAGGAAGGTCGCCTCCTCCATTGCGGTGTCGCCGCCGCCGATCACCGCGATGTCCTGGTCCTTGAAGAAGAACCCGTCGCAGGTGGCGCACCAGGAGACGCCGCGCCCGGAGAGGGCGTCCTCGTTCGGCAGACCGAGCTTCCGGTGCTGGGACCCGGTGGTCACGATGACCGCCTTGGCGCGGTGGACCGTACCCGCTGTGTCGGTGACCGTCTTGATCTCACCGGTCAGATCCACGGCGACCACGTCGTCCGGAACCAGCTCCGCGCCGAAGCGCTCGGCCTGGGCGCGCATGTTGTCCATGAGGTCGGGACCCATGATGCCGTCCTGGAACCCGGGGAAGTTCTCCACGTCGGTGGTGTTCATCAGCGCACCACCGGCGGTGACGGCACCCTCGAAGACCAGGGGCTTCAGCGAGGCGCGAGCGGTGTAGAGGGCGGCCGTGTATCCAGCCGGCCCCGAGCCGATGATGATCACATTACGGACGTCGCTCACGGGTGTCTTCCTCGTCTCTGCGGTCTGCCTGCTTGTCTGAGGGGGTCGGTTCAACGACTCTCACCCCACCCAACGGATCCTACGGGGCGTGCATTCCCGATCCTTCCCGCGTGGCGCGGGGCACATCGGGGTCAGGCGCGGGGGTAGGCGTGGGTGAACAGCAGCGAGCCCGTGCCCGAGGGGTCGGAGGCGGTGCACCCGGCATCGACGAGGTAGGCGGTGACCAGGGAACCGTCCGTGGGGTGCGGCAGCACTACGAGGTACGTGACGGCCCCCCGGTAGATCCCTGTCTCCACCGCGAGGGCGGAGGCGGTACGGCCGAGCGCCCGCTGGACGCAGACGGGAACGGACGGCGCCTGCAGCGGACGCTCGATCGTGGGCATGCCGGAGGGGCCTGCATCCTGCGGGGCGCTGTCGGCGTCCTCGGTCCGCTGGAGGGCGGAGGGTCCGTTCAGGAGGCCGCGCACCTGTTCCGGGAGCGTGGCCGTGGTGAACTCGACGGCGGATGACGTCGCTGCCTCCGTGCTGCCCTCCGGCGGCGCGGACGCAGCCATGGCCCCGGAGTCCGCTTTGTCGGACGAAGCTCCGGCCGTCACTCCTGCCGTCTGGAACACGAGGGTGCCCATGCCCAGAATCGCGGCGCCGAACACGGTCCCGAGGACGATGCGGCGGCGCCGGGTAGATCGGCGCCGGCCCGGGCCTGTGGCGGCGCCGGAG
This sequence comes from Streptomyces sp. NPDC001770, assembly GCF_053596135.1. Lineage (NCBI taxonomy): Bacteria > Bacillati > Actinomycetota > Actinomycetes > Kitasatosporales > Streptomycetaceae > Streptomyces > Streptomyces sp. NPDC001770. The sequence continues at coordinate 169,341 of NZ_JBSFFN010000008.1, read as the reverse complement.
GAGCCGTTGGCGGAACGGGGCGTCGGCGCCCTGCGCTTCGGCGGTGTCCCGGCAACTGCGTCGGCAGGGTGCTCTGCGGTGTTCTCCGCAATGTGCGCTGTCGGCCGCCCCGCGGTCTGCGATGCCCTTTCACGGGCCGCTGCTTCCCCCGTCCCCATCTCACTGTCCGCTGTTTCACCCGTCGATGTTTCACGTGAAACATCGACGCTCCACGAGGGGGCGACCTCAGGGGTGCGGGTGTCGAGAAGTGTCTCGGCGGCGAGAGCCGCGTCGATGCGGGCCGTGACGTCGGCCGGCATGGGGGAAGGCTCCGGCACTGAGCCGAGCAGAGACCTGATCTCCTCCAGCGAGGAGCGCACGTCCTCGCAGAGCGCACAGATGAGGAGATGACGCCGGACTTCCGTGGCCCGGGCGAGGGGGAGGGCACCTTCGTCGAAGTCGGAGATCTCGGTGACGTCCGGGTGCCGAGTCGTATCGGTGGTGAATGTCATGGGTGTCCGCCTCCGCCCTGCGCTGCGGCAGGATCATGCGCTCCTGCGTCCCTCGGCGCCGACGCCCGTGGGACGAATGGACCTTGTGATCGGTTCCGCTCGGAACCCGGCGGGCCCTTGCTCGTCCGCGGTGGGTCCTCCGGGTCCCGCCCGCGCAGATGATTCAGCAGCGGCAGGAGCCGGGCCCGTCCCCGGGCGCAGCGACTCTTCACCGTCCCGGTCGGGACTTCGAGGATCACGGCCGCCTCCGCGACGGGATACCCCTGCATGTCCACGAGGACCAGTGCGGCGCGCTGCTCGGGAGGGAGCGTCGCGAGCGCGGCCAGCAACTCGCGATGGAGATCATGACGCTCGGCGGGTGCCTCGGCCGACTCGTGCGGTTCCAGCAACTGATCGAGGTGGTCGGCGGTGTCCACCGGCGAGGTCCTGCGGGAGGCTGCCTTGCGGGCCCGGTCGAGGCAGGCGTTCACGGTGATCCGGTGCAGCCAGGTGGTGACGGCGGACTGCCCCCGGAACGTGTGGGCGGAGCGGAACGCGGACACGAGGGCGTCCTGGACCGCGTCCGCCGCTTCCTCCCGGTCTCCGAGCGTCCGCAGCGCCACGGCCCACAGACGGTCCCGGTGGCGCCGCACCAGCTCACCGAAGGCCTCCGGTACGCCCGCCACGTGCTGTGCCAGTAGCTCCTGGTCACTGGTGTCGACGAATCTGGCGTCGTCCAACGGTGAGCTCCCCCGCCCCTTGCGTCCGTCAGCTGGTGACCTTGATCTCGGAGACCTTGCCCCGGTAATCCTTCCCGCTGCCGGGCAGCTCGGTGAGCCAGACGAGAAGGTACCGCGCCTGGACGGGGTTCCCGGGCTTGAGCGTCACGTCCGTCCCCGAGCCCTCGGCCACCTTGGTGAAGCCGTCGGGCATGGAGGGCGGGGACGCGTCCTTCGCGGTGCGCAGCTCGACCGAGGTGGTGCCGTCGAGGAAGGAGACGTCCACGGAACCGACCTGCTGCACCTTGCCGAGGTCGAGAACCATGCCGACGCCTGTCTTGAGGGCGCCGAACTTGGCGGTGTAGTAGCTCTGGGTGGACCAGTAGGTGCTGGGGTCACCGTCGTAGGCGTTCTTTATCGTCTCGGGCTTCTCGCCCCCGTCGGTGCCGAGAGGGTCGTAGTCCGTGGCTCCCAAGATGGTGATCGGCTTGCCCGTGACGAGGACGTTCTTGTCGGTGCTGCCGCTGTCCGTCGTCCGAGTGGTGTCGGTCTCCTCGGTCTTGTTGTTGTCCAGCAGCGTCTCGGCGAGCTGCCAGCTGCCGAGCCCCAGCGCGGCGATGAGCAGGGCGGAGACGGCCCACTTCAAAGCCCTGCCGGTGCGGCTCTGGAGCGGAGCCGGAGGCGCGGCCATGACCGGCGCCGCCTGCGCCGGACGGGCCGACGGACGTCCGTACGTCCCCTGCTGGTAAGTGGTCCGCTGGTACTCGGGCGGAGCGGTGAAGGTCGGCTCGGGCGGCAGAATGCGCGGCATCGCGGCGACCGCCTTGGCCAGCTCGTCCGGGGTGGTGCAGGGCGGCTCCTGCCGTGAGGCGGTGGCGCCGTCGTTGGCGAGCGCACGCATGGCGAGCTCGGAGAGGCCGCGGTGGACTCCCGCCCTGACCTGGTCGGGGGCGATGAGCCCCATTCCCTTGGGCAGGCCCACGAGCCCGTATGCGTCGCTCTCGTAGGGCCACCGCTGCGTGAGCGCCGCGTACAGCAGGGCGCCGATCGCCTCGGTGTCCGTGCGCAGCGGACGCTCGGCCGTGATGCCCCGCAGGGCGGCGTCCACGGCGAGGCCGCGGATGCGGTACTGCCCCGTGGAGCTGCGCAGGACGGCGCCGGGGGTCAGGCGCAGGTGGGCCAGCCCCTCGCGGTGCGCCGCCGCCATGGCCTGGGAGAGCTGGCCGACGAGCTGGAACGCGTCGTGCGCCTCCATCGGGCCCGCGGCGAGCAGCGCGGTGAGTTCGACGGCGTCCGGGAGCCATTCGTGGACGACGTAGACGAAGTCGCCCTCTTCCACGGCGTCCAGCACCTGGACGAAGCGCGGGTCGCCGAGCAGCGCGGACGAGCGTGCTGCCGCCAGCACCGGCCGGGCGCGGGGATGGTTCGCCGTGAGCAGGTGGACGCCCACCGCGCGCCGCAGCTTCTCGTCCACCGCTCGCCAGCTGCTGAAACCATCCAGCCGGGTGACGCACTCTTCGAGTCGATAGCGATTGGCCAGCTTGTGGCCGCTGTGCAGATCGGGCGCCGGCGGCTCCGCAGGGGAGCCGGCGTCCTTGTCGTCCACGCCGGCGGGGCTCGCGCCCTCCGCGCTCTTGGCTTCAGCCGTCCCGTCGGTCGTGGCCTCGTCCGCCTTGGCGGCCAGCGGCTCGTCGCCGCTGTTGTCGGCCACGTCGACGGCAGCCGTGCTACGTTCCGCCACCGTCGTTCCTGCCTCCCCATCCGTTGCGCGATGCCAGCCAGCTCTGCTCACAGTCACGCCAATTGTGCCCACACTCCGGCGCTATGCACGACACGCGGAGACCGGCGATGGTTGTGTGCTGCGGCGCCCGTTCAGCGGCCGAGCCGTCCCCGGACCATACCCATCAGGCCGTTCACCTCTTCGATCCGCATCTTCTTGGCCGCTCCGAAGAAGATGCCGAGCAGGAGCAGACCGCCGCAGATCAGTGCGGCGACCGAACCGAGTACGCCTTCGCCGAGAAGTTCGAGCAGGGCGACCCCTACGACGCCCCCGACCAGTGCGGCAGGGACGGCCGCCATGCAGAGGCGGGCGTAGGTGCGGACGACGCGGGCGCCGTCCAGATCGCCGCCGAGCCGCTTGCGCAGCCTGCGCCAGGCGATTCCGACCCCGACCGCGTAGGCGAGGCCGTAGGACGCCGCCATGCCGACCACCGCCCAGCGGGCCGGGAGGACGACGTAGCAGAGGGCCGACGCGGCGGCGTTGACGGCCGCCACGATGACCGTGTTGTAGAAGGGGGTGCGGGTGTCCTCGTAGGCGTAGAAGCCGCGCAGTACGACGTACTGCACCGAGTACGGGATGAGGCCGAGGGCGAAGGCCATCAGGATGAAGCCCATCGACCGGGAGGACTCGGACCCGCTGGACCCGTAGAGCAGGGTGCACATCGGCAGGCCGAGCGCGAGGAAGCCGAAGGACACGGGCACGATGGCGACGGCGGAGTTCCGCAGTCCCTGGGAGATGTCGTCGCGGACCGCGCCGGGGTCGTTGTCGTGCGCGGCCCGGGCGATGCGGGGCAGCAGGGCGGCCATCACGGAGACGGTGATGATGGCCTGCGGCATGCCCCAGATGAGCTGGGCGTTGGAGTACGCCAGGAAACCGGTGCCTTCCCGGCCGGAGAGCTTCCCGGCCGAGGTGGCGAGCTGGGTGACGACCAGGACGCCCGCCTGGTTGGCGAGGACGAAGAGCACGGTCCACTTGGCCAGCTTGATCGTCTTGCCGAGGCCGTGGCCCTTCCAGTCGAAGCGCGGCCGGAAGCGGAATCCCGCCTCCCGCAGGTACGGGATCATCGCCAGGGCCTGCACGGTGAGGCCGAGCAGGGTGCCGACGCCCAGCAGCCGCACGCCGTCGGGCGGGATGGTCTCGACGCCCATCCGGGATTCGGCCGAAGTGCCGTAGACCCAGATGAAGAGACCGAACGTGGCGATCATGACGATGTTGTTGAGGACCGGGGTCCACATCATCGCGCCGAACTTGCCGCGCGCGTTCAGGATCTGCCCCATCACGACGTGCACGCCCATGAAGAAGATCGTCGGCAGGCAGTAGCGCGCGAAGGTGACGGCCACGCTGTTGGCGGCGGGGTCCCTGGCGATGGGGAGCGACATCAGCTTGATGAGCAGCGGCGCGGCGAACACCGCCGCGGCCACGATCACGCCGAGCGCGACCATCACCAGGGTGAGCAGGCGGTTGGCGTACGCCTCGCCGCCGTCCTCGTCCTCCTTCATGGAGCGGACCAGCTGGGGGACGAACACGGAGTTCAGACCGCCGCCGACGGTGAGGATGTAGATCATCGTCGGCAGGGTGTAGGCGATGGTGAAGCTGTCGCCGAGCAGGACGGTGCCGAGGGCCGCGGTGATGACCAGGCTCCGGACGAAGCCGGTGAGCCGGGAGACGAGCGTTCCGGCGGCCATCAGGGCACTGGACTTGAGCAGCCCCGAAGCCCGTCCGCCGGACTTCTGCGGCGCGGGTGCCTTGGCGGGCTCGGGTTCGGGCGTGCCGGCGTGCCGGCCGCCGCCGGAGCCCTCCTGGTCCCGGAAGAGGTGGGCGAAGGCGTCCGGCTCGACGTCGTCGTCCGAAGCGCGGGTGACGAGGTCGTCGACGCCCACGAACTGGGTCGTCAGGGCGTCTTCGCCGTAGGGAAGGTGCCGGGAGGGCCCTGCGGGCTCCGGTGCGGGCGTCTGGGCCCAGAGCCGGGGGTCCGGGGGGTACTGGGACGCGGGAGGCTGCTGGTAGAGCGGCTGCGGCTCCTGGTACGTGCCCGGGGGCGGCGGTGGGTGGGAAGCCCGGTCGTACAGGGCCTCGCCGACCGGGTCCTGGGCGGCGAGGTCGCGCGCCCGGTAGGGGTCGTGGTCGTAGGCGTGCTGGAGGTACGGGTCGGCCGGGGTCATCCCGTCCGGTCCCGTCTCCGGGGGCACACGGTCGGCGCCCGTCCCGCCCGCGCCATGCACGCGGTCACCGTCGTACGGCGCGTTCATCGAAACCCCACCTCATCGTCCCCGGCCGACCGGCCTCGACAGACATCGCTCAACGGTCCACTTTCTCACCCGTCCCGGAAGGGTCCCCGCTTTCCGGCCCGGTGTCCGGTGTCGGGTCACTCGGCTGCTCGGGTTCGCCGCCGCCGCCTTCCGACGTGTCGCTTGCGACGGCGCGCTTCCGGTGGTTGTACATCCTCACACCCGCGAGGACCAGCAGCAGCAGGCCGCCGGCGATCACCAGCAGCACGGTCGGCGTCAGTTCGGAGACCTTCACCGTGAAGGTCATCTCGTCGCCGTACGGCGTCCCGTCCTGAGTGAAGAGGCGCGCCCTGACCTGCACCTGGCCATTGACGTTGGCGTCCGCGTCGAACTTCACCGACTGGCTGTGCCCGCCCGCGATCGCCACCGGCTTCTGCGCGACCGCGCCGCCGTCGTTGAGCTTGAGACGGGTGGCGTTGTCCGAGGTCAGCCGGAGCACCAGGTGGTCGACCCCCTGCACCAGCTGGTTCTGCACGGTGACGGGGATCGTAGCGCTCCGGCCGGAGAGCGTGACGTCCGACTTCGCGATCAGGTTCACCTGGCCGACCAGCCCCTGGAGGTACGTGCGTACCGCGTCACGGTACTGCTGGGCCTCCAGCGGCTTTCCCCGCCAGGAGGTCGACATCGAGCGGTTGATCGCGTTGCCGAACGGGGTCACCACCCGCTCCGGCTGGGTCAGGATGACCTGGAAGCTGTTCAGCGAGTCCTGGATGGCCCTGATGTCCTGGAACGCCTGGGTGGGCAGTTCCTGGCTGCGCAGCTTCTTCGGGTACGCGGACGCGCTGGGCACCCGGGTGGTCGCCCCGGCGTCCGGCTTGACCTCGGAGGCGCCCACCAGATCCAGGGAATCCGTCCAGCGGCCGTCTTCCAGCGTCCGGAGGGCCCTCGCCATGGTCTGCGCCTGTGCGGCGGTGGGCATCCGCTGGGGAGCCACCACGATGCTGCGCTCCTTCTCCTCGTCCTGCTTGGTGAATGCCAGGGTCTGGGAGAGGAAGTTCTGGACCGCGAGCGTGGAGCGTTCGCCCCCCGTCATGTCACCGCCGAAGGCAGTCGAGAGCCGGTAGTCGGCCACGACCGCGTTCGTACCGCCGCCGATGGGCCGGGCAGCCGTGGGGGTGTACAGCAGACCGCCGGTCTCCTTCAGGCTGTCGCTGCGCGCGATCACGTTGTGGGCCCCGGCCGAGGTGGCCACATCGACGATCGACGGATCGACGGCGCCGTCCACGGGCCAGGCGAAGTCGGTGGTCGGCGTGGTGTGCAGGACCGTCTCGACCGTGGTCGTCGCCGCTTCGGTGGCGGTCTGCAGATGGCTGAGGGTGCCCGAGACGTTCTTGCCCCGGTGCGCGATGGACGCGAGGTCGGGGTCGGCGAACGGAAGGGCGACGACCTTGCCGCCGTTCACCGCCTTCTGCAGGGCGTCGAGCCACTTCTTCGCGACCGCCTGGTTGGTTCCCGGGACCGTGGTGTCGCCGGACTCGACCTGGTAGGTCCCTGCCATCGCGTCGACGCTCGCCAGCAGATCCGGATCGATCACCCAGGTCACCGGGAGCCCGTTGCCCAGGGAGACGAGCTGTTCGAGCCGACCGCCTGGCCGCAGCTCGGCGGCGAGGTCGTCGTCCTGGAAGACGGGGGTCTGCTGCTCGTCCGAAGCGGTCTCGGCCGTGATGTGCGCGGAGGCGATCAGTGGCCAGAGGAAGGTGAGCTTGGACTTGGAGTCGCTCTCCTCGGGCTGCCAGGGCAGGAAGGTGCGCTGGATACCGAGGACCCGCTCGTAGGAGCTGGCGGACGTCTGCCCGGTCAGGGAGACGGCCAGCTGGTAGACACCGGCGGAGTCCAGCGGCAGCTTGTCGACCGGGACGGAGATCGAGAAGTCCTGGCTGACGCCCTTGCGGAGGGAGGACACCCGCACGGTGTACGGGGCGCCGAGCGGTTCCGCGTCGACGCCCGGCAGATATCCGGTCCGCTTGGCGTTCGCGTCGATCGAGGAACGTCCCGAGAGCCTCGGACCGACCCGGAGGTCCACCTCGGCGTCCTTGATCGTCTCCTTGCCCTTGTTGGTCAGGGTGCCGGAGACGACCAGCGTGTCCCCTTCCACCGGTGCGCTGGGAGCGAGCGAGTTCAGCGCCACGTCGACCGTGCTGGAGATAGCGGCGGCCTTCTCCACCGGGCCGGCAAGGGGAGTCGATGCCGCCGGACCGGCGAGCAGACCGGTCAGCAAGGGCACCCCCAGCAACACGGACGCTGTACGTCTCATCCACCGGCGAGCAGGAGAGGGATGTGTCCCCTGAGAGTCTGCCGCCTCGGCCACGCGTGTACCCGTCCCTCGTCGTCGTCAGCTGGGGTGTCGATCGCTGTCGGTTCTGCGTCCCCGCATGGTAACGAGGTGCGCTGTGGCGGAGTGCTCCGGACCGCCTCTCATGATCGGCAGAGTCTCGCAGGGCTCCTGGAAACGATGACGCCCGGGCCGGTCGGGGCACGTACCCTTTTCTGTTGTGCCGAACGCCAACGAAGACAAGACCAGCGCCCTGAGCCAGGCGGAGCCCCGTGCGGTCAGCGAACTGCTGCGGGTGTCCCCTGTCGCCGACGACCTCGCCCACCGTTTCGAGGAAGCGGGGTTCTCTCTCGCCCTGGTCGGCGGCTCGGTCCGGGACGCGCTGCTCGGACGGCTCGGGAACGACCTCGACTTCACCACCGACGCACGGCCGGAGGACGTTCTCAAGATCGTCCGCCCCTGGGCCGACTCGGTCTGGGAGATCGGCATCGCGTTCGGCACGGTGGGCTCGCAGAAGGACGGCTACCAGGTCGAGGTCACGACCTATCGTTCGGAGGCGTACGACCGCACCTCCCGGAAGCCCGAGGTCTCGTACGGGGACTCCATCGAGGAAGACCTGGTCCGCCGCGACTTCACCGTCAACGCGATGGCCGTCGCCCTGCCGCGGAAGGAATTCATCGACCCGCACGACGGGATGAAGGACCTCGCGGACCGGGTTCTGCGTACCCCGGGAACCCCGGAGGCGTCCTTCTCCGACGACCCGCTCCGCATGCTGCGGGCCGCACGGTTCGCCGCGCAGCTCGACTTCGAGGTGGCCCCCGAGGTCATCGCGGCCATGAAGGAGATGGCGGCCCGCATCGAGATCGTCTCGGCCGAGCGCATCCGGGAGGAGCTGAACAAGCTGCTCCTCTCCGAGCACCCCCGCAAGGGGCTGGGGCTGCTGGTCGACACGGGACTGGCCCAGTACGTGCTGCCGGAACTGCCGGCGCTCCGGCTGGAGAGTGACGAGCATCACCGCCACAAGGACGTCTACGAGCACTCCCTGACCGTGCTGGAGCAGGCGATCGACCTGGAGAAGGACGGCCCGGACCTCGTCCTGCGGCTCTCCGCGCTGCTCCACGACATCGGCAAGCCCCGGACCCGGCGCTTCGAGAAGGACGGCCGCGTCTCCTTCCACCACCACGAGGTGGTCGGCGCCAAGATGGTCAAGAAGCGTCTGACGGAGCTGAAGTACTCCAACGACATGGTCAAGGACGTCTCCCGGCTGGTCGAGCTCCACCTGCGCTTCCACGGCTACGGCGACGGCGAGTGGACCGATTCGGCCGTGCGCCGGTACGTGCGCGATGCGGGACCCCTGCTGGAACGGCTCCACAAGCTCACCCGTTCGGACTGCACGACCAGGAACAAGCGCAAGGCGAACGCTCTCTCGCGGACGTACGACGCGCTGGAGGAGCGCATCGCGCTGCTCCAGGAGCAGGAGGAGCTGGACTCCATCCGCCCCGACCTGGACGGAAACGCGATCATGCGGATTCTCGACATCGGCCCGGGGCCCGTCATCGGCCAGGCGTACGCGTTCTTGCTGGAACTGCGTCTGGAGAACGGGCCGATGGGCGAGGAGGCCGCCGCTGCCGCTCTCACCGAGTGGTGGCAGGCGCGGAACTGAGTCTCCGGTTCTCCCGCGCGCTCGTGTTTCACGTGAAACACGACCGCGCGGTGGTGGTTGCGGGCGGTCGTGTTTCACGTGAAACACCGGCGCGCCCGGCAGGTCATGAGGCGGTGGCCGTGCTCCGCCACCGGAACATCGCCACGGCGACGCCCGCGTAGAGGACGGCCACTCCGGCCACCACGGAGACGGACCGTCCGTCGGCCGGCAGGGCGAGTGCGGAGGTGGCTGCCGCGCTCACGAACGCCACGTTGAACAGCACGTCGTAGAGGGAGAAGACCCGCCCCCGGTAGGCGTCGGCCACCGACGTCTGGACCACCGTGTCCGTCGCGATCTTGGATCCCTGCGTCGCCACGCCGAGCACGAACGCCGCGACCATCATCGGCACCGGAGCGAACGACAGGCCCAGGGCGGGTTCCAGGACGGCCGCGCTCCCCGCGCAGACGACGACCCATCCGTACCGGCCGAACCGGTTCACGGCCCAGGGCGTCACGACGGCGGCTACGAAGAAGCCCGCCCCGGAGATTCCCAGCGCCAGACCGAGCAGCGCCAGACCCTCGGACTCGTCGTCCGACCAGGCGTAGCGGCAGAGCATGAGCACCATGACGGTCAGGGCGCCGTAGCAGAAGCGGAGCACTGTCATGGCGACCAGCGCCCGGCCCGCGTCCCGGCGCTCCACCAGGTGCCGCATCCCGGCGACGAGCCCTCGCGCGGTGATTCCCAGCGCCGCCCGCAGGTGTATCGCGCTCTCTTGGGCGTCAGGGCCCAGCAGTGTGCGGGGCAGGGTCAGGGAGGCCAGGGCCGAGAACAGGTAGAGCAGGGCGCCCAGCAGGACCACTGCGGCGTCCGAGTCGTCGGCCAGCAGGCGTACGGCGAAGGCGAGTCCGCCGCCGGCCGTGGCCGCCAGTGTGCCTGCTGTCGGGGAGAGCGAGTTGGCGAGCACCAGTCGGTCCTCGTCGACGACGCGCGGCAGGGCGGCGGAGAGCCCGGCGAGGACGAAGCGGTTGACCGCCGTGACGCAGAGCGCTGACGCGTAGAAGAGCCACTCGGGCACCGAGCCGAGAATGAGCAGCGCGGTGCAGCAGGCGAGGACCGCTCTGAGCAGGTTCCCGTGGAGGAAGACCTGGCGGCGCGGCCAGCGGTCGAGCAGCACACCGGCGAACGGGCCGACCAGGGAGTAGGGGAGGAGCAGGACCGCCATGGCGGAGGCGATGGCGCCGGCCGAGGCCTGCCTCTCGGGTGAGAAGACGACGTGCGCGGCCAGCGCGACCTGGTAGACGCCGTCTGCCGCCTGCGAGAGGAGTCGTACGGCAAGGAGGCGACGGAAGTTCCGAAGGCGCAGGAGTATCCGCAGATCACGCGCGACAGCCATGTGAGCAAGGGTCACATACGTCGAAGGTCCCCGAGCGCGTGGGCTCGGGGACCTTCGACGTCAGACCTGCGTGGAGGCGTTGCCGCTCCCGTGCGGGGCGATGCTGTCAGCCGTGGGGCTGGATCAGCGCTCGACCTCGCCGGCGATGAACTTCTCGACGTTCTCGCGGGCCTCGTCGTCGAAGTACTGGACCGGCGGGGACTTCATGAAGTACGAGGAAGCGGAGAGGATCGGGCCACCGATGCCCCGGTCCAGAGCGATCTTCGCGGCGCGGACGGCGTCGATGATGACACCGGCCGAGTTCGGGGAGTCCCACACCTCGAGCTTGTACTCGAGGTTCAGCGGGACGTCGCCGAAGGCGCGGCCTTCGAGGCGGACGTAGGCCCACTTGCGGTCGTCCAGCCACGCCACGTAGTCCGACGGACCGATGTGGACGTTGTCGGCGCCGAGCTCGCGGTCACGGATCTGCGAGGTGACGGCCTGCGTCTTCGAGATCTTCTTGGACTCCAGGCGCTCACGCTCGAGCATGTTCTTGAAGTCCATGTTGCCGCCGACGTTCAGCTGCATCGTGCGGTCCAGGATGACGCCCCGGTCCTCGAAGAGCTTCGCCATCACGCGGTGCGTGATGGTCGCGCCGACCTGCGACTTGATGTCGTCGCCGACGATCGGGACGCCGGCCTCGGTGAACTTGTCCGCCCACTCCTTGGTGCCGGCGATGAAGACCGGGAGGGCGTTGACGAACGCGACCTTGGCGTCGATGGCGCACTGGGCGTAGAACTTCGCCGCGACCTCGGAACCGACGGGGAGGTAGCAGACGAGAACGTCGACCTGCTTGTCCTTGAGGACCTGGACGATGTCCACGGGGGCCTCGGCGGACTCCTCGATCGTCTGGCGGTAGTACTTGCCCAGACCGTCGTGGGTGTGGCCGCGCTGGACGGTGATGCCGGTGGTGGGCACGTCCGCGATCTTGATGGTGTTGTTCTCGCTGGCACCGATGGCGTCCGCGAGGTCGAGGCCGACCTTCTTCGCGTCGACGTCGAAGGCGGCGACGAACTCGACGTCGCTGACGTGGTAGTCGCCGAACTGGACGTGCATCAGGCCGGGCACCTTGCCGGCCGGATCGGCGTCCTTGTAGAACTCGACGCCCTGCACCAGCGAGGCGGCGCAGTTGCCCACGCCGACGATGGCTACGCGAACCGAACCCATTCCGGTTGCTCCCTGTGTGTAATGGTGGTCCTGACGGCTCCCGCGATGCGCGGAAGCTCCATCAGGCGGTGTCATCGGACGGATCCGGCGGGGTGTCAGCCCGGCGCCGGGGCAGGCCGCCCGTTTCCTCTGCGGTGTCCTGCTGAGAGGAGCCCTCGGGGCCGGACCGTCGCCGGTCCCGTCCCGAACGCTCGCTCTCGATGAGCTCGTTCAGCCAGCGCACTTCGCGCTCCACGGATTCCATGCCGTGCCGCTGCAGCTCAAGTGTGTAGTCGTCAAGTCGTTCCCGGGTGCGGGCGAGAGAGGCGCGCATCTTCTCCAGGCGCTCCTCCAGCCGGCTGCGCCGGCCCTCCAGGACGCGCATCCGCACATCACGTTCCGTCTGGCCGAAGAAGGCGAAGCGAGCCGCGAAGTGCTCGTCCTCCCAGGCGTCCGGGCCGGTGTGCGAGAGCAGCTCCTCGAAGTGCTCCTTGCCCTCCGCCGTCAACCGGTACACGATCTTCGCCCTGCGTCCCGCCAGTGAAGAGGCGGGCGTCGCGAGATCGGCCGGGGCGGTGCTCGGCTCCTCGATCAACCAGCCACTGGCGACCAGCGTCTTGAGGCAGGGATAGAGGGTGCCGTAGCTGAAGGCGCGGAAGATGCCTAGCGAGGTGTTGAGGCGTTTGCGCAGCTCATAGCCGTGCATCGGGGACTCGCGGAGCAGTCCGAGGACGGCGAATTCGAGGATGCCGGAGCGTCTGCTCATCTTCGCCTCCTCCGTTGCCGTGTGGTCCCGTAGTGCGCGGGTCAGGTGCTTATGCCGCCCTGATGTATCGACTCGATACATCTGCACGATAGATCGGTCCGCAGGGTTCGACAAGGGCTGCCTTAGTGAACGGCGTCACATCACCAATTCGTAGCAAGCGACTTGCGTCATTTGGGGTGAACTTCGGCCCTAGATGGGTTTTGACCGTGCGTAGTCTGTCCGGCATGCAGATCACCGGGAACCGCGAGGCGCCGCAGGGCGTCAGACATCGCGGACTGCCGGATGTACTGCGGATGTGCCTTCCGCAGGGCCTGTCCGCAATTCGGGGGGACCGGATCTCAACTGCCGCTTCCAGGCGCTCTCGCCTGCCCGAGGAGTAGTCGTTCGATGAGCGAGCACCGTCGCAAAACGCCTCAACCGCAAGACGGGGGGCGTGCCGCGGCCCGACGAGCCGCGCCGCAGTCAGCAGGACGCCGCGCAGCGCCTTCACCCAGGGTGACGCAAGAGTCACCCTCGGGGCCGTACGCCGAGGAACGTCCGCCGGGCGGTCGCGCCGAAGCGCGTCGTGCCGCTCAGCGCGGCGGCCGGCGGCGCGGGGCCGAGGGCCCCGGTTCCGGGGGACCCGGCGGCGGGGGAGGTGGCCGACGTCGCGGCGGGGGCTCCGAAGGCCCGGGGCGGGGCCGGGGCGAGGGTGGACCCGGCAAGAAGCGGATCATCGACTACCCGCGCTACGGCAAGTACGGGTTCCGCCGCTGGGTTCCCTCGTGGAAGCTGGTCTCGGGACTCTGTCTGAGCTTCCTCGGACTCCTGATGGGCGTCGCGGGCGTCTCGTACGCGCTGGTGCAGATGCCGGAGGTCAGCAAGGCGGCCAAGGCGCAGAACAACGTCTACTACTGGTCCGACGGCTCGCAGATGGTCGCGACCGGTGGTGAGGTGAACCGCCAGGAGATCAGCTACGCGCAGATCCCGGCCGCCATGCGCTACGCGGTGATCTCGGCCGAGAACAAGTCGTTCGAGAAGGACCACGGCATCGACCCGATGGGTATCGCCCGCGCCCTCTTCAACATGGCCAAGGGCGGTGAGACCCAGGGCGGGTCCACGATCACCCAGCAGTTCGTGAAGAACTCGATGCTGACCCAGGAACAGACGATCAGCCGCAAGTTCAAGGAACTGTTCATCACGCTGAAGGTCGGCAGCAAGATGGACAAGGACGACGTCATGAAGGGGTACCTCAACGTCTCCTACTACGGCCGGGGGGCCTCGGGGCTCCAGGCCGCGGCGCGTACCTACTACGGCAAGGACGCCACCGAGCTGAACCCGAGCGAGTGCGCCTTCCTGGCCACCTTGCTCAAGGGCGCCAGCTACTACGACCCGGCCGGTGCCCCCGAGGTGGACCCGGTGCAGGCCACCGCCGAGAAGAACCTGGTCCGCGCCAAGAAGCGCTGGACCTGGATTCTCGACGAGGAGGTCAAGGACGGCCACCTCTCCGCGGCGGAGCGGGCCAAGTACACCGAGTTCCCCATGCCGGTCGCGCCGAAGAAGAGCGCGCAGCTCAGCGGCCAGACGGGCTACCTGGTCGACCTCGCCAAGAGCTACGTCCTGGACAACGTCAAGGGGCTCACCTCCGACGCCCTCGCCCAGGGCGGCTTCGAGATCCACACGACCTTCGACAAGAAGAAGGTCCAGCAGCTCAACACCGCCGTCAAGCGGGTCTACGACGAGAACATCGACCCCAAGAAGCGTCCGGAGTACGACACCAACGTGCAGTTCGGCGGTGCGTCGGTGGATACCGCCACCGGGGCCATCATCGCCATCTACGGCGGCCAGGACGCCACCAAGCACTACACCAACAACGCCAACCCCACGGGTGCGCAGGTCGGTTCGACGTTCAAGCCGTTCGTGCTCGCCGCCGCCATGGAGTACGGCAAGCGAGACCCCGAGGGGGGCGAGGTCCAGAGTGAGTCCGAGCGCACTCCGGTCTCGCCGAAGAGCATCTACAACGGCGACAACGAGCTCAAGATCAACGACTGGACGGGTAAGCCCTGGGAGAACGAGGAGGGCAAACAGTGGCTCCAGACCAACGACGACCACACCTCCTACGGTGACGTCGACCTGCGGTACGCCATGCAGGAGTCGATCAACTCCCCCTTCGTCCAGCTCGGCATGGACGTCGGTACGGACAAGGTGAAGGACGTCGCGATGGCGGCGGGCCTGCGCGACGACGACTACATGGCCGACTCCCACGTTCCGTCGTTCTCGATCGGAACGTCCTCCCCCAGCGCGATCCGGATGGCGGCCTCGTACGCCACGTTCGCCACCAGCGGCAAGCAGAACGAGCCCTTCTCGGTCACGGAGGTCAAGCAGGGCGGTGAGGTCGTCTTCCGGCACGAGAAGAAGACCAAGACCGCCTTCGACTCCGCCGTCGCCGACAACGTCACCGACGTGCTGAAGAACGTCGTCGAGCACGGCACGGGCACCTCCGCCCAGCTTCCCGGCCGGGAAGTGGCGGGCAAGACGGGCACCACGGACGAGAACAAGTCGGCCTGGTTCGTCGGGTACACCCCGCAGATCTCCACCGCCGTCAGCATGTTCCGGATGGACGACAACGAGAAGCACAAGGACCGCGCCTTCCAGAAGATGTTCGGCACCGGTGGAAAGGAGAAGATCCACGGTGCGTCGTTCCCCGCGCAGGTCTGGCACGACTACATGGTCGGTGCGGTGAAGGGCACGAAGGCCGAGGAGTTCCCCACACCCGAACCCATCGGCGAGAAGGTCTACGGCGGCGGCGCGAGCCCCAGCCCGACCCCCTCGCCGACGCCCAGCGCGTCGCCCACGCCGTCCGAGGAGCCGTCCGAGGAGCCGACTCCGACGACCGCGCCGCCCACCACTCCGACGCCGACCGAGACCTGCAAGACCTGGGGCTGGAGCACCTGTCTTCCGGACGGGACCAACGCCGGAGCGGCGGCCGGCACGGACACGGCCGGAGCAGCGGCCGGCAACGACACCGACGGCACGACGGCCGGCACCGATCCCACCGCGACGCCCACCGAGGAAGCCGACGACGTAGGAGACATCTTCGGTTCGAGCCGGGGCAACGGCAACGGCAACGGATAGCCGAACTGCCGGCTCCCGATCAGCGCCGTCTCCGAGGGCCGTCCGCACCTGGCGAGGTGCGGGCGGCCCTCCGCCGTGTCCGGCGGTCCCCCGCGTCCCGCACAGCCCCGTACGGCAGGATGTGGCGCATGCCAAGCGCAGAAGAGACCAGCGAGGACCAGGAGCGGGCCGTCGCACCCACGCGACGGGACGAGATCGCCGCTGCGGGCAGCGAGTTGATCGGCGGACCGGCGGGCCGGTTCGCACGATTCGGCGCCGGAGGGCTGACGGCCGTGCGCGTGGTCGCCCTGGTGGCGATCGGCATGTTCGCGCTCGGCATGGTGCAGAAGCTCCCCTGCTACAACTGGGCCTGGTTCAGGGGTGCCAGTTCGCAGTACACGCACGCCTGCTACTCCGACATCCCCCACCTGTTCGTCGGACGGGGCTTCGCGGACGGGTTGCTGCCGTACTTCGACCGGCTCGGCGGCGACATGCAGTACCTCGAATACCCGGTCCTGACCGGGCTGTTCATGCAGGTCGCCTCCTGGCTCACGCTCACCCCGGACAGCGACCCGATGATGCAGCGCGAGCAGATGTACTGGCTCGTCAACGCCGGCCTGCTGATGATCTGCGCGGCCGTGGCGGTCGTGTGCGTCGCGCGCACCCATCGCCGCCGCCCCTGGGACGGGCTGCTGGTCGCCCTGGCGCCCGCCTTCGCGCTCACCGCCACGATCAACTGGGACTTGCTGGCCGTCGCCCTGACCGCCGCCGCGATGCTCATGTGGTCGCGCGGGCGTGCGGTGGCGTTCGGTGTCCTGATCGGCCTGGCGACGGCGGCCAAGCTGTACCCCGTACTGCTGCTCGGACCGCTGCTGCTGCTCTGCTGGCGCGCGGGGAAGTGGCGGCCGTTCCTCGTCGCGGCCTTCTCGGCCGCGGCGGCCTGGCTGGTGGTGAACCTGCCGGTGATGGTGTACGCCCCCGAGGGGTGGAAGAAGTTCTACACGTTCAGCCAGGAGCGCTCCGTCGACTTCGGGTCGTTCTGGCTGGTCCTCTCGCAGCGCATCGAACGGCCCATCGAGGTCTCCGTGGTCAACACGGCCTCGGTGGTGCTGATGGGGCTCTGCTGCCTCGGCATCGCGGCGCTGGCGCTCGCGGGGCGGCACCGGCCGAGGTTCGCCCAGCTCGCTTTCCTCGTGGTGGCGGCCTTCGTCCTGACGAACAAGGTCTACTCACCGCAGTACGTGCTCTGGCTCATCCCGCTCGCCGCGCTGGCGCGTCCCCGCTGGCGGGACTTCCTGATCTGGCAGGCGTGCGAGGTGCTGTACTTCCTCGGGATCTGGATGTACCTCGCGTACACGAGCAGCGGGGACAAGCACCAGGGGCTGCCGCAGGACGGCTACCAGCTCGCGGTCGTCCTGCACCTGCTCGGCACGCTCTACCTCGTCGCCCTGGTCGTACGGGACATCGTGCGGCCGGACCGGGACATGGTGCGGCAGGACGGTGCGGACGACCCTTCGGGTGGTGTGCTCGACGGGGCGCCGGACGTGTTCGTACTGGCCCCCATGGGCACCCGGGAGTCCGACGAGGAGGAGTTCTGGGGCGAGCCGGCGGGCTGGGGAGAGGTGCGCGGCGGCGGGGCCGGCGACTGACGCCGGCCGGCCCCGCCCCGGGGTTCCGTCAGCGCTCGACGAGACGGTCGAACTGCGTGGTGGTGTGGCGCAGATGGGCCACGAGCTCGTCGCCGACCCGCGGCTCCTGCGCGTCCGACGGCACGAACAGGATCGACACCTGCATGTGCGGCGGTTCGGCGAACCAGCGCTGCTTGCCCGACCAGACGAACGGCGACAGGTTGCGGTTGACCGTGGCCAGCCCGGCCCGGGCTACGCCCTTGGCGCGCGGCATCACGCCGTGCAGGGCCTTGGGGGCCTCGAGGCCGACCCCGTGCGACGTACCGCCGGCGACGACCACCAGCCAGCCGTCCGACGCGGCCTTGCCCTGCCGGTAGCCGAACCGGTCGCCCTTGACGACGGGGGTCACGTCCAGCACGGCACCGCGGTACTCGGTGGCCTCGTGGTCGCCGAGCCAGAGCCGGGTGCCGATGCGGGCACGGAAGCGGGTCTGCGGGAACTGCTGCTGCAGCCGGGCCAGCTCCGCCGCCTTGAGGTGGCTGACGAACATGGTGTGCAGCGGCAGCCGGGCGTTGCGCAGCCGGTCCATCCAGCCGATGACCTCCTCCACCGCGTCCGAACCGTCGGTGCGGTCCAGCGGGAGGTGCAGCGCGAAGCCCTCGAGGCGTACGTCCTCTATGGCGGCGTGGAGCTGCCCCAGCTCCTCCTCCTTGACCCCGTGTCGCTTCATCGAGCTCATGCACTCGATGACGACCCGGGCGCCGACGAGTCCGTGCACCCCGTCCACGGAGGAGACCGAGCGGATCACGCGGTCGGGCAGCGGGACCGGCTCCTCGCCCCGCCGGAACGGAGTGAGGACGAGCAGGTCCCCGCTGAACCAGTCCTTGATCCGGGCGGCCTCGTAGGTCGTCCCGACCGCCAGCATGTCCGAGCCGAAGCGGATGGCCTCGTCGGCCAGGCGCTCGTGGCCGAAGCCGTAACCGTTGCCCTTGCAGACCGGCACGAGCCCCGGGAACTGATCGATCACGGACTTCTGGTGCGCCCGCCAGCGCGCGGTGTCGACGTAGAGGGAGAGCGCCATGGCCGGCCCGGAACCTTTCTGGTGGCTGCGGTGTGTCTCAGATCGCAGAACGTACGGAGGGATCCAACGGAGCGAACGGGCCCGGTCGTTCGCCGGACCCGTCGCGTCAGCGCCGCGACATGTAGATGTCGAGCGCCTTGTGCAGGAGCTTGTTGAGCGGGAAGTCCCACTCGCCGACGTACTCGACGGCTTCTCCGCCGGTGCCGACCTTGAACTGGATCAGACCGAAGAGGTGGTCGGTCTCGTCGAGGGAGTCGCTGATGCCGCGCAGGTCGTAGACGGTCGCGCCCATCGCGTACGAGTCGCGCAGCATGCGCCACTGCATGGCGTTGGAGGGCCGGACCTCGCGTCCGATGTTGTCGGAGGCGCCGTAGGAGTACCAGACGTGTCCGCCGACGACGAGCATGGTCGCGGCCGAGAGGTTGACCCCGTTGTGGCGGGCGAAGTACAGCCGCATCCGGTTGGGGTCCTCGGAGTTGAGGACGGACCACATGCGCTGGAAGTACGAGAGGGGGCGCGGGCGGAAGTGGTCGCGCACGGCCGTGATCTCGTACAGCCGCTGCCACTCGGCGAGATCCTCGTAACCGCCCTGGACGACCTCGACACCGGCCTTGTCGGCCTTCTTGATGTTGCGGCGCCACAGCTGGTTGAAGCCCTTGAGGACGTCCTCCAGGGAGCGGTTCGCCAGCGGCACCTGGAAGACGAAGCGCGGCTGCACGTCACCGAAGCCGGCGCCGCCGTCCTCGCCCTGCTGCCAGCCCATCTTGCGCAGCCGGTCCGCGACCTCGAACGCCCGCGGCTCGATGACCGTCGCCTCGACGTCCCGCAGGCGCTTCACGTCCGGGTCCTGGATGCCGGCCTTGATGGCGGTGGAGTCCCAGCGGCGGATGACGACCGGCGGGCCCATCTTCACCGAGAAGGCACCCTGCTGCTTGAGGTGGGCGAGCATCGGCTGGAGCCACTCGTCCAGGTTGGGCGCGTACCAGTTGATGACCGGGCCCTCGGGGAGGTACGCGAGGTACCGCTTGATCTTGGGGAGCTGTCGGTACAGCACCAGCCCGGCGCCGACGATCTGACCGGTCCTGTCGAACCAGCCGAGGCTCTCCGACCGCCACTCCGTCTTCACGTCAGCCCACGCCGGGACCTGGCAGTGACTGGCCGCGGGCAGGCTCTGGATGTACGCCAGATGCTGCTCGCGGCTGATGGTCCTCAGGGTCAGGCTCATGCGGGGCGCTCCTCGGCAGGTGTGTCCCCATCGGTCAGGGGCTCCGGCTCTCGCGCCGAAGCCTACTGTGAGCGGGGAGCGCCCGTTCTGGCCCGTACGGCACTTGGCCGCGAGCCGGTGCCGCGAGGGCCCCGGCGGGGGTTGCCGCAGGGGCCCTGAAGGGAACGCGGTGGACCGGCCGGGGCCGGGAACGCGGTGGTCAGCTGATCACGCCGCCGAACAGCCCTCCATGGGCCATTCCGAGGTAGAAGCCCACCGCGGAGGAGCCGATCCCCATGATCAGGGCGAACCGCTCCCAGGTCGTCCTGGAGATCCACAACCCGTAGCCGCCGACCAGGATGCCGACGAGCCCCGCCCACGAGCTGAGCAGGTGCAGGTTGTGGAACATGGCCGTCACGAAGGCGAGGACGCCGAGAACCCCGGTCACCACCATCAGGGTGTCCTGGAGCGGATGGGGCCTGCCGTCCGTGGCGAAGAGGGAGCCGGTGGGGCGGTTCCGCGGGCGGGTGTGCGCTACCTGGGCCATGAAGTGCCTCCTGCCGAAGGGACGGCGCGCTGAGACGCCGCTCACATCCGATATATACAGATTGCGCATCCTTGGCCCAGGATTTCAACCCGGGGGTCCATGGCAGGTAGTCTGTACGGTCTGCACCGGTGTCTGCCTTGAGCCTGCCCGGCGGCCCTCCCTCTGAGGAGCCCGCCGAGTCCGCTGTTTCACCCGACGGACACCGATGCGTACGCATCACGACCCTCCTGCCACGGAACGACCGTGGCCGCTGAGTCCAAAGGAGGTGGGTTCCACATGCGTCACTACGAGGTGATGGTCATCCTCGACCCCGATCTGGAGGAGCGCGCTGTCTCTCCCCTGATCGAGAACTTCCTCTCCGTCGTCCGCGAGGGCAACGGAAAGGTTGAGAAGGTCGACACCTGGGGCCGTCGTCGGCTCGCTTACGAGATCAAGAAGAAGCCCGAGGGCATCTACTCGGTCCTCGACCTGCAGGCCGAGCCTGCGGTCGTCAAGGAGCTCGACCGCCAGATGAACCTGAACGAGTCGGTCCTCCGGACCAAGGTCCTCCGTCCCGAGACCCACTGAGCATCTAGCTCAGCGGTCATCGGGTTCGAGTAGCAGCAAGCAGCAAGCAATCCCCGCCGAGAGGTTCATCCATGGCAGGCGAGACCGTCATCACGGTCGTCGGCAATCTCGTCGACGACCCCGAGCTGCGCTTCACCTCGTCCGGTGCGGCGGTCGCGAAGTTCCGTGTCGCGTCCACACCCCGCATCTTCGATCGGCAGACCAATGAGTGGAAGGACGGCGAAGGCCTGTTCCTCACCTGCTCGGTCTGGCGTCAGGCGGCGGAGAACGTCGCGGAGTCGCTTCAGCGAGGCATGCGCGTCATTGTGCAGGGCCGGCTGAAGCAGCGGTCCTACGAGGACCGTGAGGGCGTCAAGCGCACGGTCTACGAGCTGGATGTCGACGAAGTCGGCCCCAGCCTGAAGAGCGCCACGGCCAAGGTCACCAAGACCGCAGGTCGCGGTGGCCAGGGCGGCGGCCAGGGTGGATACGGCGGCGGCCAGCAGGGTGGCGGCAACTGGGGCGGCGGTCCCAGTGGCGGTGGCCAGCAGGGCGGCGGCGGCGCTCCCGACGCCGACCCGTGGGCAACCGGCGCACCCTCCGGCGGCCAGCAGGGCGGGGGCCAGGGCGGCTGGGGCGGAAGCTCCGGCGGTTCCAGCGGCGGCGGCTACTCGGACGAGCCTCCTTTCTAGGTCCGGCTCGTACCCCCACTTCTTGATCACACAGGAGAAACACCATGGCGAAGCCGCCTGTGCGCAAGCCTAAGAAGAAGGTCTGCGCGTTCTGCAAGGACAAGACCCAGTACGTGGACTACAAGGACACGAACATGCTGCGGAAGTTCATTTCCGACCGTGGCAAGATCCGTGCCCGCCGCGTTACCGGTAACTGCACGCAGCACCAGCGTGACGTCGCCACGGCAGTCAAGAACAGCCGTGAGATGGCGCTGCTGCCCTACACGTCCACCGCGCGATAAGGGAAGGGTGACGCAAACATGAAGATCATCCTCACCCACGAGGTCACTGGCCTCGGTGCCGCCGGCGACGTCGTCGACGTCAAGGACGGATACGCTCGCAACTACCTGGTCCCGCGTGGCTTTGCCATCCGCTGGACCAAGGGCGGCGAGAAGGACGTGGCGCAGATCCGCCGCGCCCGCAAGATCCACGAGATCGCGACGATCGAGCAGGCCAACGAGATCAAGGCCAAGCTCGAGGCCGTGAAGGTTCGTCTGGCTGTTCGCTCCGGCGACGCCGGCCGCCTCTTCGGCTCCGTCACCCCGGCCGACGTCGCCTCGGCGATCAAGGCTGCCGGTGGCCCGGAGGTCGACAAGCGTCGTGTCGAGTTCGGTTCGCCGATCAAGACCCTTGGCGGACACCAGGTGTCCGTGCGCCTGCACCCTGAGGTTGCGGCGCAGCTCGGCGTCGAGGTTGTCGCTGCCTGAGGCAGTGCTCGTACGAGTTAGGTGAAGGGCCGTACCCCGCGGGGTACGGCCCTTCGTCGTTCACCTGAAGCCGTTTCACCTGCAGCCGTGTCGCGTGAAGCCGTTCCGCGTGCAGTGGCTTCACGTGTAGTCGTTTCACGTGAAACATCAGCTTCTGGGGAAGGTCCTGCTGTTTCACGTGAAACATGGCCTTTCGCCTACGAGTCCCTGACCTCTTGAGCGGTCATCCAGGCCCGAGCTCCTGCTTCCTCGGGCCGGATCAGCGGGTGGCGCCGGTGACGACCCAGCGTCCCGAGCGTGCGCGCAGCCAGAGAGTGATCAGCCGGACGGCCATCATCAGGTCCATGGCCCACCAGAGTGCGGTGAGCCCGCCGCCGAGGGTGGGGATCAGCAGGGCGACCGGGGCGAAGACGGCCAGGGTGACGAGCATGGCCAGCGCCAGATAGCGCCCGTCCCCGGCGCCCATGAGTACGCCGTCCAGGATGAAGACCACGCCGGCGATCGGCTGGGAGACCGCCACCACCAGCAGTGCCGGCAGGAGGGTGTTGCGTACGGATGGGTCACTGGTGAAGAGCGGGATGAAAAGGGGCCGGGCGAGCACGATGAGCGCGCCGAGCACCACCCCTGCGGCGAGGCCCCACTCCACCATCCGGCGGCACGCCTCGCGTGCGCCCTTCGCGTCGTCGGCGCCGAGATACCGACCGATGATCGCCTGGCCGGCGATGGCGATGGCGTCCAGGGCGAAGGCGGTCAGGGTCCAGAGCGAGAGGACGATCTGGTGAGCCGCGATGTCCACGTCACCGAGGCGGGCGGCGACCGCGGTGGCGATGACCAGAACCGCGCGCAGCGAAAGCGTACGGATCAGAAGTGGGACCCCCGCCTGGGCGCTCGCGCGGATGCCCGCCATGTCGGGGCGGAGCGACGCCTTGTGCCGTCGGGCTCCCCGGGCGACCACGGTGAGGTAGGCGGCGGCCATGGAGAGCTGCGCGATCACGGTGCCCCAGGCGGATCCTGCGATACCGAGTCCGGCGCCGTAGACCAAGGCCGCGTTGAGGATCGCGTTGGCGGAGAAGCCGCCGATGGCGACGTAGAGCGGGGTGCGGGTGTCCTGGAGTCCGCGCAGCACCCCGGTTGCTGCCAGCACGACGAGCATGGCCGGTATCCCGAGCGCCGAGATGCGGAGGTAGGTGGTCGCGTATGGGGCCGCCGTCGAGGAAGCGCCGAAGACATCGACGATCCATGGCGCGGTGGGGAGAACGGCGGCGACCACCAGGACGCCGAGGAGCAGGGCGAGCCAGATGCCGTCCATGCCCTGTCGGATCGCGGAGGCGAGATCGCCCGCACCGAGGCGGCGGGCGACAGCGGCGGTGGTGGCGTAGGCGAGGAAGACGAAGACGCTGACGGCGGTCGACAGCAGAGCGGCGGACACCCCGAGCCCGGCCAGTTGCCGGGTGCCGAGGTGGCCCACGATCGCGCTGTCCACCATGAGGAAGAGGGGTTCGGCCACGAGTGCGCCGAAGGCGGGCACGGCGAGCGCGATGATCTCTCGGTCGTGCCGTCGTCGACCGGGTGCTGTTGTCGCGGGGGCCTTGGTCATGAGAGCCAATCCAATCTTCCACAGGTAATACATGCAAGCCCTTTGTGATCCTTACTTTTGCAGGGCCTGTGCGCTGGGCCACGCGCTGTTCGCGATGATCTTGAGCGATGCGGGAAAGTTTTTCTCCCCCACAGTCGGTGGACAGCAAAAGGGCAGGTCAGAGGTGTGTGCACGCCGATGCTATGAGTTTGTCCACAGTGCTGTCCCCTGCTCCGTGCACAGGAACGGCGGACTTCTCCACAGCATCTGGTCGGTCGTCCACATGCCCTGTGGATAACCAGATTGGCTGACGGTGCTGAGCGGCCTACCGTGGACCGTCGCCCGTACTCCGACCGTGCCCGCGATCGCGTTGAAATCGAAGCGCCGGAAGCGGAGTCGGGTGTCCTGTTTGTCGGTGCCGTGCCGTAAGAAAGAGTGGCATGGCTAGGTCCGCGAAGCGGACGGGAGGAGGTGGCCCGGTGAGCATTCCGGAGCCTTTGGACGAGCCCTGGGCCGACGTCGGTCCCAGTGACCGGCTGCCTGTCTCCCGCCAGCGTCGTGGCGATCGCGGTGAGCGCGGCGGACGGGACGACCAGCACGACCGGGGCCGTGACAGCGGCTGGGACGGAGGCTCGCCGGGGTTCGAGCGGGTTCCCCCGCAGGACCTGGATGCCGAGCAGTCGGTGCTCGGCGGCATGCTGCTCTCCAAGGACGCCATCGCGGAGGTCGTGGAGGTCATCAAGGGGCACGACTTCTACCGCCCCGCCCACGAGACCGTCTTCACGGCCATTCTCGATCTCTACGCCAAGGGTGAGCCGGCCGACCCGATCACGGTCGCCGCCGAGCTGGTCCGGCGCGGCGAGATCACCAAGGTCGGCGGCGCTCCGTACCTCCACACCCTCGTCCAGTCGGTGCCGACCGCGGCGAACGCCTCGTACTACGCCGAGATCGTCCATGAGCGTGCCGTCCTGCGCCGTCTGGTCGAAGCGGGTACGAAGATCACACAGATGGGGTATGCGGCCGACGGGGACGTCGACGAGATCGTCAACTCCGCCCAGGCCGAGATCTACGCCGTCACCGAGCAGCGCACCAGCGAGGACTATCTGCCGCTCGGCGACATCATGGAGGGGGCGCTCGACGAGATCGAGGCGATCGGTTCCCGCAGCGGCGAGATGACCGGTGTCCCGACCGGGTTCACGGATCTCGACGCGCTGACCAACGGTCTCCACCCCGGCCAGATGATCGTCATCGCCGCCCGCCCCGCCATGGGCAAGTCGACCCTGGCGCTGGACTTCGCCCGGGCCTGCTCGATCAAGGGCAACCTTCCGAGCGTGATCTTCTCCCTGGAAATGGGGCGGAACGAGATCGCGATGCGTCTGCTCTCGGCGGAGGCACGGGTGGCCCTGCACCACATGCGTTCGGGCACGATGACGGACGAGGACTGGACGCGACTGGCCCGGCGGATGCCGGACGTGTCGGCTGCCCCGCTGTACATCGACGACTCGCCCAACCTCTCCATGATGGAGATCCGGGCGAAGTGCCGTCGTCTGAAGCAGCGCAACGACCTGAAGCTCGTGGTCATCGACTACCTCCAGCTGATGCAGTCCGGTGGTGCGAAGCGCGCCGAGAGCCGCCAGCAGGAGGTCTCGGACATGTCCCGTAACCTCAAGCTCCTCGCTAAGGAGCTGGAGCTCCCGGTGATCGCGCTCTCCCAGCTGAACCGAGGGCCCGAGCAGCGGACGGACAAGAAGCCGATGGTCTCCGACCTCCGTGAGTCCGGCTCCATCGAGCAGGACGCCGACATGGTCATCCTGCTGCACCGTGAGGACGCGTACGAGAAGGAATCGCCCCGCGCCGGCGAGGCGGACCTGATCGTCGCCAAGCACCGTAACGGTCCGACCGCGACGATCACGGTGGCCTTCCAGGGCCACTACTCCCGCTTCGTGGACATGGCGCAGACCTGATCCGACGCTGTCGGGATCTCTTCACGCGGGGACCGCTGCACCTTCCCCGTACGGGCTGATCATGGTGTTGAAGAAGCCGTCCGAGGGCCTGTCCAGGTAGGCCGGCAGGTTCTCCAGGAAGGCGCGCGGCGGAGGTGTCGCGTTGCGGCGGTCGAGGTCTTCCTGGGAGCGCCAGACCTCGTAGAGGAAGAAGCGGCCGTCCTCGTGCTCATGCAGGTGGTACTGCAGGTTGCCGGGTTCCTGCCTGGTGGGTGCCACGAAGGAGAGGAGGATGCGCCGGACCTCGTCCGCGCGTTCCGGCCGGGGCCGGAGGAATCCGCAGAGGGCGATGGGGTGAGCCGTGTTCGTCATGTTCGTCATGGACGCGACACTAGGATCTCTCATCCGTGTGAGGTTCAAGCGGTAGTGAGGAGCGTCACATGAGGATCGGTGAGCTGTCCGGGGTGACGGGTACCTCCGTCCGCCTGCTCCGCTACTACGAGGAGCAGGGTCTCCTGGAGTCCCACCGCCTCGCGAGCGGCCACCGCCGTTACGAGGACGGCGCCCCCGTCGTGGTCCGCCGCATCCGCTCGTTCCTGGACGCCGGCCTGCCGACCCGGGTCATCCGGGATCTGCTGCCGTGCGTCGGTGGGGATGGCACGGTCGACGACTGCAGGCTGGAGACTCTCCAGGACCACCTCCGAGGTCTGGACGACCGGATCTCCGCCCTGTCGGAGGTGCGTACGTCGCTGACCGGGCTCATCACCGCCACCCAGGCCCGCAAGGGTTCGTCCGCGCCCTGACCGTGTACGCGCCCTGACCGGCGTGCCGGCCCGGGGGCTTCGGCACGGAACGGAGTCGCGGTGTGGCGCTGTTCTCGACCATTCTTCGTTCCATGACGTCATCGAACGAAGAACTGCTGCCGGCCACCCGCCGGGCCCTGCTGCACCGCACCGCCACCGCCCAGCGGGAGGGGCGTACTCCCTCGGTGGTGGCCGGAGTACTCCGGGACGGGCGGATCGGGTGGAGTGGGGGGCGCAGTTGTGTCGACGGACATGAGCCCGGCAGTGACACGCAGTACCGGATCGGCTCGATCACCAAGACCTTCACCGCCGTCCTGGTGCTCCGGCTGAGGGACGAGGGACTGCTCGATCTGGACGATCAGGTGGAGAAGCACCTGCCGGGCTCGGGGGTCGGAGGCGTGAGCATCCGTCAGCTTCTCGGTCATGGCGCCGGACTCACCGCCGAGACCCCGTCCCCGTGGTGGGAGCGGACGCCCGGCGACACCCGCCCGGACCTGGCCGCCGTCCTCGGCGATCAGCCCTTCCGCCACCCGGCCGGTCTTCGCCACCACTACTCGAACCCTGGCTACACCGTGCTCGGTTCCCTCGTCGAGGCCGTACGCGGAGACGACTGGGAGTCGCTGCTGCGGCGCGAGATCCTGGAGCCGCTGGGAATGCGGCGTACAGGCGTGAGTCCCCAGGCTCCTCATGCGGGCGGCTGGGCCGTGCACCCGTGGGCCGACGTGATGCTGCCCGAGCCGAGCCACGATCTGGGGCTGATGGCCCCGGCCGGGCAGCTCTGGTCGACCGTGGAGGACCTCCTCACCTTTGCGGGCTTCCTCGCCGAGGGGGACAACCGGGTCCTGAGCGCCGCCTCGGTCCGCGAGATGCGGGCTCCCTCGGTGCCGCTCGAAAGCGGCGACTGGACGGGTACGTACGGGCTCGGGCTCCAGGTCGTCCGCCGGGACGGGCGCACCCTGTTCGGGCACTCCGGCTCGTTGCCCGGCTTCCTGGCCTGTCTCTGGGTGTGCGCGGAGGACGACGTGGCCGCCGTCGTGCTCACCAACGCGACCTCGGGGCCGCCCATCACCGAGGTGGCCCAGGACCTCGTGCGGATCGTCGCGGAGGCGGAGCCCCGCATCCCGGAGCCCTGGCGCCCCCTGCCCGAGGCCGACCAGGAGCTGCTGGCCCTGACCGGACCCTGGTACTGGGGCACCCAGCGGTACGTGGTGAAGCTACTCGACGACCGCTGTCTGGAGCTGGCTCCGCTGGCGGGGACCGGCCGGGGTACGAAGCTCCGGGCCGAGCCGGACGGCAGTTGGACCGGACTCGGCGGGTACCACGCGGGGGAGCGGCTGCGGACCGTACGGAACGACGACGGGTCGGTGGCCCATCTGGACCTGGGTTCCTTCATCTTCACCCGTGAGCCGTACGACCCGGCGGCGGCCATCCCCGGGGGCGTGGACCCGGAGGGCTGGCGGGGGCTGGCTCGCTGAGAGCCGCATCCGGTCCCTTCGGTCCGGTGTTTCACGTGAAACACCGGACCGGAGAGGCTGTGGCGAACGCCGTCTCAGAGGGCGAGCTTGAAGCCCACGTGGCTCGGGGTGAAGCCGAGGCGTTCGTAGAAGCGGTGCGCGTCCGTACGGGTCGCGTCGGAGGTCAGCTGGACCAACTGGCATTCCTGGCGCCGGGATTCGTCCACGGCCCACTGGATCAACCGGGTGCCGAGCCCGTTGCCGCGTTCCTCGCTGTGCACCCGGACCCCTTCGATGACGGAACGGGTGGCGCCCCGCCGCGACAGGCCGGGGATGATGGTGAGTTGGGCCGTGCCCACCACCCGGTCGCCCTGTACGGCGACCATCAGATGCTGGTTCGTGTCGTCCGCGAGCCGGCGGTATGCCTTCTCGTACGGTGAGAGGTCGTCGGGCGACTCGCGCTGCGCGCCCAGGGGATCGTTGGCGAGCATCGAGACGATGGCCGGGACGTCGGCCAAGGTCGCGGGCCGTATCAGCAGTTCCGTCATGATCGGCACCCTACGCAGCGCGCGCCGTGGCTTCCCGTCCGGGCGGTACTCCCGCTCCGCCGGGGAGTGTCTACGCCGGGACCTTGAGCCCCTCGACCGCCCTGACGAGCGGCGCCAGTCCGGGGTGCTCGGCCGCTTCGTCCAGGGCGGTCCGCAGGGCGGTGTCGTTGGTGGGCCGGGCCTCGGTGAGCAGAGTGAGTCCTGCTTCCGTCACGTCGGTGTAGATGCCCCGGCGGTCCGTGTCGCAGAGGTACCGGGTGAGCAGTCCCCTGTCCTCCAGGCGGGTCACCAGACGCGTGGTGGCGCTCTGGCTCAGCACGACCGCGTCGGCCACCTGCTTCATCTGGAGATGGCCGCCCGGGCCCTGGTGCTGCCGGCTCAGGACGTCCAGAAGCGAGTACTCGCGGACGCTGAGGTCGTGACCGGCCTGCAGGGCCCGTTCGATGTGGGCCTCGATCCTTCCGTGCAGCAGGGAAAGAGCGCACCAGCCCTGAGACAGGGCGGTCAGGGCGGGGTCCGTGGCGGTCATCTTCTCTCCTCCGTGCGGGAGCTGCTTGCCTCCAGGATAGGGGACGCGTGCAATAGCCCGCGCTTGCAATTAATGGGCGTCTGCAATTATTGTCGACGCTTGTAAGGCGCAGATGCAATCTTCAGGAGAGGTGAACCCATGCCGCTAGCGCTTCTCGCCCTCGCCATCGGGGCTTTCGGAATCGGGACCACCGAGTTCGTGATCATGGGGTTGCTCCCCGAGGTGGCCGCGGACTTCCAGGTGTCCATCCCGACCGCGGGCTTCCTGGTCACGGGGTACGCGCTCGGTGTGGTCGTGGGTGCCCCGCTCATGACGCTGCTGGGCACCAAGGTCAGCCGCAAGCGCATGCTGATGCTGCTGATGGGCCTCTTCATCATCGGTAACGTCGTGTCGGCCCTGGCCCCGGTCTTCGGCGTCATGATCGTCGGACGCGTGATCGCCTCGCTCGCCCACGGAGCCTTCTTCGGCATCGGATCGGTCGTCGCGGCCGATCTGGTGGCCCCGCAGAAGAAGGCCGGTGCCATTGCCATGATGTTCACCGGACTCACCGTCGCCAACGTGGTCGGTGTTCCGCTGGGTACGTACATCGGTCAGACCGCCGGCTGGCGCATCACCTTCCTCGTGGTCGCGGCCCTCGGGGTGCTCGGCCTGCTCGGCGTGGCGAAGCTCGTACCGGAACAGCCCCGTCCCGAAGGCGTGCGGCTCCGCCATGAGCTGGCGGCCTTCCGGAACGTGCAGGTCCTGCTGGCCATGGCCATGACCGTCCTGGGATTCGGCGGCGTCTTCGCAGCCATCACCTACATCACCCCGATGATGACCGGGATCGCCGGCTTCGCGCCGTCCTCGGTCACCTGGCTGCTGGTCCTCTTCGGGATCGGCATGGTGGTCGGCAACCTGCTGGGCGGGAAGTTCGCGGACCGGCATCTCATGCCGATGCTCTTCGTCACGCTCGGGGCGCTCGCGGTCGTGCTGGCCCTGTTCACCGTGACCGCGCACAACAAGGTTGCCGCAGCCGTCACCGTCGTCCTCATCGGTGCCCTGGGGTTCGCCACCGTGCCGCCCCTGCAGAAGCGGGTGCTGGATCAGGCGTCGGGTGCTCCGACCTTGGCCTCGGCTGTCAACATCGGTGCCTTCAACCTCGGCAACGCGCTCTCCGCCTGGCTCGGCGGCATGGTGATCGCGGCCGGCTTCAGCTACACCGCACCCAACTGGGTCGGCGCCGCACTCGCGGGAGCCGCCCTGATCCTCGCCGTGGTCTCCAGCGTCCTGGAGCGCCGCCAGGCACGGGACGGCCGGATCGTCGCCTCCCGCACCCCCGCACCGGCCGCCGCGACCACGGCCCGGTCCTGACTCACCCCCCCCGGGCGGTCCCCACGGCCGCCCGCCCCTCCCCACCACCCACACGGATCACGCAGGAGTACGCCATGAGCACCACCACCCGCACCGCTGTCGCGCCGCTCACCATCGAGGACGCGGAGGCCCTGATCGAGGCGGTCCGTACCGCCGCCGAGGCGGCCGGCGTCGCCGGCGCCGTCACCGTGCTCGACGCGGGCGGGCACCTGCTCGCCTTCCGCCGGGACGACCGCGCCGTTCTCATCGCGGGCGAGACCAGCACCCGCAAGGCCTACACCGCTCTGCAGCTGAACTCCCCCACGGCCGACCTCGTGGACGCCGTCCAGCCCGGCGGAATCTTCCACTCGCTCACCACCGCGCTCGACCGCCCGCTGCTCTTCATCGCGGGCGGCGTGCCGGTCCACCGCGACGGTCAGCTGATCGGTGCCGTGGGTGTCGGCGGCGGTGCCCCCGATCAGGACCACACGTTCGCCACCGGTGCCGTCGCCTCGCTGGTCTGACGGTTCTCCCAGGCGCCCGGGTTCGCCCGGGCGCCCAGGTAGGTTCCCCCGGACCGGGCTCGCTCCGACGCCCCGCTGCCCGTACGGCCGCGGGGTGTGCCACTGTCCTGCGGGCGCCCGAAGGACGGCTGTCGGCGCCCGCAGGGCGGCGGCCGCGGCGTCAGCCGGTCGCGACCGTCAGCGGTGCGAACCTGCGGCTCCAGTCGCCGGGCACGTCCTGGCACCCCCTGGTCATCACCGCCGTACGGGAGACGGCCGGCAAGCCGTGTTCGGCGAGCCAGCCACGCAGCTCGGTGTGGCGGGTGTCGATCTCTGCCCGCAGCACGAGGTCCGTCTCCGAAGCGAGCGAGGCCACCAGTGCCTTCGCGGTGTCCGTGTCCGGCGCGACGAGCGGCCCGATCACATGGCTCCCGTCGCTCGGCCAGAGCGCGGCGAACCCCACCAGCTCACCCGCCCGCTCGGCGACCCGGAAGTGATCCGAGAAGGCAGGGAGCCGCGCGAGCATCTGGGTCCGCTCGGCACCGAAGGCCGAGGCGTCGAGCGCCATGATCGCAGGGAGATCCCGGGCCGTCGCCCGACGCGTCGTCGGGGTGGACGAGCCGCCCGCCCCTTCGGAGGCCCGCACCGGGACGTCCTCCGGCAGGAACCGCCCGACGGACCGCTCCACACTCCCCACGACGGCGAAGCCGAACCCTTCGTAGAGGGCCCGCCCCTGATCCGTCGCGAAGAGGGTCAGCGGAGTCTCTCCGTGTTCCGTGAGGACGTGCAGGAGCAGACGACGGCCCAAGCCCTGCCGCGCGAAACGCTCGGCGACGAGCATCATGCCGAGCGCCGCGTGGGACGGCCGGTAGGAGGTCACCACGCAGGCGGCCGCCAGCCCTTTCCCCGCGGGGTCGTCGATGCCGTACCCCGTACCCGCCCCGAGGAGCAGGCCCCACCGGTGTTCGTCCCGGGGCCAGCCCCGGTCCTCGCTGAGATCGGCACAGGCGAGCAGGTCGCCCCTGGTGAGGTGCCGGATGGGCAGGTCGTCGGGCAGGCCGTGCCGGATGCTGGGCATGGGAGCCAGGCTCTCCGACACCGAGGCGGCCCGTCCACCGTTTTGTCGCTTTCTTCGCCAAGGTTTTCCGCGCCTGTTCCGGGTGGCTCGCCGTCCGTACGCCTTCCGGCGTACCGGCCGGGCGCCGGTGCCGGAATATACGGGTCCCGTGGACCGCCGCCGCCGCAGTCCGTGACCCGTGTTTCACGTGAAACATGCACCCGGCCACGCCGCCGGCAGTGAGTCGTACCGGAATTCCCGTTATGCGTCCGTCGTGCCGAAGGATCCGGCAGACTGCGGACCGGGGAGCCGCGAACCGTGTCGGGCCAGTCAGACGACCGAGAGACAGTTCGAGGCGAGGCACAGTCATGGACGCTCCGATCAGTAATCCGGCTGCTGGATCTCCGCAGCCGCCCGCCGCACCCCCGCCGCTCCGCTCGTGGCGGACCGCCGGTTCCCCACGCCCCACCCCTCCTCCCCAGGACGGCACTCCGTCGGCCGACGCGGTACTGATCCGTCGGAATCTGGCGGAGATCGGCCCGAGTGCCGACCGGGCCACCGCGCACTTCTACGCGGTGCTCTTCCTGCACCACCCCGAACTGCGCGAGATGTTCCCCGCCGCCATGGACGTGCAGCGGGAGCGGATTTTCCGCGCTCTGCTGACCGCCGCCGACCGCTTCGACGACGGGTGGCACTGACCGCGCACCTCTCGGAGCTGGGGAGGGGGCACCGCCGGTACGGCACGCACCCCACGCACTACCCCGCCCTTGGGGAAGCCCTGCTGGCCGCTCTGCGCCGCCACGCCCCTGTCACCTGGGACGCCGAGAGCGAGGCCGCCTGGGTACGGGCCTACACGGTCATCGCGCAGATCATGATCGACGCGGCGGCCGAGGAGGAACAGCGGTCCCCGGCCTGGTGGCAGGGAGAGGTCGTCGCGCACGAGCGGAGAACCCCGGACATCGCGGTGATCACCGTGCGCCCCGACCGCGCCTACCCCTACCTCGCCGGGCAGTACACGGCGGTGGAGACGCCCTGGTGGCCGCGGGTCTGGAGACCGTACTCCTTCGCCTCCGCGCCGCGCCCCGACGGCCTGCTCACCTTCCACGTCAGGGCGGTCCAGGCCGGCTGGGTCTCCCGGGCCCTGGTCCACCGGGCGGAGCCGGGGGACGTGCTGCGGCTCGGTGCCCCGGCGGGGACGATGACGGTCGACCACACCACCCACACCGCCCTGCTCTGTCTCGGCGGCGGTACCGGCATGGCGCCCGTCAGAGCGCTGGTGGAGGACGTCGCCGAACACGGCGACCGACGACGCGTCGACATCTTCTGCGGGGCCCGCAGTGAGCGCGACCTCTACGACCTCGACGCCATGCTGCGGCTCCAGCGGACCTACCCCTGGCTCGCCGTGCACCCCGTGGTCGCCGGTGGCCCGACCCGTGGCCGGCCAGGCGAGATTCCGGAGGCGGTACGGGAGACGGGTCCGTGGAACGAACGGGATGCCTATCTGGCGGGTCCGCCCGGCATGATCCGCAGCGGGGTGCGGGCCCTGCGGGACGCGGGCGTCCCGGCGGAGCGCATCCACCACGATCCGGTCGAGGAGCCGGTGCCGCTCGGCTCGGCCTGAATCAGCCCAGGTCGGGCGCGTGCATGGCCCGTACGCCCTCGATGTTGCCGTCCAGGTAGTGGCGGAGGGAGAGGGGGACGAGGTGCACGGCGGCGATCCCTACCCGGCTGAAGGGGATCCGGACGATCTCGTACTCCCCGCTGGGGGCCTCGATCTCGGGGCCGTGGCGTTTCGAGAGGTCCATCGAGGCCAGTCGGCAGACGAAGAAGTGCTGGACCTTCACCCCCGCCGCCCCGCCGTCCGCGATGTGCTCGACGGTGTCGACGAAACAGGGCACCACGTCGACGATCTTGGCGCCCAACTCCTCGTCGATCTCGCGGTGCAGGGCGTCGACGACGGTCGCGTCCTCGGGTTCGACCCCGCCTCCGGGCGTCACCCAGTAGGGGTCCACCCCCGGCTTGGTCCGCTTGATCAGGACGAGCTGGTCGCCGTCGAGCAGGACGGCGCGTGCGGTGCGCTTGACCACAGGGCGTTCGGTCATGGCAAGAGAGTGGCCCGCCGGCACCCTTCTGAAACTCCCGGCGGCCCGTTGCCCGGAGGTCGGGCGGCAGCATCCGCCCGACGCCCGGACGCCCGCACGGTCCCGGGAGCCATCGCGCCCGCGCGCTCCCGGAGATCGAAAGGCTCCGGTGCGTACGAAGGCCTCCCTCCGCGCGCTCCCGGAGCCCGGACCGGCCGCCGCGTCCCGCCGTCGGCGTGACGGCTCGGCCCGTACGACCAGCCGGTCAGCGGGTGGCCGCGTCCAAGGCCTGCGCCACGTCGGCGAGCAGGTCCTCCGGGTCCTCGGCGCCGACCGAGAAGCGGACGAAGCCCTCGGACACCGCGTCGCCGCCCCAGCGCCCGCGCCGCTCCGCGGTGGACCGCAGACCGCCGAAGCTCGTGGCGTCGTCGACCAGCCGCAGTGCCTCCAGGAAGCGCTCGGCGGTCTCCCGGTCGGCCAGCTCGAACGAGACCACGGAGCCGAAGCGCCGCATCTGCCGCACGGCGACGGGGTACGAGGGGTCGGAGGGGAGCCCCGGGTAGCGCAGCCCGGTCACTTCGGACCGCTTGGTGAGCGCCTCGGCCAGGGTCAGCGCGGTGGCGCACTGGCGCTCGATGCGCAGCTGGAGCGTGGCGAGCGAGCGGTGCGCGAGCCAGGCCTCCATGGGGCCGGGGATCGCGCCGACCACCTTGCGCCAGCGGCGAACACCCGCGGCGAGGCCGGCGTCCCGGCAGGTCACGTGGCCGAGCAGGATGTCACCGTGGCCGGTCATGCCCTTGGTGTCGCTGGCCACCGCGAAGTCGGCGCCCAGCTCCAGGGGCCGCTGGCCGATCGGGGTGGCGAGGGTGTTGTCGACGGCCACCAGGGTGCCGCCCGCGTGGGCCGCCTCGACCAGCTTGCGGACGTCGCAGACGTCGAGGCCCGGGTTGGACGGGGTTTCGATCCAGAGCAGCTTGGCGCCTTCGAGGGCGGCCAGCTGGGCGTCGCCGCCGGTGGGCGCGGTGCGGACCTCCACGCCGTACGCCTCCAGCTGCTCCCGTACGAGCGGCAGCGCCTGATAGCCGTCGTTCGGCAGGACGACGACGTCGCCGGCACGGGTCTGGGAGAACAGGACGGCCGAGATCGCGGCCATGCCGGAGGCGAAGACGGTCGTCACGACCTCCTCCCCCGGCGCCTCCAGCTCACCTATGGCCTTCTCCAGGTGCGTCCACGTCGGGTTGGTCTCCCGGCCGTAGGTGTACGGCCCGACCGGCTCTCCCGAGAGGTGGAAGTGCGCGGCGAAGACCGGTCCCGGAAGGGTGGGCTCGTACTGCTGCGGTTCGGGGAGACCCGCCCGTACCGCCCGCGTTCCGTCACCGATGCTGCTCATGCTGCGCTCCTTTGCTTCCTTCCCGGGCCGTCGCCGGTGCTTGTACGCACTTTCTCAGCCCGGGAGCGAAGTCCGTCGGTGTGTCTCAGTCCTCGTCGGGGAGGACGACGTGCAGGGCCCAGGAGACGACGGAGACGATCAGGCCGCCCAGTACGGCAGTCCAGAAGCCGTCCACGTGGAAGCTCAGGTCGGCAGCTCCGGCCAGCGACGAAGTCAGTTTCAGCATGAGGGCGTTGACGACCAGGGTGATCAGACCCAGGGTGAGGATGAAGAGCGGCAGCGTGAGGAGCTTGACGACCGGCTTGACGAGGAAGTTGACCAGGCCGAAGAGGAGCGCGACCAGGACGAGGGTGAGGACCTTCCGGCCGGTGCCCGTACCGGTCAGCGTGATGTCCTGGAGCAGCCAGATGGCCACGGCCAGAGCGGCCGCGTTGGCGGTCGTCTTGACTACGAAATTCTTCATGTGTCTGATCGTGGCAGACACCGAGCACGGGGTACACCGTCCGTACGGGAACCCCGGACGACGACGAGGGGCGCACCGTTATGAAGGCATTCAGGCTCGACGAGCTGGAAGCGGAACGAGCCGCCAACGACGGCGCCTACCTGCAGTTCATCCGCGAGCGGAACATGTCGGTGGGGCTGTACGCGCTGGACGCCGGGGCTCTCGACCCGCAGAGCCCGCACGGTCAGGACGAGGTCTACCTCGTCGTCAGCGGGCGTGCGTCGATCACGGTCGGCATGGAGACGACCCAGGTGGGCCGGGGAAGCGTCGTCTACGTGCCGGCCGGTGTGGCCCACAAGTTCCACCACATCACCGAGGACCTGCGCGTCATGGTCGTCTTCTCCCCGCCGGAGGCCTGAGTCCCGAGCCCCGAGCCGTGCCCCGGTCAGCGGTCGCCCCCCCCCGGGTCCTGCCGGTGATCCGGACGGAAGGCCCTAGGGGATCGATCAGGGGAGTCCGGGGGATGCGGACCGTCCGTCGCCCCCCTCGCCGCTCTAGCATCGGTGTCGGTAACCGGGAGGCCGGGGGCCGGACCGGGAACCCCCGGTCCGGCGGGACTGGGACACGAGAGACGAGGTACGGACGATGGCGGTCCGGGAGATATTCGCGGGTATGCCCTGGTGGGTGAAGTGGATCGCGGTGCCGGTGATCGCGATCGCCGTGTTCGGCGGTCTGATCGCCAGCGTGGTGACCTTCGTGGTCACCCTGCTCTTCAAGCTGCTGCTGTTCGTCATCCTCGTCGGCGGTCTGATCTTCGTCGTACGGAAGTTCCTCTCGTCCTCTTCGGACTCCCGGCGCGACTGGTAGGCGCGATCCGGCGATCCGGCGATCCGGCGGACCGGCGGACCGGGTGCCGGCACCTCCCGGCCCATCGCCCGCCGAGGAGGCTGCACCGCAGCGATGATCACAGCGCGTTGATCATGGCGTGTTGATCACGGAGAGTGGCGCGGATTAGCCCGGCAGAGCTAAGCGAGGTCCGAAACCGCCCCACGAATGGCCCCTGCGGCTACAGTGACGGTTCGCTGCCGCCGCCCGGGAAAGTAACTGTCCGTCACCATCCTGACCAATGGTTCCGCGACAGTCGAGTGTGTGCCCGGGCTCGCGGCACGCCCGTGGGGGCGGCCTCCACGGGAGGGCTGACCGCCCGTCACCATGCCTGGGGGTGACCGTGACCACGGCATCGACCACCACTGTCCCGACGTTGATCGGTTCGGTCCAGCGGGCCCTGAGACTGCTGGAGGCGGTGGGCGCCCATCAGGACGGCGCTCCCGCCAAGCAGCTCGCGCGGGAAGCGGGGCTGCCGCTGCCGACGACCTATCACCTGCTGCGCACCCTGGCCCATGAGGGCTACCTCCGGCGGGAGAACGGTGTCTTCGTCCTCGGCGCCGCCGCCGAGCGGATGTCCGGCCGTGCGGCCGAGGAGAGCAGGCGCGGCCGGCTCAACGACTCCCTCGCGCGCTGGTGCGACGAGCTGGGTGCCCCGGTGTACTGCGCCGTCTACCGCGAGGGCGAGATCGAGCTGGTCGCCGTGGCGGACTCCGCCGAGACACCCGCCGTGGACGAGTGGGCCCCCTTCGGCGAGACCGGGCACGCCCACGCGCTGGGGCAGTGTCTGCTCGGACAGCTCGACGAGAAGGCGCGGGAGGACCATCTGCTCCGCCATCCGGTGCGTCCACTGACCCGTTACTCAGTGCGAGATCGCCCGGTCCTACTTGAGCGATTGCGTTCGATGGAGCGTATGAAACCTGTCATTGAGCGACAGGAGTACGCACTCGGAACGGTCTGCGCCGCCATCCCCATCACCGCAGGTTCGGCCGTCGCCGCGATGGCCATTTCTCTACCCCTGGACCGCCAGGACCAGTTGCTCCCCGCAGTCGAACAACTACGTGGTGAAGTGGCTCGGCTCTTGCGTTCGTTCGTGTTCTCTATCAGTATCTGAAAAATCACTCCTTGTGATCTGCTATCGCGTGCACCACGATGGCGTCAATAGGGCCATGGGGGATCATTCCTGGCCAGATTCATCTACTGCGGGGTTGAACGATGCGCGAGTCGGTTCAAGCAGAGGTCATGATGAGTTTCCTCGTCTCGGAGGAGCTCTCGTTCCGTATTCCGGTGGAGCTCCGTTACGAGGTGAGTGATCCGTACGCGATCCGTATGACCTTCCACCTGCCGGGTGATGCCCCGGTCACCTGGGCTTTTGGCCGCGAGCTCCTGCTCGACGGCCTCAACAGCCCCAGCGGCGACGGTGATGTGCATATCGGTCCCACCGAGCCCGAGGGGCTCTGCGACGTGCACATCCGGCTCCAGGTCGGGGCGGACCGGGCACTGTTCCGGGCCGGCACGGCGCCACTCGTGGCGTTTCTCGACCGGACGGACAAGCTGGTGCCACTGGGGCAGGAGCACACGCAGGGTGACTTCGACGGCAACCTCGAAGAAGCGCTCGGAAGGATCCTCGCCGAGGAGCAGAACGCGGGCTGACAGCTGTCAGCCCGCTGCCTTTTGGGGCCTCAGGCGCCCTCCCGCGCTCACTTCTTGCGGCGGCGGCCCCTCCCGGTCCGTACGGGTGCAGGAGCTCCGGCTTCCGCGCCGAGCCCTGTGCGGTCCGCGGACACCACCAGAGCGGCGAGCGCCGTCGTGACGGGCACCGAGGCGACCAGTCCGATCGAGCCGACGAGTGTACGGACGATCTCCTCGGCCACCAGCTCGCTGTTGGCGACCGTGCCCACACTGCTCTGCGCGATGGAGAACAGCAGCAGCAGGGGCAGCGCCGCGCCCGCGTACGCGAGCACCAGGGTGTTGACCACCGAGGCGATGTGGTCGCGTCCGATCCTGATGCCCGCTCGGTAGAGCCCGCGCGCCCCCATGGCCGGGTTGGCCTGGTGCAGCTCCCACACGGACGACGTCT
Organism: Streptomyces sp. NPDC001770; assembly: GCF_053596135.1. Lineage (NCBI taxonomy): Bacteria > Bacillati > Actinomycetota > Actinomycetes > Kitasatosporales > Streptomycetaceae > Streptomyces > Streptomyces sp. NPDC001770. The sequence goes on along the minus strand of NZ_JBSFFN010000008.1, from coordinate 130,669 downwards.
GGGTGACCGTCACGTCGTCCAGGACCCCGAGCGAACCGATGATGACACCGGCCAGGAGCAGACCGCTCATGTCGATGTCCGGGTAGAGGCCGTGGATCAGGCCGGTGTTGTCGTCGGTGTTGCCGGTCAGCCCCGCCCAGTCGATGAAGACCGAGCCCAGCAGCCCGATCAGCACCAGCGAGATCAGCGTGCCGATCACCGCCACCGAGGTCCGCGCGGTCACTCCGTGGCAGGTGTACAGCGCGATGAGCATGATCGCACTCGCCCCGACCACCGCCACCAGCAGAGGGTTGGACCCCTGCAGGATCGCCGGGAGGATGAACAGGGTCAGCACGGCGAAGGAGACGGCGAGCGCCACGAGCGCCATCACCCCGCGCAGCCGCCCCACCACCACGACGGCGACGGCGAAGATTCCGGCCAGCAGCGCCATCGGCAGCTTCCGGTCCACGTCGGTGACCGAGTACTGCAGGTCGTGCGGGGCGTCCGGCGCGTACGCGAGGACCACCCCCTGACCCTCACTCAGCCGGCGTGATGCCTCCGGCTGGATGATCTCGGCGAAGGTGCGACCCTTGTCCTTGCCGCTGGTCACCTCGATGGTGGCCTTCTTGCAGTCGCCGTCGTCCTCGGTCGCCGCACCCGGCCCGGAGCCCGTCGACGTACCACCCGTGGCGGGTACTTGGGCGGCGTTGACGTCCGCGCAGTTCACCCGCTCCACCTTCACCACCTCTCCCTGCTCGGTCTGCCGGTCGAAGCCCACACCGGTGCGCTCGTGCGCGGGGGTGCCGCCGGGCCAGAGCACCGCCAGGCCGACGACCACCGCCGCGGCGAAGGGGATCAGCACGCATGCGATGACCTTGCGCAGATGGGTCGAGACGGGTGCCGCGGGGCCATGGCTGTGCGTATGGCCGTGTGAGGGGTCCTGAGGTTCGGGATGGTCCTGGGAGGAGGTCACCGGGCGATCATCGCAAGAACGGGGGAGGCCCCCTGGTCAGCACGGCCGGGCGGACGCTAGCGTGGTGGCACCTTTGCACACGCGGGAGCTCGGAGCACCGGGCTGAGAGGGCGCTGACCTCGTGAATCCTCACGGGACACGCTGCGCCGACCGCTGAACCTGTTACCGGGTAATGCCGGCGTAGGGAGTAGGTCTCATGACCACATCGGACACACGCACGCCTGCCTCCACGACGCACGAGAGCGTCGGGGCGGGCACGTCCATCGGCTGGCACAAGGGTTACGTCGAGGGCTCGCGCCCCGGCGTCCGGGTGCCGGTCCGTCAGGTGCACCTGACCAACGGCAAGGACGTGACGCTCTACGACACGTCCGGCCCGTACACCGATCCCGCCGTCACCACCGACGTCCGCCGCGGCCTGGCCTCCGTGCGCGGCGACTGGATCGAGGGCCGGGGGGACACCGAGGAGTACGAGGGGCGCCCGGTCCGTCCGGAGGACGACGGCCGCTCGCCCGCCTCGCGCGACGGACTGCGCAACCTCGACGCGCTCTTCCCCGGCGGCGCCCGCGCCCCCCGGCGCAGCCGCGACGGACGACCCGTCACCCAGCTCGCGTACGCCCGCCGGGGGGAGATCACCCCGGAGATGGAGTACGTCGCGATCCGCGAGAACGTCGGCCCCGAGGTCGTACGGGAGGAGATCGCCGCCGGCCGGGCGGTGCTGCCGGCCAATGTGAACCACCCGGAGATCGAGCCGATGATCATCGGCAAGCGGTTCCTGGTGAAGGTGAACGCCAACATCGGCAACTCGGCCGTCACCTCCTCCATCGAGGAGGAGGTGGACAAGATGACCTGGGCGACGCGGTGGGGCGCCGACACGGTCATGGACCTGTCCACCGGTCGCAACATCCACACCACCCGTGAGTGGGTGCTCCGCAACTCCCCCGTGCCCATCGGTACCGTCCCGCTCTACCAGGCCCTCGAGAAGGTCGACGGCCGGGCGGAGGAGCTGACCTGGGAGATCTACAAGGACACCGTCATCGAGCAGGCCGAGCAGGGCGTGGACTACATGACGGTGCACGCCGGCGTGCGCCTGCCGTACGTCCCGCTCACGGCACGCCGCAAGACCGGCATCGTCTCCCGGGGCGGCTCGATCATGGCGGCCTGGTGCCTCGCGCACCACAAGGAGTCGTTCCTCTACGAGAACTTCGAGGAGCTCTGCGAACTCCTGGCGACGTACGACGTGACGTACTCGCTCGGGGACGGACTGCGACCCGGTTCCATCGCCGACGCCAACGACGAGGCGCAGTTCGCCGAACTGCGCACCCTCGGGGAGCTCAACACGATCGCCAAGCGGTACGGCGTGCAGACGATGATCGAGGGCCCGGGGCACGTCCCGATGCACAAGATCAAGGAGAACATCGACCTCCAGCAGGAGATCTGCGAGGAGGCGCCGTTCTACACCCTCGGCCCGCTGACCACCGACGTCGCGCCGGCGTACGACCACATCACTTCCGGGATCGGCGCGGCGATGATCGCCTGGTGGGGCACGGCGATGCTCTGCTACGTGACGCCCAAGGAGCACCTGGGGCTGCCCGACCGGGACGACGTGAAGACCGGGGTCATCACCTACAAGATCGCGGCCCACGCCGCAGACCTGGCCAAGGGGCACCCGGGCGCGCAGGAGTGGGACGACGCGCTGTCGGACGCCCGGTTCGAGTTCCGCTGGGAGGACCAGTTCAACCTGGCACTCGACCCGGACACGGCCCGCGCGTTCCACGACGAGACGCTGCCCGCGGAACCGGCCAAGACGGCGCACTTCTGCTCGATGTGCGGGCCGAAGTTCTGCTCGATGAAGATCAGCCGGAGCATCACCGAGCAGTTCGCGCCGGATCTGGCGCCGACCGCCTCCGAGGAGGAGATCGAGGCGGGGATGCTGGCGAAGTCGAAGGAGTTCGCGGCCTCAGGCGGGCGGGTCTACCTGCCGCTGGCCGACTGAGCGGACCACGGCGGGCGGGCGGCGTCGGCCCTCACGGGGCCGGTGCCGCCCGGGGCGGCAGAGGCGCGGGTGCCGGGGGCCGGCCTCAGGATGCGGAGCCGTCCCGGTCCGGACCGCCGAAGCCCGGACCCTCGAAGCCCGGACCCTCGAAGCCCGGACCGTCGAAGTCCGGGCTGCTGAAATCGGGGCTGCTGAAGTCGGGGCTGGTGAAGGACGGCCGGGGGCTCTGGCGCGATCCGTCCTGGGGGGTCGAGAAGTCCGGGCTGCTGTACCCGATCTTGGGGATGCGGTTCGGTGACGGCCGGGGGGTGCGGGCGGCCGGCGCGGCGGTCGGGTCGTCCAGCGCGTCGCGGAGGAACGGGAGTATGCCGCGTTCCAGCAGGGCGTGGCGCCAGGCCTCCCTGGCCCGGGAGACCTCCTCCGGTACGTCCTCGTCCTCCTCCGGGCCGGCGTCCGGATCGTCGGTGCCGTTGCGCACCGCCGTGACCAGCAGGCCGACGGCGGCGACGAGGATCGCCAGCGTGGTGAGCGCCGCGAAGAGCCAGCCCGCGGTGACCATCGGGCCGGCGATGGCCAGTGATGAGCTCACCGCCTGGAGGAGATAGCCGACCACCAGGAAGATCACCGCCGCGGAGCCGGCGAGGAGCGGAGCGAGCACGGTGACGACCGCGCCGACCCCCACGCTCTCGCCGGTCGCTCCCGGCGGGACGCGCACCTCGTCGGGGTCCTGGTCGGCGTCGCCGGTGGGGACGCGGAGCTCCCCCCGGGCCTTCACGTAGTGCTCGTACTCGGTGGCGGCGGCCGCGGTGATCAGCGCGGTGGCGCTCAGCGCCATGGTCCGCAACTGCTCCCGGTTGAGCCGCTCGCCGACTCCGTCCAGATCCGGCCGCTCGTGCGCGTGGCGCAGCGCGTCGCCGAGGATCCGCTCGTACTCGGGCCCGTCTTCGGCCAGCAGGTGCGGAGCGCTTGTCATCTGCATCCCCCGATGCTCCGTGGCGCCCGACCACCCGCACATGACGGGGCATTCCGGACGAAACGGAGGAGAGCCTGCTACTGATACGCCGATGGTAGAGCGCCCAGGGCGAGGGGTGACAGGTTGTTTCCGGAAAAAGGCCCGCCGACCGCGAACGATCAGGTCGACGGAGCCCTACCCGGTGGACCGTCAGTCATGCAGGGGGAGTTGGGCGACCAGTAGCTTTCCGGCCATGGTCACGCCGCCGTCCATGGCGATGGCCAGCCCGTCCGCGTAGACATGCGGTCCGTGCACCACCGGACCCGCGTTGTTCTCGCCGTCCTCCGACCCGACCTCGCCCAGCAGGTACGGAATGGGGCTGTGGCCGTGGACGACCCGCCGGCCGCCGTACGCGGCCATCAGCTCGCGTACGGCCTGCGCGCCGCCGTCGTCCCGGAACGCGAACCGCTTGGTGAGCTTGCGGAACAGGTCCCAGCACTCGTCCGCGTCGTTACGGGTGAGGATGGCGTGGACCGTGTCGTTGACGTCCTCGATGGTCGCCCCGTAGTCGAGGTAGGCCGTCGTGTCGGAGTGCATCAGCAGATGCCCGTCCTCCTCCACGACCGCGTCCAGCCGGGACATCCACTGCAGGTGGACGTCGCGCAGCCGCTCCATGTCCTGCTTCTGGCCGCCGTTGAGCAGCCAGGCGGCCTGGAAGGTGGCGGTGCCCGCCCCGGAGTTCACCGGGGTGTCCGCGAACCGCTTCGCGCCGATGAGCAGCAGCTCGTGGTTGCCCATCAGCGCCTTGCAGTAGCCGCCCGCGGCGGCGGCCTCGGCCGAGAGCTGCATGACCAGATCGATGACCCCGATGCCGTCGGGGCCCCGGTCCGTGAAGTCGCCGAGGAACCAGAGCCGGGCGTTGCCCGCCGACCAGTTGCCGTTGACGTCGATGAGGCCCTGGTCGGCGAGGGCGGCCTTCAGTTCGTCGAGGTAGCCGTGCACGTCGCCGACGACGTAGAGCGGGCCGAGCCCGTCCGCCCCGCCCGGGCCGGTGTCCGGTACGGCGCCCACGACGGGCACCCCGGCCGGGGTGATCACGGGCAGGTCGCGCTCGGTCGGCGTGTAGCCCTCCGGCACGCCGTCGTCCGGCAGCACGTTGCCGGGGTGCACGCCGCCGTCAGGCAGCACGTTGCCGGGGTGCGCCTGGCCGGGGTGTACGTCGCCGGGAGGCGGAAGCGCACCCTCCGGATGCGGCTCCCCCCCGGGCATGGGCGTTCGCGCGTACGGCGGTACGCGGAAGTCGCGCAACGTCGCCGTACGCACCACGGGTTCCTGACCGGCCCCCTGAGTCATCGACCCCTCCACCACCGTCGCGCCGCCGTACACCTGACGGGCCCTGCCTGGTAGAGGTGGTCCGCGGTGTCGTGCGCCCATCATAGGAACGCGGATCGCCCCGTGTGACGCACCAGGGGCGGTGAATCCGGGCGGGTGCGCCGTTCACCTGTCCATTGGTCCGGATTAATCCGTTCAGTCCCTGCTCGGAGAGCGTGGCGCGCTGACCGTCGTGCGGGGCGGCCGGCGCTGCGAGGAGGTCCGGACGATGAGCTCGGTCGGTATCACCTGCTCGACGGGACCGTCGTGTTCGACGCCCTCGATCGCGTCGATGAGGAGCTGCACCACCGCGGTGCCGATACGGCGCGGTTTCAGCGAGAGCGTGGTGATGGGCGGCTCGGTGGTGGCGTAGACCGTGGACTCGCTGCAGCAGACCAGCAGCAGGTCGTCGGGGACGCGCAGGCCGTACCGGCGGGCCGCCGCGAGCAGGTCGGTGCCGTTGGGGTCGAAGAGGCCGTAGACGGCGTCCGGCCGGTCCGGGCGGGCGAGCAGCCGGTCGGCGGCGACCGCCCCGGCGCACGGGTCGTGGGCCGGATAGGACTCGTACACCGGATCCTGGCCCACGCGCTCGCACCAGTGCAGGTAGGCGGTGGTGGAGAGCCGGGTGTACGTGTCGGTCGTGGTGCCGGTGAGCAGCCCGATCCGGCGGGCGCCGGCCGCTGCGAGATGGTCGAGGAGGTCGAGCACGGCCGCGCGGTGGTCGTTGTCGACCCAGGCGGTGACCGGCAGTGATCCGGCGGGCCGTCCGTCGGAGACCACCGGCAGGCCCTGGCGGACGAGTTCGGTGACCACCGGGTCCTGGTCGGAGGGGTCGATCACCACGGTGCCGTCCAGGGCCACGTTGGACCACACGTCGTGGCGCGAGGTGGCGGGCAGGATCACGAGGGCGTACCCCCGGGCGAGCGCGGCCGAGGTCGCGGCCCTCGCCATCTCCGCGAAGTACGCGAACTCGGTGAAGGTGAAAGGTTCATCCCCGTACGTGGTCACGGTCAGGCCGATCAGGCCCGACTTGCCCGTGCGGAGCGTGCGGGCCGCGGCCGAGGGGCGGTAGCCCAGGCGCTCTGCGACCTCGCGGACATGGCGGCGGGTGGCGTCCGGGAGCCTGCCCTTGCCGTTGAGCGCGTCGGAGACGGTCGTGATCGAGACCCCCGCGGCGGCGGCCACGTCGCGGATACCCGCGCGTCCTGGCCGGCCGCTGCGCCGGGGGGTCTCCGTCCGGCTCACCTGGTGCTTCCCTGCTGCTGTCATGGCGAGCCGATAGTAGGGCTCAGGAGCCCACGAGGGCCGGGCGCATATGCAACTGTTGACAGACACGTTTCTGCAAGGTCATTGGGGAATGATTGCCTTGCAAAACAAGGGAGTTGGCGGCTACCTGCCGGATGTGTCATGTATCCATCGGGCTGAGCCTGCTGACGGAAGGGTGGCGGGAGGAGCCCTCAACTCACCACTTCGAGGGACGCGCGCTACGGCGCGAGCCACCGGCGTGCAACGAAACGCGCGTGCGCCCCCTGGTGGGAAGGCATGTGGAGAGGTGCATGAGGCGCACGGGAAGTGGCGCGTCGAGAGGACCGTTGGCGGGCCTCGCGGACGGTCCACCGCCGGGTGCCGTGGACGAGCTCCTCGGAGGGGCCCGCGCGCGGGTCGCTCCGGGCGGCCCCTCATAAGGTGTGACGCATCTGTGCGTCGTTCTGTGCGTCGATGGTCGAGGAGGACCTGTGGTGAGCGAGAAGAGCCCCAAGCTGCGCCCCGAGCTGGATGGCGTCCCCGCCTATGTGCCGGGCAGGGCGGCCTCCCAGGACGGGCCGGTCGCCTTCAAGCTGTCCTCCAACGAGAACCCCTATCCGCCGCTGCCCGGGGTGCTGGAATCCGCGCTGGCGGCCGCCTCGGAGCTCAACCGCTACCCGGACATGTCCTGCGCGGGCCTGATGGACGAGCTGGCCGACCGGTTCGGCGTGCCCCTGGAGCACCTCGCCACCGGCACCGGATCGGTGGGCGTGGCGCAACAGTTGCTTCAGGCCACGTCCGGCCCCGGCGACGAGGTGATCTACGCCTGGCGCTCCTTCGAGGCGTACCCGATCATCACGCAGATCAGCGGGGCGACCTCGGTGAAGGTGCCGCTGACCGACGGGGACGTGCACGACCTGGACGCGATGGCGGACGCCGTCACGGACCGGACGCGGCTGATCTTCGTCTGCAACCCCAACAACCCGACCGGGACGGTGGTGCGCCGGGCCGAGCTGGAGCGGTTCCTCGACCGGGTGCCCTCCGACGTGCTGGTGGTACTCGACGAGGCGTACAAGGAGTTCGTCCGTGACGCCGACGTCCCGGACGGACTGGAGATCTACCGCGACCGGCCCAACGTCGCGGTGCTGCGCACCTTCTCGAAGGCGTACGGGCTGGCCGGACTGCGGGTCGGGTTCGCGGTGGCGCACGAACCGGTGGCGGCGGCCCTGCGCAAGACGGCCGTGCCCTTCGGTGTGAGCCGGATCGCCCAGGACGCGGCGATCGCCTCGCTGCGGGCCGAGGACGAACTGCTGGGGCGGGTGGGCTCGCTGGTGGCCGAGCGGAACCGGGTGCACGCCGGGCTGCTCGCGCAGGGCTGGACGGTGCCGGAGAGCCAGGCCAACTTCGTCTGGCTGCGGCTCGGAGAACGTACGGCTGACTTCGCCGCCTTCTGCGAGCGGGCGGGTGTGGTCGTGCGGCCGTTCGCCGGTGAGGGCGTACGGGTCACGATCGGCGAGGACGAGGCCAACGACCTCTTCCTGAAGGCGGCCGAGGCGTTCCGCGAGCAGCTGTAGCGCGGCTCGCGCCGGGTGGCTCGCGTGGCCCGCACGGCGCACGTCGTTGCGCGGCCTCGGGTACCCGTGCGCCGCGCGCTCCGTAAGCGGCCTCCCGTACCCGTGGCCCCTGTCCTCCGGAACTCCGCGAGGGCGGGGGCCACGCGTGTACGGGGGAGTGGGGGGGGGCGTTCGCGGGGCGGGGCGTGAACGGGATCCCGCCGCTCCCGCCCCGCTGCCGGCCCTTGTCCGGAAAGCGCCGGTGCGCCGGTTCCGCCCGGCGCCGGGCGGGCAGCTTCAGAGTGACGGGTCCCTCGGCCGCCGTTCCTCGGGGCCGTCGCTCTCAGGGGACCCCCCCCCGTTCGAAGATCCGGAAGCACGTGCGCCATACTCTTGCTTGTGAATGTGAACGCGTTCACAAGCGCACCCGCTTGATCCCGTAATGGGAGGGATCAAACGGGCGAACCGCGGCTGTCACTACGGCGACGTAAGGAGACGACGACGTGGAACTTGCTCTGGCGCCCGAGACGATGGCGCGCTGGCAGTTCGGCATTACGACCGTCTACCACTTCCTCTTCGTCCCCATGACGATCTCCCTCGCCGCGCTGACGGCGGGGCTGCAGACGGCATGGGTCCGGACCAACAAGGAGAAGTACCTCAAGGCCACCAAGTTCTGGGGCAAGCTCTTCCTGATCAACATCGCGATGGGTGTCGTCACCGGCATCGTCCAGGAGTTCCAGTTCGGCATGAACTGGTCCGACTACTCGCGGTTCGTCGGTGACGTCTTCGGTGCACCGCTCGCCTTCGAGGCGCTGATCGCCTTCTTCTTCGAGTCCACCTTCATCGGGCTCTGGATCTTCGGCTGGGACAAGCTGCCCCGGAAGATCCACCTGGCCTGCATCTGGATGGTCTCGCTCGGCACGATCCTCTCCGCGTACTTCATCCTGGCGGCCAACTCCTGGATGCAGCACCCGGTCGGCTACCGCATGAACGAGAAGCGCGGTCGCGCCGAGCTCACCGACTTCTGGCAGGTGCTGACGCAGAACACCGCGCTCGCCCAGTTCTTCCACACCATCACGGCCGCCTTCCTCGTCGGCGGTGCCTTCATGGTCGGGATCGCCGCCTTCCACCTGGCGCGGAAGAAGCACATCCCGGTCATGCGGACCTCGCTGCGGCTGGGGCTCGTCACCGTGGTCGTCGCGGGCCTGCTGACCTCCGTCAGCGGCGACGTGCTCGGCAAGGTGATGTTCAAGCAGCAGCCGATGAAGATGGCGGCCGCCGAGGCGCTCTGGGAGGGGCAGCAAGGCGCGCCGTTCTCGATCTTCGCGGTGGGCGACGTCTCCGAGGGCCGCAACGACGTGGAGATCTCGGTCCCCGGGGTGCTCTCCTTCCTGGCCGACGACACCTTCACGTCGTACATCCCGGGCATCAACGAGCTGAACCAGCAGATGCAGGAGAAGTACGGGCCCGGGGACTACCGGCCCAACATCCCGGTCGCCTTCTGGGGCTTCCGCTGGATGATCGGCTTCGGGATGGCCTCCTTCGGTCTCGGCATCCTCGGACTCTGGCTGACCCGGAAGAAGTTCATGCTGCCTCCGGGGATGCGGACCGGCGAGGACGAGGTGCCGCATCTGGTCCTCTTCAAGAACAAGGCCCTCAGCCCGAAGCTCACCAAGCTGTACTGGATGGTCGCGCTCTGGACCCTGCTCTTCCCGCTGATCGCCAACTCCTGGGGCTGGATCTTCACCGAGACCGGGCGGCAGCCCTGGGTCGTCTTCGGGGTCCTCAAGACCAAGGACGCCGTCTCCCCCGGGGTCGCGCAGGGTGAGGTCATCGCCTCCCTGATCGCCTTCACCCTGATCTACGCGATCCTCGCGGTGGTCGAGGTCAAGCTGCTCGTGAAGTACATCAAGGCCGGCCCTCCGGAGCTCAGCGACGACGACCTCAACCCGCCCGCCACGATCGGCGGTCACGACTCCGCCGACGCCGACCGGCCGATGGCCTTCTCGTACTGAGAGGAAGGAGCGGAACGATGGAACTCCACGACGTCTGGTTCGTCCTCATCGCCGTCCTCTGGACCGGCTACTTCTTCCTGGAGGGCTTCGACTTCGGCATCGGGGTCCTGACCAAGGCGCTGGCCCGCGACCGCAAGGAGCGGCGGGTCCTGATCAACACGATCGGGCCCGTCTGGGACGGCAACGAGGTCTGGCTGCTCAGCGCCGGAGGCGCCACCTTCGCGGCCTTCCCCGACTGGTACGCCACCCTCTTCTCCGGCTTCTACCTGCCACTGCTGGTGATCCTGCTCTGCCTGATCCTGCGGGGCGTCGCCTTCGAGTACCGGGCGAAGCGACCGGAGGAGCGCTGGCAGACCAACTGGGAACACGCGATCTTCTGGACCTCGCTGATCCCCGCCGTCCTCTGGGGCGTGGCCTTCGGCAACATCGTGCGTGGCGTCAAGATCGACGCGCACATGGAGTACGTGGGCGGGTTCTGGGACCTCCTCAACCCGTTCGCGCTGCTCGGCGGGGCGGTGACCCTCACCCTCTTCACCTTCCACGGCGCGGTGTTCGCGGCGCTGAAGACGGTCGGGGAGATCCGCGTACGGGCCAGGGCGTTCGCCCTGCGGCTGGGGTTCCTCACCGCGGTCCTGGCACTGGGCTTCCTGATCTGGACGCAGGCGCACACCGGAGACGGCTGGTCGCTGCTCGCGACGGTCGTCGCCGTCCTGGCCCTGGCCGGCGCGATCGCGGCCATCGCGGCGGGGCGTGAGGGCTGGTCGTTCGCGCTCTCGGGCCTCACCATCACCGCCACCGTGGCGATGCTCTTCCTGGCGCTCTTCCCGGACGTCATGCCGTCCTCGCTGAACAGCGCGTGGAGCCTCACCGTCACCAACGCCTCGTCCACGCCCTACACGCTCACGATCATGACCTGGTGCGCCGGGATCGCCACGCCCCTGGTCCTGCTCTACCAGAGCTGGACGTACTGGGTGTTCCGCAAGCGCATAGGCACCCAGCACATCGCCGACGCGCACTGAGCGCTCGCGCCGTGTCCGATCACAGGGGATGTTTCACGTGAAACCGATCGATCCGCGTCTCTTCCGGTACGCCCGCGCCACCCGCTTCTTCCTCGTCGCCGTGGTGGCCCTGGGCGCCGTGGGTGCGGTGCTGGTCATCGCCCAGGCGATGCTGGTGGCCGAGATCGTGGTCGGCGGGTTCGAGGACGGGCTGAGCGTCTCCGGTCTCCGGACGCCCCTGATCCTGCTGGCCGCCGTCGCGGCGGGCCGGGCGCTGGTCGCCTGGCTCACCGAGCTCGCGGCGTACCGGGCGAGTGCGGCGGTCAAGTCCGAGCTGCGCGGCCGGCTCCTGGAGCGGGCCGCGCAGCTCGGCCCCGCGTGGCTGGACGGGCAGCGCACCGGATCGCTCGTCGCCCTCGCCACCCGGGGCGTCGACGCGCTCGACGACTACTTCTCGCGCTATCTCCCGCAGCTCGGCCTCGCGGTGGTGGTGCCCGTCGCCGTCCTCGCGCGCATCGTCACCGAGGACTGGGTGTCGGCCGCGATCATCGTGGTCACACTGCCGCTCATCCCCGCCTTCATGATGCTGATCGGCTGGGCCACCCAGTCCCGGATGGACCGGCAGTGGAGGCTGCTCTCGCGGCTCTCCGGCCACTTCCTGGACGTGGTCGCCGGGCTGCCCACGCTCAAGGTCTTCGGCCGGGCCAAGGCCCAGGCCGAGTCGATCCGCAGGATCACCTCGGAGTACCGGCTGGCGACCGTACGGACCCTGCGGATCGCGTTCCTCTCCTCCTTCGCGCTGGAGCTGCTGGCGACCCTCTCGGTGGCCCTGGTGGCCGTCACCATCGGCATGCGGCTGGTCCACGGCGAACTCGACCTGTACATCGGCCTGCTGGTGCTGATTCTCGCCCCCGAGGCGTATCTGCCGATCCGCCAGGTCGGCGCGCAGTTCCACGCGGCGGCGGAAGGGCTGTCGGCCGCGGAGGAGATCTTCGCGGTGCTGGAGACCGAGCTCCCGGCGGTCGGTACGGCGGACGTGCCGGAGTCGCTCCGTATCGAGCTGTCCGGGGTGACCGTCCGGCACCCCGGCCGGACCGAGCCCTCGCCGGCCGGTGCCTCGCTGGTGGTCGCACCGGGGGAGACCGTCGCCCTGGTCGGCCCGAGCGGGGCCGGCAAGTCCACGCTGCTCGACGTGGTCCTCGGGTTCACGGCGCCGGACGAGGGGACCGTACGGGTCGGGGGCGTGGATCTCGCCACCCTCTCTCCCGAACGCTGGCGCGAGCGCATCGCCTGGGTCCCGCAGCGCCCGGCCCTCTTCGCCGGAACCGTCGCGGAGAACGTGCGGCTGGCCCGTCCGGACGCCGACGACGCCGCCGTGACCGCCGCCCTGCGGGAAGCGGGCGCCCACGGGTTCGTCAGCGCGCTGCCGGAGGGGGAGCGGACCCTCCTCGGAGAGGACGGCGCCGGGCTCTCCGCCGGGCAGCGCCAGCGTCTCGCCCTGGCCCGCGCCTTCCTCGCCGACCGGCCGGTGCTGCTGCTCGACGAGCCGACCGCGAGCCTGGACGGCGGGACGGAGGCGGGCATCGTGGACGCCGTGCGGCGGCTGGCCGAGGGCCGTACCGTCCTGCTGGTCGCCCACCGCCCCGCGCTGCTGCCGTTGGCCGACCGGGTCGTGACGCTGGAGCCGGCCGCGGCCGGACCGGAGACCGGGCGGGCGAAGGCGCCCCGACAGGCCGCTCCGGACCCCGTGCGACCGACCGCCCCGGCGGGGGAGGCCCCGGCGGAGCTGCGGGAGACCGCCGCCGGTACGGGCAAGGTGCTCGCGCGGATCCGCGAGGCGGCGGGCGCCCGGCGCGGGCGCCTCGCCCTCGCCCTGCTGCTGGGCAGTCTCGCGCTCGGCTCCTCGGTGGGGCTGATGGCGGTCTCCGGCTGGCTGATATCCCGCGCCTCCGAACAGCCCCCGGTCCTCTACCTCATGGTCGCCGTCACGGCGACCCGCGCCTTCGGCATCGGCCGCGCCTTCTTCCGCTACGCCGAACGCCTCGTCTCCCACGACACCGTGCTCCAGCTCCTCGCCGAGCTGCGGGTCGCCGTCTACCGGGGCCTTGAGCGCATCGCGCCCGCCGGACTGCGCACCACCCGCCGGGGCGACCTGCTCACCCGGCTGGTGGCCGACGTCGACGAGCTCCAGGACTACTGGCTCCGCTGGCTGCTCCCCGCCGGTACCGCCGTGGTCGTCGGCGCGGCCTCCGCCGGTTTCCTCGGGATGCTCCTCCCGGAGGCGGGCGCGGTCCTCGCCGTCGGCCTGCTCCTCGCCGGAGCGGGCGTGCCGCTGGTCAGCGGTGCGGTCGCCCGCCGGGCGGAACGCCGGCTCGCACCCGCCCGCGCCGATCTCGCCGTCCGGGTCACCGACCTCCTCGGCGGCACCGCCGAACTGACCGTCGCCGGCGCCCTGCCCTCGCGTACCACGCGGGTACGGGAGGCGGACGGGGTCCTCACCCGGATCGCCGCCCGCGCCGCCTCCGCCTCGGCCCTGGGCGGCGGCCTCACCTCGCTCCTCTGCGGGCTGACCGTGGTCGCCTCCGCGCTGGTGGCGCTGCCCGCCGTGCAGAGCGGCCGGCTCGGCGGCCTGGAACTCGCGGTCGTCCTGCTCACCCCGCTCGCCGCCTTCGAGGCGGTGAACGGGATGCCGCTCGCCGTGCGGTACCGACGGCGCGCCCGCCGGAGCGCGGAGCGGGTGTACGAGGTGCTGGACGCCCCCGTACCGGTACGCGAACCCGACGCGCCCGCCCCGGCCCCCACCACCCCGTTCCCGCTGGAGGTACGGGGACTGACGGCCCGCTACCCGGGCGCGGACCGGCCCGCCCTGGACGCGGTCGACCTGACCCTGGAGCAGGGTCGCCGGATCGCGGTCGTGGGCCCGTCCGGCTCCGGCAAGACCACCCTCGCGCAGGTCCTGCTCCGCTTCCTGGACGCGGAGAGCGGCACCTACCGGCTCGGGGGCACGGACGCCCCGGCGCTCGACGGCGACACGGTCCGGACGTACGTCGGGCTCTGCGCCCAGGACGCGCACGTCTTCGACAGCTCGGTGCGGGAGAACCTGCGGCTCGCCCGCACCGACGCCACCGAGGAGGACCTGCGGGACGCGCTCGCCGGGGCGCGGCTGCTCGACTGGACCGACTCGCTGCCGGACGGCCTCGACACCCTGGTGGGCGAACACGGCGCCCGGCTCTCCGGCGGTCAGCGGCAGCGCCTCGCGCTCGCCCGCGCCCTCCTCGCCGACTTCCCCGTCCTCGTCCTCGACGAGCCCGCCGAGCACCTCGACATCGCCACCGCCGACGCCCTGACCGAGGACCTGCTCGACGTCACCCGGGGACGTACCACCGTGCTCATCACCCACCGCCTGGCGGGCCTCGACGCGGTGGACGAGATCGTGGTGCTGGACGGCGGCCGGGTGGTCCAGCGCGGCGCGTACGCCGGGCTCGCCGCAGCCGACGGACCGCTGCGCCGGATGCTGGAGCGCGAACGCGCGGCCGACCTGCGCGCGGTCCGCCCGCCGCGGCCGGCCCGGATGGCCCACGTCTGAGACGACGCGCCGGGGCCGGACTGCCGCACCTGGAGAACCGGGCAATCCCGACTTTCCGTGCGCGAGGTCCCTCCGTACGCTCGACGCATGGCAGAGCGGCAGGGGAACCAGGGCGCGGCGGGCCGGGGCGGGGCGGGCGGGCCGAGCCGGAACGCGTGGGACCCGGAGGCCCTCGAAGCCGCCGCCCGGGCCGCCAGCGATCTGGGGGGCCTCTCCCCCGAGCTGACCGCCCGCGTGCCGCAGCTGCTGGAGGCCATGCGGTCGGTCGGTACCGGGCTGGAGCTGCACTCCACGCTCGACCGCATCTGCGAGACCGCCGCCGAACTGGCCCATGCCCGGTACGCGGCGATCGGCGTCGTGGACGAGTCCGCCGAGGGGCTCCTCGACTTCGTCACCCACGGCATGCCGGACGAGGCGGCGCGCACGATCGGGCGGCCCCCCAGCGGGCAGCGGGGACTTCTCGGGGCGCTCATCCACGACCCCGCTCCGGTGGTGCTGACCGACCTGACCACCGATCCGCGCTACGCCGGATTCCCGCCGGGCCATCCCCCGATGCGCACCTTCCTGGGCGTCCCCATCAGCGTCCGGGGGCAGATCTTCGGCAACCTGTACCTCGCGGAGAAGCACCACGGCGGCACGTTCAACGACTACGACCTGCACATGGTCCGGGTACTCGCCACCGAGGCGGGCATCGCCATCGGCAACGCCCGCCTCTACGAGGCCGCCCGCCGGCGCGAACGGTGGATCGACGGATCGGTCGCGGTCACCACGGCGCTGCTCGCCGGCGGGGACGCGGACGACGCCCTGAGCGTCGTCGCCGAACAGGCCCGCAGGCTCGCCGACTCGGCCGCCGGTGCCGTGCTGCTGCCGGTCGGAAAGGACGGGGCCGACGGGCTGGAGGTCGTCGCGGTCGCCTCCGACAACCCGTCCACCTCGCTGGGCGTGATCATCGGCCCGGAGAGCCCGGTGGTCTCCGCGCTGCTGGCCGGGGAGCCCGTTTTCATCGACGACGCCGCCACCGACCCGCGCCTGATCAGCCGCGCGTCGGAGCGGTACGGCCCGAACATGCTGCTGCCGATGCGCAGCGGCGGCCGGATGCTCGGCGCCCTGTCCATGCCCCGGGCGCAGGGACAGCGCCCGTTCAGCGAGGCGGAACGGACCCTCGCCGCGCAGTTCGCCGCGCAGGCCGCGCTCGCCCTGATGATGGCGGAGGCGCAGCGCGACCGGGAGCGGCTGGCGGTCTACGAGGACCGGGACCGGATCGCCCGGGACCTCCACGACCTGGTCATCCAGCGGCTGTACGCCACCGGGATGATGCTGGAGAGCGCCCAGCGCCGGTCGGCGTTGCCGGAGGTACGGGAGGGCATCGGCCGGGCCGTGGACGAGCTGGACACCACCATCCAGGAGATCCGCACCGCCATCTTCGCCCTCCAGCAGGAGCCGGCCGAGGCCCCGTCCGGACTGCGCGTCCGGGTGCTCCGGGAGCTCAACATGGCGGCTGTGCCCCTCGGCTTCACGCCCGCGCACCGCTTTCTCGGGGCGATCGACACCCTGGTGAGCGAGTCCACCGGGAAGAACCTGATCGCCGCCCTCCGCGAGGCCCTCTCCAACGCCTTCCGGCACGCCCAGGCCTCGGTGATCGACGTGGTCGTCGATGCCACGGCCACCCTGCCGGACGGGCGGGACGCCGTCCGGCTGACCGTCTCCGACGACGGGGTCGGCATCCCGGAGGGCGGCCGTCGGAGCGGGCTGCGCAACCTGGCCCGCCGGGCGGAGTCGCTGGGCGGGGCGAGCTGGTTCGGCCCGGGACTCGGGGAGGGCGGCGGCGGTACGTCGGTGACCTGGGAGGCCCCGCTCTGAGGGGGCCCGGGGGAGGTGCCCGGGGAAGGTGCCCGGTGCCCGGGGGACTCGGCCGGGGCGTACGGGTCCAGTGACCAGGCTTCAGCGACCTGGGCCTCGGTGACCTGAGCTTCAACGACCTGGCCCCCGTGACCTGGGCTTCGGTGATCGGGGCCTCAGTGATCAGGCTTCAGTGACCAGGGCTTCAGCGCGTGGCGAGGAGGCGTTCGAGGACGACCGCCACACCGTCCTCCTCGTTGGTGAGTGTCCGTCCCGACGCGGCGGAGACCGCGGCCGGGTGGGCGTTGGCCATCGCGTACGAGGTACCGGCCCAGTTCAGCATCTCGACGTCGTTCGGCATGTCCCCGAAGGCGACGACCTCCTCGGGGAGCACCCCGCGCTCCGCGCAGTACTCCGCGAGCGTGCGGGCCTTGGAGACGCCCGCCCCGCCGGCCTCCAGCAGGGCGGAGGGGCTGGAGCGGGTGAAGGACACCCGGTCCCCGGCAGCCTCGCGGGCCAGGGCGAGGAACGCGTCGGGGGCGATCGCGGTGTGGTGGGCCAGGAGCTTCAGCACCGGGGCGCCCGTGCACGGTGTCCGCCCGTCCAGCAGCTTCTCGACGGGGGCGACCACCGCCCCGGGGTCCTGTCGGAACGGCGGGTAGAGCGGTTCGTGGTGGAAGCCGGTGGTGAACTCCACCGCGAACGTGGTGCCGGGCGCCGCGGCCCGTACCCGGTGTGCGACGTCGAGCGCCTCCGCCCGGCCGAGCGGGTGGACCTTGATCAGCCGCCCGCCGGCGCTCAGGTCGACCACCGCGGCACCGTTCGCGCAGATCGCCGTCCCGTGCCCGGGCAGGTGGGACACCACCGCGTCCATCCAGCGGGGCGGGCGCCCGGTGACGAAGAGGACGTGCACGCCCGCCCGTTCGGCCGCCGTGAGCGCGGCGATCGTGCGCGCCGACAAGGTCTTGTCGTCGCGCAGCAAGGTGCCGTCCAGATCGGTGGCTATCAGCCGGGGCACGGCTACAGGCGGTGCTTCGGTAGGCGTGGTCACCGGTCCATTCTCCCGCATTTGGCGCACGGGCGTGCGGGAGGGCGCACATATGAGAGTCTCGCGCCTCTGAACTGGGGGATAGGCCTATGGCATATGCCGGGGTCGACGGAGGGCGATCTTGGAGGCCTGGGAGGGGCTTGAGCAGGCAGGGGCGGCGCTGTAGCGGGTTTTCGGCCACCGGACCGACGGCGGTGCGGTGGTGCGTCGGGGGTGGTCGAGGCGTGGGGCGACCGGGTGGCCTCGACCCGGTGGGGCCGGGGCGGGGGACGTAGGCTCGGTCCATGAGTCTGCGCCTGAGCACCGTGATCCTTCCCGTCGACCGCTGGCACGAGGGGGGCCGTGCGAAGTGGCAGCGGGCCGAAGAGCTCGGTTTCCACGCCGCCTACACCTACGACCACCTGTCCTGGCGTTCGTTCCGGGAGCAGACCTGGTTCGGGGCGCTCCCGACGCTGACGGCGGCGGCCGTCGTCACCGGGACCATGCGCCTCGGCACCCTCGTGACCTCGCCGAACTTCCGCCACCCGGTGACGCTGGCCAAGGAACTGATCTCGCTCGACGACGTCTCGGGCGGCCGGGTCACCCTCGGGATCGGGGCGGGCGGCAACGGCTTCGACGCCACGGCGCTCGGGCAGGAGCCGTGGACGCCGCGTGAGCGGGCCGACCGTTTCGGCGAGTTCGTACCGCTGCTGGACCGGCTGCTCACCGAAGGCGCGGTCTCGCAGCAGGGCACCTTCTACACGGCGGAGGAGGCCCGGAACATCCCCGGCTGCGTCCAGTCGCCCCGGCTGCCCTTCGCCGTCGCCGCGACCGGGCCACGTGGGCTGAGGCTGGCCGCCCGGTACGGCCAGGCGTGGGTGACCACGGGCGACCCGAAGCTGTTCGAGGACGGTACGCCCGAGCAGTCGGTCGAGGCGCTGCGCGGCCAGATCGAGAAGCTCGGCAAGGCGTGCTCGGAGAGCGGGCGGGACGTCGCGGAGCTGGACAAGATCCTGCTCACCGCGTTCACCCCGGACCGCAACCGCCCGCTGGAGTCGGTGGACGCCTTCGTGGACTTCGCCGGCCGCCACCAGGAGCTGGGCTTCACCGAGCTGGTCGTCCACTGGCCGGTCCCGGACTCGGACTTCGCCACCGACCCGGCCGTCTTCGAGCGGATCGCCACCGAGGCCCTCGCCCAGCTGGGCTGACCGGGAGAGGGCGTACGGGAGCCGTCGTACGGGAGCCGTCGTACGGGTGCCGCCGTGCGGTGCTGCGGAGGGCGACGGCCACGGCTCCCGAGCCCTGGCATGTCCTGCGGGTGGGCGGTTCTGCGCCCCTCGCCCTGCCCCCTTCACCGCTTGCCCTGCCCCCTTCGCCCCCGCCCTTCAGCCCTGGAAGCGCAGGTACTCCGGGGGGACGGAATCCGCCAGCCACACCCCGTTGGCGCTGACACGGAAGACGTGACCGGCGCGGTGCATCGCCGCCGCGTCCACGGAGAGCACCACGGGTCTGCCCCGCCTCGCCCCGACCCGGGTGGCGGTCTCCCGATCGGGCGAGAGATGGACGTGGTGGCGGGCCATCGGGCGCAGCCCCTCGGTCCGGATCGCTGCCAGGGACCGGGCCACCGTGCCGTGGTAGAGGAACGGCGGCGGCTCGGCCGGAGGCAGGTCCAGGTCGACGGCGACGGTATGGCCCTGGTTGGCGCGCAGCCGATCCCCCTCCAGGGTGAAGCGCCGCTTGTCGTTCACCGCCACCACGTGTTCGAGTTCGGCCCGGGTGATCGGGAAGTGGTGACGGGCCGCGGCTTCCAGCAACTCCGCGACATCCACCCATCCGTTCGGGTCGAGTGCCAGTCCGATGCGTTCCGGCTGATGCCGCAAGTGCTTGGAGAGGTACTTCGACACCTTCACGGTGCGTCTGTCGTCCATCCCGCCAGAGTGCCCGGCCCCTTCCGCCGGTGCATCCGGATTTTTCCGAGCGCCGGAAAACTGATGAGTCCGTTTGTGTTTGATCCACAAGCAACTTGACTTATCCACAGGGTATTTGGCGAATCTGTGGACAACGCGCTTGCAAAATAGGCAATTTAGCCAACTAAATAAATAAATGGGCGAGATGTCCTACTTGCGAGCTAAGGGGTATTTTTATGAGGCCAGTTCTGGGCTGCCCGCCAGTGCGCACCGTCGGAGAACGACCACGCACCGCGCGGCACAACCCACTTGGGCCCCGGGAGGAACCGTTCCTTCCGTCCCTCATGCGGGAGGAATGCCTCCGGCGCGCCCGCAGCGCGGACGGTGCCGGGCCCAGCTCCACCACGGTGAACAGCTCATAGGCTGAACGCCGTTCTGTCCACAGGGTGCCCTCCGCACCTGGGGAAAGCCGCGCCCCGCCTCCGCGGAGTCCGCCACCATTCCTTCCGGAGACAGGGCCGCCCAGAGCGAGCGAGCCCTTCCGCCCGGTGCCCGTCGTGCGAGACGCGTCCCGGCGATCACCGCCCCGGAACGCGCGGAACTCGCGCCCGTCGCAGACCGAATGACCCACCTGGACGCCAAGTCCGCCACCGCTCAGACCCGTAGACCGCGCCCACGGCCTGTGGTCGCCAGGCCCGGCGCCCGACTGACCCAAGAGGCGAGGCACCCGACTCGGCTCCGCTCAGGGGCGTTTGCGGAGCGCCCCCGTACCGCCCCGGAGCAGTCGGCGGATGCCCTCCGGCCGTCCGGGGACCACCACGAGGGCCCGGTCGTGGACCACCGCCTCCAGGACGGCCTCGGCCACCTGCTCCGGCGTACGGCCGCGAGCACGGCGCGACCGCGCGACGACCCCCGCGTCGACTCCCGCGGCTGCCGCGTCCCTTGTGGAGGCGCCGGACGTGATACCCGCTCCCGTGCCCGTCCCGTCTTCGCCGGGCCCGTTGTCGACCGCCCCCGGCCGTACCGCGCTCACCGAGACCGTGCGGGGGGCCAGTTCGGCCCGCAGGCCCTGGCTGAGGGCCAGGACGACCGCCTGTGCCGTGCCGTACGTGGAGATGCCCGGGGCGCGGGGAACCGGGCCGGGGATGCTCGGGAGCACGTTGACGATGTGGCCGCCCTGCCCGCGCTCGGCCATCCGCCCGCCGAACACCCGGCAGCTGTGGACGACCCCCAGGAACCCCGCGTCGAGGAGACCCCGCCACTCCTCGGACGCGGTCTCCAGGAAAGGCCCGGAGGGCGCCGTACCCGCGAGGTTGACCAGGACGTCGACGGTGCCGTACTCAGCCGCCACCTTCGCGCCGAGCTTCTCCATCGCCTGCTCGTCGCCCAGGTCGGCGGTCTCCGCCCAGGCGGCCGGCGCCCCGACGAGCAGTGCCGTCTCCGCCGTACGGGCGGCGCCCGCCGCGTCCCGGTCCACGGCCACCACTCGCGCCCCGGCCTCGGCGAACGCCAGGGCGGTGGCGCGTCCTATCCCGTCGGCCGCGCCCGTCACCAGCACCAACTGGCCGGCGAACCGGTCCGCGTACCGGCCGGTCCCCGCCGGGTCCGTCACCGGCGTAAGGGCGACCTGCGCCGAGGGCTCGTTGGCCGCCACGAACTCCGATATCCAGGAGACGAGTTGGTCGGGCCGGGTGCGCGGGACCCAGTGCTGGGCGGGCAGCCGGCGCCGGACCAGGCGCGGAGCCCATCGTTCCAGGTCGTCGTAGAGGTACTCCGAAAGGAAGGCGTCACCGGTCGGGGTGATCAGCTGCACCGGTACGTGCGCGTACGCGTCCGGGCGCGGCCTGCGCAGCCGGGTACGGACGTTGTCGCGGTAGAGCCAGGCGCCGTGGGCCGCGTCCCGGGGCAGCGAGGCGGTGGGGTAGTCGCCCGCGGGCACTTTCTCCAGGCGCTCCAGGATGCGCGGCCACCGGCGCCCCAGCGGCCCGCGCCAGGCGAGTTCGGGCAGGACCGGGGTGTGCAGGAGGTAGACGTACCAGGACTTGGCGCCCTGTCCGGCGAGCTGGACCACCCGCCGGGGGGTGGGGCGGCTCATCCGGCTCTGGATCCAGTGGCCGAAGTGGTCCAGCGACGGCCCGGACATCGAGGTGAAGGAGGCGATCCGGCCCTTGGTCCGCTCGACCGTGGCGAACTCCCAGGACTGCACCGAACCCCAGTCGTGGCCCACCAGATGCACCGGCCGGCCAGGGCTCACCTCGTCCAGCACGGCGAGGAAGTCGTCGGTCAGCTTCTCCAGCGTGAACCCGCCGCGCAGCGGCTTCGGCGCGCTCGAACGGCCGTGGCCGCGTACGTCGTAGAGCACCACGTGCCACTGCTCGGCCAGCGCCGGAGCCACCCGCGACCACACCTCCTTGCTGTCCGGATAGCCGTGCACCAGCACCACGGTGGGCAGATCCGGATTGCCCAGCTCGGCCACGCAGAGCTCGATGCCGCCCGTGCGTACCCAGCGCTCGCGCGCTCCCGGCAGTTGCATCCCGCCACCTCTCCTCGGTCGGGCGCCGCTCGTGCGCCACCCGTCTTCCTCGGCCCCGGCTGTCCGAACCCGGCTGTCCGAACCCGGCTGTCCGAACGCGGCGTCCGGACAGCACACTTGGCGAGCTGTACGCGCCAGTAACGTGACACTGAAGAATGTGACCAGGCGCGCCGAAGGGTCAAGAGGGGCGCCCTGGCTGTGGACAACCGTCTGTGGAGAACCGGTACGCACAGAGGATCATCAGCCCACCGCACCGCACCGCATCCCACGCCGGCCGTCGCAGCACACGCCGAGCCTCGTCGGCAGCCCCCGCCCGTCGGCCCGGGTCACTCCTCCGCCCGACTCCCCTACGGGTCCCTACAACTCAAGTGTGACGTGTATGCGACCGTCAGGGCTGACGACCGGAGGTGCCCGCGCCACTACCGTCGGCGGAGTGACTGTGATCGCACTGAACGCCTTGAGCAAGCGGTACCCCCGGGTGACCGCTCTTGACCGGCTCTCCTTGGACATCGGACCGGGTGTGACCGGGCTGGTGGGTGCCAACGGGGCGGGCAAATCCACCCTGATCAAGATCCTGCTGGGACTCTCGCCCGCCACCGAGGGCTCCGCCTCCGTGCTCGGGCTGGACGTCGCCACGCACGGTGCCGCGATCCGGGAGCGGGTCGGGTACATGCCGGAGCACGACTGCCTGCCGCCGGACGTCTCGGCGACCGAGTTCGTCGTCCACATGGCGCGGATGTCCGGTCTGCCGCCGACGGCGGCCCGGGAACGCACCGCCGACACCCTGCGCCACGTCGGTCTCTACGAGGAGCGTTACCGCCCCATCGGGGGTTACTCGACCGGCATGAAGCAGCGCGTGAAGCTGGCCCAGGCGCTGGTCCACGACCCGCGGCTGGTGCTGCTCGACGAACCGACGAACGGCCTCGACCCGGTCGGCCGCGACGAGATGCTCGGGCTCATCCGACGGGTGCACACCGACTTCGGCATCTCCGTGCTCGTCACCTCGCACCTGCTGGGCGAGCTGGAGCGCACCTGCGACCACGTCGTCGTCATCGACGGCGGCACGTTGCTCCGGTCCAGCTCCACCAGCGAGTTCACGCAGACCACCACCACCCTCGCGGTCGAGGTCACCGACAGCGACACCCACCCGGACGGCACCGACGCGCTGCGCCGGGAGCTTCTCGGGGCCGGTGTGAAGCTGATCGGGGACGACGGCGTCGACACCGGCGGTCTGCCGGGAGCCGGTCACATCCTGCTCGTCGAGGCGACCGGTGAGGAGACGTACGACCTGGTGCGCGACAGCGTGGCAGGCCTCGGCCTCGGGCTCGTCCGCATGGAGCAGCGCCGCCACCACATCGCCGAGGTCTTCCGCGCGGGCGAGAACGCCCAGCCGGCCCCGGCGGTCGTCGCGGCGGCGTCCGGCCCGGCCCCCGGAGCCGTACCGCAGGCCCCGTCCCCGGTCCCGGCGCCCGGGTCCGTCCACCAGGTTCCGGCTTCCGGAGCCGTACAGCAGAAGGGGAGCGGTCCCGATGAGCACTGAGACCAGGGCCGGAGGTGCGCTGCCCGGCGACGCCTCCCGCATCCACGACATCGGCTACCGCTCCTACGACGGCCCGAGGCTGGGGCGCGCCTACGCCCGCCGGTCGCTCTACGTCCAGTCCCTCAAGGGCGCGTTCGGGCTCGGGCGTTCCGCCCGGTCCAAGGTGCTGCCGCTGCTGATGCTCGCGGTGATGTGCCTGGTCGCGGCGATCATCGTGGCCGTGTCGATGGCCGCGCCCGGCGCCACGAAACTGGTCGTGAAGTACACCTCGTACGCGATCTATCTCCAGGCCGTCATCGGGCTGTTCGTGGCCTCCCAGGCCCCGCAGAGCGTCTCGCGGGACCTGCGGTTCCGGACGGTTCCGCTGTACTTCTCGCGGCCGATCGAGCACGCCGACTACGTCCTGGCGAAGCTGGCGGCGATGGCGTCCGCCGTCTTCGTGCTCACCGGGACGCCGCTGCTCATCCTCTACGTGGGCTCGCTGCTCGCGAAATTCGACTTCGGCGACCAGACCGGCTGGTTCGCCCAGGGACTGGTGTCGGTGGCCCTGCTCTCCGTGCTGTTCGCCGCGCTCGCGCTGGTGGTGGCCGCGGTGACCCCGCGCCGGGGCTTCGGCGTGGCGGCGGTGATCGCCGTACTGACCATCACGTACGGAGCCGTCTCCACGATCCAGGCCATCGCCTACTCGACCGGGACCGAGGGAGCCGTCGCCTGGTTCGGGCTGTTCTCGCCGATCACGCTGATCGACGGGGTGCAGACCGCGTTCCTCGGCGCCTCCTCCGCCTTCCCCGGCGGGGAGGGCCCGGGGGCCGCGCTGGGCGTGGTCTATCTGTTCGTCGTCCTCGCGCTCATCGCCGGCTCGTACGCCGCCCTGCTGCGCCGCTACCGGAGGGTCGGGCTGTGACCACCATCGAGATCGACCACGCCTCGCGCTGGTTCGGGAACGTCGTCGCTGTCAACGACGTGAGTATGACGATCGGCCCGGGGGTCACCGGGCTGCTCGGTCCCAACGGCGCGGGCAAGTCCACGCTGATCAACCTGATGGCCGGATTTCTCGCCCCCTCCACGGGGACGGTCACCCTCGACGGGCGCCCGATCTGGCGCAACGAGTCGGTCTACCAGGAGATCGGCATCGTTCCCGAGCGGGAGGGCATGTACGACTTCCTGACCGGCCGCGAGTTCGTCGTCGCCAACGCCGAACTGCACGGTCTGGGCGCGGCGCAGGCGGCGCGCGCGCTGGCCACGGTGGAGATGGAGTACGCGCAGGACCGCAAGATCCAGACGTACAGCAAGGGCATGCGCCAGCGCGTGAAGATGGCTTCGGCGCTCGTCCACGACCCTTCGGTTCTGCTGCTGGACGAACCGTTCAACGGCATGGACCCCCGCCAGCGGATGCAGCTGATGGATCTGCTGCGGCGGATGGGCGGGGAGGGGCGCACCGTGCTCTTCTCCTCCCACATCCTCGAAGAGGTCGAGCAGCTCGCCTCGCACATCGAGGTGATCGTGGCCGGCCGGCACGCGGCCTCCGGCGACTTCCGGCGGATCCGCCGGCTGATGACGGACCGCCCGCACCGCTATCTCGTGCGCTCCAGCGACGACCGCGCGCTTGCGGCGGCCCTGATCGCCGACCCGTCGACGGCCGGGATCGAGGTCGACCACCAGGAGGGCGCGCTGCTGATCCAGGCGGTCGATTTCGGCCGTTTCACCACCCTGTTGCCGCGAGTGGCGCAGGAGCGCGGTATCCGGCTGCTGGCCGTCTCGCCGTCCGACGAGTCCCTCGAATCGGTCTTCTCGTACCTCGTATCGGCCTGAGTAGTGGCCTGAAAGGAGCTGTGAAGCGTCATGTACGACCCCACAGTCGCCCGGCTCACCTACCGGGCCCTGCTCGGCCGGCGCCGGGCCGCCATCCTGTTCGTCCTGCCCGCGCTGCTGATCGCGATCGCGCTGGCGGTACGGATCCTGGCGGGAGCCGACGACCAGATCACCTCCGACGTCCTCGGCGGCTTCGCCCTGGCCGTGATGGTCCCGCTGATCGGTGTCATCGCGGGCACCGGGGCCATCGGCCCCGAGATCGACGACGGTTCGATCGTCTATCTGCTGGCCAAGCCGGTGAAGCGCCCCACGATCATCTTCACCAAGCTGATCGTCGCCATCGCCGTCACGATGGTCTTCTCCGCGCTGCCCACTCTGATCGCCGGGCTCATCCTCAACGGCAACGGCCAGCAGATCGCGGTGGCGTACACCGTCGGGGCTCTGGTCGCCTCGATCGCGTACAGCGCGCTCTTCCTGCTGCTCGGTACGGTCAGCCGGCACGCGGTCGTGCTCGGCCTGGTCTACGCGCTGGTGTGGGAGGCCCTCTTCGGCAGCCAGGTGCCCGGCGCGCGCACGCTGAGCGTGCAGCAGTGGGCGCTCGCCGTCGCCCAGAGGACCGGAGCGGAGGGGGCGATCACCGCCGAGGTCCAACTCCCGCTCGCCACCGTGCTGCTGGTCGTGGTGACCGTCGGCGCCACCTGGTACGCGGGCCAGAAACTGCGCACGCTCAAGCTGGCCGGCGAGGAGTGAGGCCCGAGGCCGTCTCGTGAGGCGGCCCCGCACACGGCAACCCCCGTCCGGCGGACGGGGGTTGCCGTGTCCTCCGGCCCCGTCGGCGAGGCCGTTCCGGAAGGCCGCCCCCGTGCGCGACCGGTGCCGCCCGCGTGACCGCGGATGTGCCGGTTCGTTGGGCCGGATGCGTGGAGGCAACTGGAATCCGTGACGACGACGCGTACGTGAAGCAGAGGAATGCCGGCCCCGGTGCGTGAGCACCGGCGGAAGCCGGCCATCGAGCAAGTGGCACCCGTGAGCGACCTCCGCCCCTGAAGCCCGGGGAGAGGGCCGTCCCTCGCTGTTCCCTGCGTACCGAAGGCATGCTCATGACCACGGAAGTCGCCCTGCTCGAATCCCGCGCGCTGCGCGTCGAGCGGATGGTGCGCGTCGACATCCTCGACAAGGTGAAGAGCCTTGTCATGCTCCCGGACGGAATTCACGTTCGCACAGAGGACGTCGCGCGCTACTTCGAAGTATCCACAGGCTCGGTACGAAGGCTCACCGATCGCCATCAAACCGAGTTCGCCGACAATGGCCTGCGCACACTGCGCGGCTCTGATCTGCAGTCCTTCCATAGCGACATGATGTCGCTATGGAAGGGTGACGGAGAGGAAAGTTATCCACAGGCTCCCCTCCAGCTGCGCCTCTACACGCGCCGCACGGTCCTCAACGTCGCCATGCTTCTTCGCGAAAGCGACATCGCCCGCTGCGTGCGCACGTACCTCCTCGACGCCGAGACCGACCTTCGGGAGTGATACGACTCGCTCGACTTCCGGGTCACCCGTATCGAGAGCTGCCTCGCCGGGGTCGGCTCCGCACTCCAGGAGCTGGGGCCGGTCCTGTGCCGCATGTCGGAGCGGTTCGACAGCCTGGACCGGAAGCTGGGAGCGACCCATGAGGTCGTCGGCGCGATGAGCGTCCGGCTGACCGACGTCGCGCACGACGTGCGGCGGGTCGATGCCCGGCTGGGCGGCGTGGCGCACCGGCTGAAGGAGCTGCGGCCCGAAGCGTAACGGGGCGGACGCACGACTGCCCGCGGCCTTCGCGGGCCGCGGGCAGTCGGTCGTACGGGGACGACGTCGTTGGGAGACGACGGCGGGCGGCGTTACCGCGTTCCGCCGGCGAGGAGTTCCTCCAGGACCACCGCGATGCCGTCGTCGTCGTTGGAGGCGGTGACCTCGTGCGCCACGGCCTTGAGCTCGTCGTGCGCGTTGGCCATGGCCACGCCGTGCCGCGCCCAGCCGAACATCGGGATGTCGTTGGGCATGTCGCCGAAGGCGATGGTGTCCGCCGCCTTCACGCCGAGCCGGCGTGCGGCGAGCGAGAGGCCCGTCGCCTTGCTGAGGCCGAGAGGGAGGATCTCCACGACCCCGGGGCCCGCCATCACGATGTTGACGAGGCTGCCCACGACCGCCCGTGCGGCGGCGGTGAGCCGGTCGTCGTCGAGCTCCGGGTGCTGGATGTAGACCTTGTTCAGCGGCGCGGTCCACATCTCGTTCGCGTCCTCGACGTGGACCACCGGTATCCGGCCCTCGTGGGCCCGGTAACCGGGACCGACCAGGACCTCGCCGTCCAGCCCGTCGCGGCTCGCCGCGAGGAGCAGCGGGCCCACCTCCGCCTCGATCTTGGACAGCGCGAGCCCGGCCAGCTGCCGGTCCAGCGTGAGCGAGGTGAGCAGCTTGTGCTCGCCAGCGTGGTAGACCTGCGCGCCCTGGCCGCAGACGGCGATGCCGTCGTAGTCCAGATCGTCCAGTATCTGCCGCGTCCACGGCACCGCCCGGCCGGTGACGACGATGTGCGCGGCACCCGCCTCGGTGGCGGCGGCCAGCGCTTCGCGCGTCCGCACGGAGACCGTGTCGTCGCCGCGGAGCAGTGTGCCGTCGAGATCGGTGGCGACGAGCTTGAAGGGGAAGGTCACTTGGCGACCGGCTCCAGGACCTCGCGCCCGCCGAGGTACGGACGGAGCATCTCGGGCACGCGCACGGAGCCGTCCGCGAGCTGGTGGTTCTCCAGGATCGCCACGATCGTGCGCGGTACGGCGCAGAGCGTGCCGTTCAGGGTGGCCAGCGGCTGGACCTTCTTGCCGTCCCGCATGCGCACCGACAGGCGGCGGGCCTGGAAGCTGTCGCAGTTGGAGGCGGAGGTCAGCTCGCGGTACTTGCCCTGGGTGGGGATCCACGCCTCGCAGTCGAACTTCCGCGAGGCCGAGGCCCCGAGGTCACCGGTGGCCACGTCGATCACCTGGAAGGGCAGCTCCAGGCCGGTCAGCCACTGCTTCTCCCACTCCAGCAGCCGGCGGTGCTCGGCCTCGGCGTCGGAGGGGTCGACGTACGAGAACATCTCGACCTTGTCGAACTGGTGGACCCGGAAGATGCCCCGGGTGTCCTTGCCGTACGTGCCGGCCTCGCGGCGGAAGCAGGGCGAGAAGCCGGCGTACCGCAGGGGCAGCTTGTCGGCGTCGATGATCTCGTCCATGTGGTACGCGGCGAGGGGGACCTCGGAGGTGCCGACCAGGTAGAAGTCGTCCTTCTCCAGGTGGTAGACGTTCTCGGCGGCCTGGCCGAGGAAGCCGGTGCCCTCCATGGCGCGCGGGCGGACCAGCGCGGGGGTGAGCATGGGGATGAAACCGGCCTCGGTCGCCTGCGCGATGGCCGCGTTGACGAGGGCGAGCTCCAGCAGGGCGCCGATGCCCGTCAGGTAGTAGAAGCGCGAACCGGAGACCTTGGCACCGCGCTCCATGTCGATGGCGCCGAGCGCCTCGCCGAGCTCCAGGTGGTCCTTGGGCTCGAAGCCCTCGGCGCCGAAGTCGCGGATGGTGCCGTGCGTCTCCAGGACGACGAAGTCCTCTTCGCCGCCGACCGGCACGTCCTCCTGGACGATGTTGCCGAGCTGCAGCAGCAGGCGCTTGGCCTCCGCGTCCGCCTCGTTCTGCGCGGCGTCGGCGGCACGGACGTCGGCCTTGAGCTGGTCGGCGCGGGTCAGCAGCTCCGTCCGCTCCTCGGGGGAGGCCTTGGGGATCAGCTTGCCGAGCGACTTCTGCTCGGAGCGGAGTTCGTCGAAGCGGACGCCGGACGACCTGCGCAGCTCGTCGGCGGAGAGCAGGGCGTCGACGAGCGCGACGTCCTCTCCACGGGCGCGCTGGGAGGCGCGAACACGGTCGGGGTCCTCACGGAGCAGGCGAAGGTCAATCACCCCACCAGGCTACCGGTGGGACTTCGGCTACTCGAATCGATAGTGACAAGCGTGTCACTATGCCCGAATTGCCGTGAATGGTATCTCTGGTGGGAATCCCGGATTCCGCGAGGGAGGCGGACCGGGGGCCGGGCGGGAGGCGCGTCCGGCGGTATTCGTCCGGTCGAGCGAACGCGGGTGCGGCGAAGAATCCGCGGAGAGATCCTGGGGTGTGCCTGAGCGGAGGGGGCGAGAGGGCGGAAGTGCTGGGGGTCGCGTCAATCGAGGTGGGCTCATAGCCCCGAATCGGGCAGAAAGCCGCTCCGGTCTTGACGTACCGCCCTGTTCTGACGGGGAGTTGGGGGTGAGCGCTGCCCGGAGTTGTCCACAGGGTGGGCCAGTTCGGATTAGTTATCCACAGGCTGTGTGGAAAAACTGTGGATGCACGAAGTTGGTCATTGAGGAGGGGGTTCGGCAGGCCTCCGGCTCATGGATTCATCGTTCAAACCGCCTTTCGGGCACTCATTCGAGTGGTCATTCGTCATTCTGTGTCGTTGATCAAGGTAATTGGGCCGAACGGGCTAGATGAGGATCATGGGGAGTCCTGGGAGGCTTCGCGACCCCATGGGGTCACCTGGGGTGATTTGTCGATGATTCGTCGATGATGCCGAACGTCGGTGTCGACTTGTCCCCAGGTTCCATCCGCGTCCTGTGGATAACTCTGTGGGTAAACCACCATCGGTGGATGCGCCCGCGCAGATGTGCAGGTCGCGCCCGTCCTTCCGCCCGTCAGACGCGCCCGTCCTGGCTGCGTGCGAGCCAGTCCGAGGCGGCGGCGAAGTCCGGGTCCGAGGTGCCCACGCGCAGCGGGGCCACGTCCTCCGGGCCCGCTCCGGCCCGGGGGTAGGAGCCGAGGAAGCGCAGGTTCGGGCAGATGCGCTTCAGACCCATCAGCGCCTCGCCCACCCGCCGGTCCGAGATGTGTCCCTCCGCGTCCACCGCGAAGCAGTAGTCGCCGATGCCCTTGCCGGTCGGGCGGGACTGGATCAGCATCAGGTTCACCCCGCGCACCGCGAACTCCTGGAGCAGTTCGAGCAGGGCGCCCGGACGGTCCTCGCCGAGCCAGAGGACCACGGAGGTCTTGTCGGCGCCGGTCGGCGCGGCGGGCCGGGCGGGGCGGCCGACGAGGACGAAACGGGTCTGCGCGTTCACCGCGTCGTGGATCTCGGTGGCGAGCGGTACGAGCCCGTAGGTCGCCGCCGCGAACTCCCCGGCGAAGGCGGCGTCGTACCGTCCGTCCCGGACCAGCCGGGCACCGTCCGCGTTGGAGGCGGCCGACTCCCACACGGCCTGCGGGAGGTGGGCGGCCAGCCAGTTGCGTACCTGCGGCTGCGCGGCCGGGTGCGCGGTGACGGACTTGATGTCCTCCAGCCGGGTGCCCGGCCGCACCAGCAGCGCGAACGAGATGGAGAGAAGCACCTCGCGGTAGATCATCAGCGGCGCGCCCACCGCCAGTTCGTCGAGGGTCGCGGTGATCCCGCCCTCGACCGAGTTCTCGATCGGTACGAGGGCGGCGGCGGCCTCCCCGTTCCGTACCGCGTCCAGCGCCGCCGGTACGGAGACCATGGGGGCGAGTTCGCGGGTGGCGGCTTCCGGGAGCGTACGGAGCGCCACCTCGGTGAAGGTGCCCTCGGGGCCGAGATAGGCGTAACGCGTGGCGGACATACGGTCACTCTAGGCGGTGCCCGCGAGGGTTCGGCCGGGTCTTCCGCCGGTACCCCGGGCGGGGCGGTCAGGACTCCAGCAGCCGCTGTCCCACGTACTCCCCCTCCGCGGCGCCGCCCGGCACCGCGAAGACCCCGCTCGCCTCGTGCCGGATGAACGGCGAGAGCGCGTCCCCCCGGTCGAGCTTGCGCTGGACCGGCACGAAGCCGCGGAACGGGTCCGCCTGCCAGCACACGAAGAGCAGTCCCGCGTCCGGTGTCCCGTCCGGGTCGATGCCGTCGTGGTACGAGAACGGGCGCCGCAGCATCGCCGCCCCGCCGTTCTTCCCGGGCGAGGAGATCCGGGCGTGGGCGTTGGACGGGATCGCCGGCCTGCCGTCCGCGCCGAGCTTGTCCAGGTCCATCGCGGTGGTCTCGTCGCCGCCGCTGAGCGGGGCGCCCGTGTCCTTGCGCCGGCCGATGACCCGCTCCTGGTGTGCGACGGAGAGCTTCTCCCAGTCGTCGAGCAGCATCCGGATGCGGCGGACGACCGCGTACGAACCGCCCGCGAGCCAGTCCTGCGCCGGGTCGGCGGCGGAGTGGGGCGCGGGCACGAAGATCCGGGTGTCGAAGTCGCCGTCGGCGGGCTTGGGGTTGTTGGTCCCGTCCAGCTGGCCCATCAGGTTGCGGGCCGTCATGGGGCGGGCGGTCGCACCCGGCGTGCGGTTGAAGCCGTTCATCTGCCAGCGCACCCGCGCCGCCGCCCCGGCGGCCCGCTGGACCGCGCGGAGCGCGTGGAAGGCGACGAGCGCGTCGTCGGCGCCGATCTGGACCCAGAGGTCGCCGTTCGACCTCCCTGGGTCGAGGTGGTCGGAGGAGAACGCGGGCAGCGGGTCGAGCCCGGCCGGCCGCCGCTCCTCCAGCCCGGTCCGGTCGAAGAAGGTGCGGCCGAAGCCGAAGGTGAGCGTCAGCGACGACGGCCCGGCGTCCAGCGCGATCCCGGTGTCGCCGGACCCGCCGGACCCGGCCGCGCGGCCCGCCATCAGCTCCTCGGCCAGCACCGACCAGCGCCGCATCAGTGCGGCCGCCTCGGTACGTCCGGCGCCGGCCGCGAGGTCGAAGGCGACGAGATGCCCACGGGCCTGGAGCGGAGTGGTGATTCCGGGTTGATGTTTCCCGTGAAACATCGCCTCGGTCGCGCCGATCGAGGCGAGCGCCGCAGGCGCCTCGGGGCGCGTCGCGGCGTACCCGGTGGCCCCACCCGTCGCGCCCAGCACCAGCCCGGCGGCACCGGCCGCCCCGGCGCCCCCGAGCAGCTTCCGCCGGGAGACCCCGCCCGGGTCACCGCTGGAGGAGGCGCCCTCGGTGGAACCCCGGGAGGTGCTCCCGGCGTCCGCCCCGGCACGCTCCCGGGGACTCTGCACGTTCGTGTTCCGCTTGCTCACGCCGGTCAGCCGATCTTCACGTTCTTGGTGACGGTGGTCTCGTCGATGTCCGAGGTACGGACGGTGACCGCGAGCTTCCACTCGCCCGCCATCGGGATCTGTACGCCGCTCGCGGCCCAGTGGCCCTCGGCGAGCCGGTCGGGGACGACCGGCAGGGGGCCGATGTCCTTCGTCTCCAGCGTCAGCGCCATCCGTACCTCGGGTACGTCCAGCGCCGTGCCCTTGTCGTCCGCTATCCACAGGTGCACGTCGTTGGAGCCGGTACGGCCGGGGTCCATGTCCAGCTGGACCGTGCCCTTGCCGTGGGGGCCGCCGGTGTCGAAGGGCAGGCTCACGGTGACTGGTTGGGTGACGGCCGGGGCGGCGACGGTGTTGGTGCGCGACGCCTCCTCCTCCGTACGGCCCGGTTCGGTCGAGGAGAGGATGGTGGTGACGGCCAGCAGGACGACGGCGATGCCGGTCTCGACGAGAACCGAGCGGCGCAGCCCGGAGCGGCCGGGGTCGGCGTCGCGGGCCTTCCGCTCCTTCGTCGCCGTCAGCGCGGCCCGCTGGCGCGCGAGTTGGGCGGCCCGCTCGGCGTCCGCGACAGGCTCCGTGACGGGGGTGGCGACAGGTTCCGTGACGGAGTCCGTGGCAGGGGCCGTGACGGGGGCCGTACCGGCGGCCGCGACCGGCACCAGACCGGCCTCCGCCTCCACCGACTCGGCCTCCACGGGCGCGGACTCCGCCGGCGCCGCCTGCTCCGGCACCGCCACCGGCTCCCCGCCCGTCAGCCGGCCGGTCCAGCGCCGGGAGATCCAGGCGACGCCCACGAGAACCGCGACCAGTCCGACCTTGACCAGCAGAAGCCGGCCGTAGGTGGTCCCGGTCAGCGCGGACCAGGAGCCGACCTGGCGCCAGGACTGGTAGAGCCCCGTCGCGGCGAGCACCACCACGCTGCAGAACGCTGCCCGGGAGAACCGGCGTACGGCAGCGGCGGGCAGCTCGGGGACGCGGTACAGGGCGGTCAGCAGGGCCGCCAGACCGCCCAGCCAGGCCGCGACCGCCAGCAGATGCGCCATGTCGACCGGCATGGCGATGCCCGCCTGGAGACCGACGGAGGCGTGTTCGGCGAGCGACCAGGTGCCCGCGATGCCGGTGGCGACGACCGCACCGCCGAGCGAGAGGCCGAAGGTGAGGTCCTTGCGCTCCTTCTCGTCCTCGCGCCGGGGGTACGTACCGAACAGCACGGCGACGAAGAGCGCGGAGGCGCCCAGCAGGAGCAGCCGGGAGACCAGCGCGGCACCCGGCTTGGTGTCCAGCGACGCCTGGAGGCCGGAGAGGTCGAAGGCGTCGGAGAGCTTCCCGCTGCCGGTGTACGGGTACCGCAGCACCAGCATCACCAGGGTGGAGGCGGTGAGGGTGAGCCAGCCTGCGAGCACGAGCCGTTGCAGCGGGCGGGCCGAGGCGCCGCCCCGCCAGCACCCGAGGACGAACGCGGAGCCGCCCGCGAGCAGGATGAAACCGGCGTACGCGGCGTAGCGCGCGATGCCGTAGAGGGTGCCCACCGGTCCGCCGCCCGCTGCCTGGGCGGGCAGTGCGACGGTGGTGGTGGACGGTGCCCCGATGGAGAAGGTGAAGGCCCCCGAGACCGGGTGGCTGTCGGCGGAGACCGCCTGCCAGGCCACCGTGTAGGTGCCGTCGGGGAGCCCGGTGTGGAGGGTGACGGCGTACCGGGCGGCCTTGCCGTCGCCCACCGCGCGGGGGCCGCCGGTGTCGGCCCGCTTGCCGGACGGGTCGAGCACCCGGATCGCGTCGTCGCTCAGCGAGACGGACTCGGAGAAGGAGAGGGTGACGTCTCGGGGTGCGGCGTCGACCACCGCCCCGTCCTGCGGGTCGCTTCCCGTGAGGGCGGCGTGCGCGGACGCGGGGGACGCGCCCGCCAGCATCAGGCCGAGGAGCAGGCCGATCAGCGTGGCGAGGAGCGCGGACGCGGTGAGCGGCCGGCCTGTGGGGAAAGGCCGGACACGACCTGCGCGCGGGGCGGTGGCTGTCATGGTGGATCAGTCCCTCACTGCTTCGCCGGGTTGTAGGTCGTCTCCTCGACGGGAAGCTCGACCGTGATCGGGCCGGTCTTCTCGAAGTGCAGTTCCACGGAGATTTTCTGCCCCCGCTTCGGCTGCCGCTTGAGTTCGCTGAACATGATGTGGCTGCCGCCGCGTTCGAGGTCCAGCTCGCCGCGCGCGGGTACCTCGAAGGACGAGACCATCCGCATGACCTGGCCCTCGGTCTCGTGGATCGTGACGTGGTCGGAGATCGGGCTGGTCACGGAGGTCAGCCGGTCGGTGGCCCCGCCCTTGTTCTCCACGACGAGGAACGCCGCCGCCATGTCGCTGACGGGCTGCGGCATGAAGGCCCCGACGACCTTCAGCTCGGGGGAGCCTCCGGCGGAGCACCCCGCGAGGGTCAGCCCCGTGACGAGGGCCAGTCCGCCGGCGAGGGCCGCCCGGCCTGTCACGGGTTCGCCCCCTCGATGAGCTTGGGGAGGTCCGCGGTGTAGTCGTCGGCGGTGGTGTCCTCGCTGTAGATGACGTACCCGGCGTCCGTCTTCGGGGAGAACGCCATGACCTGGGCGCCGTGCATGGAGACGACGGTGCCGTCCTTCTCCGTCGTCGCGGGGTCGATGCCGATGCCCATCGACCTGGCGCCCGCCTGGATGGTCTTGAAGTCGCCGGTGAGGCCGATGAAGTCGGGGTCCTGGGCCTTGAGCCAGGAGCCCAGCGAGGCCGGGGTGTCCCGCTCGGGGTCGGTGGTGATGAAGACGACCTTGAGCTCGGCCTGCTCGGCGGCGGGCAGCGCGCGCTTGGCGAGCGCGATGTTGCTCATGGTCAGCGGGCAGACGTCGGGGCAGTTGGTGTAGCCGTAGTAGATGAGCGTCGGCTTGCCCTTGGTCTCCTTGCGGAGGTCGTACGTCTTGCCGTGGGTGTCCGTCAGGACGAGGTCCGGCTTGGTGAACGGCTGGTCGAGGACGGTGGCGGCCTTGGTGGTGGTGGGCGTGGAGACGTCGGCCACCGGCTTGGCGGCGGAGTCGTCGTTCGAGCCGCAGGCGGTCAGGGCCAGTGCCGCCGCCGCGGCGAATGCCACGGCCGACGCCAGTTTCTTGGTGCGCATGGAGGATGTGTTCCTGGTCTGTGGTGCGGTGGGTGGCCCGGGCGTTCCGGGGACCGGGCCGGGCGCGTGTGCACCCGGCCCGGCCCGGCACGTCCGGGACGTGAGGCCTGGTCGGGTCAGACGGTACGACGGCGGGCGAGGACGCCGAAGGCGACGCCCGCGATGCCGATGACGATGCCGACCACGCCCAGGACCCGCGCGGTGCTGTCGCTCGACGAGCCGGAGTCCTCGGCGGCCTCGGTGGTGTGCCCGGCGGCGTCGGACGCGGCGTCGGTGCTCTTGTCGTCGGCGGAGGCGGAGGCGGAGCCGGACGCGGTGGCGCCGTGGGTGTCGGCCGCGGCGTCGGTCAGGGTCAGGACCGGCGCCGGGTTCTCGGGCTCCTCACCGCTCGCCGGGGTCGCCTCGATCCAGCGGACGATCTCCTTGTTGCTGTACGTCTGGAGCGCCTTGAAGACGAGCTGGTCGGCGTCCTCGGGGAGCTGGCCCACCGAGAGCGGGAACTGCTGGAAGTACCCGGGCTTGATCGCGCCGGAGGAGTCGGCGGTCCAGGTGACCTTGGAGACGGCCTCGGTCACCTTCTTGCCGTGGACGTCGAGCGGCTTGGCGAGCGTGGCCTTGGTGACGTCGATCTTCCAGCCCGGCACGGCCTGCGGGCTGACCGAGGAGAGCGGGTGGTCGGTGGGGAAGCTGACCTCGAGCTTCACCGTCGAGGCGTTGTCGCGCTCGTTGGGGACCTTGAAGTTGATGGTGGCGTAACCGCCCTTGGCCGCCTCGCCCTGGGGCTGCACGCTGACGTGCGCGGAGGCGGGACCGGCGAGCAGCAGAACGGTGGTCGCGGCGATGCCGCCCGCGACGGCGATACGGGAAACGTTCATGTCAGTGATCACTCCACGGAGCGCAGAAGGTGGTCCGGCGCGCGGGTGCGCGACGGCATCGCGACACCTCCGTCCCCCGTCCGTCGCACGGCCGAGCCGTCGTACGGCGGCCGTACGGCACGAGGGAGGATGTCGCGTCAGGCTGCGAGGGCGTACGCGGCGGGAGGCCCGCGCCTGATCACCAGATGCTGGAGCGGATCGCCGGTGGCCGGGACCGGGGCGTCCACCGGGGTACGGGCCGGGCGCGGCCCGGCCGTCGGAGCGCCCGTAAGGCCCGCGCTCAGCACCCGTACGAGCGCGAGCGCGGCCCGCAGGGAGCGCAGCCGCGCGGCGGCGGCCAGTTCACGGCCGCTGTGCGCGGAGAGCCGCGCCACATCGAACAGCGCGATCTCGCCCCTGCGGAGCAGCCAGCCCGTGACGAGCGCGGCCAGCAGGTGGCCGAGGAACATCGGCAGCCCGGGCAGCAGCCCCATCACGCCGCCCGACGCGGCGGAAGCCGCGAGGTGGACGTGGGCGCCGGTCACGGTCGCCGGGTCGACGCCCGCCTCCGTGACGATGCGGTGGGCCTGGGCGACGCTGATCGAACCGGGGGTGTCCCCGCAGACCAGTGAGGCGGCGAACCGGACGAGCGACGGGTCCCCGGAGACCGGGGCCGCGGAGGCGGGGGCCGTGCCCATGGCGGCGGCCGTCATGGGGTGGGCGAGCCCGAAGAGCGTGTGCAGCGCGAGCTGTCCGCCGGCCAGGACCGCCGCGATCGACGGCAGCGAGCGCTCGCGTCCGGCGAGCGGGGCCACCACCACCAGCACGAGGAGGAACCCGCAGAGCAGCGCCCACCAGGGCACGGCCGAGGCGGAAGCGGAGGCGATGGCATGTCCCGCCGCGGACAGCACGACGCAGACCGCGGCGAACACCGAGGCCCTCAGGAGCCGCAGACCGGCTCCCGCGCGTGTGACGGACCGTGCGTCAGGCGTAGACATGGCCGGGCCATCATCGCACTGCGCCCCCGCCCGTGGGGCGGCAGGTCCGGAAGGTCTTCTTCCCTACGGTTCGGGGTGCGTTGTACGGGAAGTGGAACGGTTGCGCGGGATGCAGAACGTGACGGGTGTGACAGTCGTTGTAGCTGGTGACAGAGGTGCCCCGGGCTCGTGGGTCCGGACATACACCGGCAAGCGGAATATTCGCGTCCGCCGAATGAGGGCCATCACGGCAGAACCGTGCTTACGGGGTGTCCTTCACGGCAATACGTATCGGTATGTCGAGCCGCAGCCAGGAGGCTGGAGCATGAGCATGTGGTGGTCACTCCATTTGCGGCGCGAAGCCGCGAGCGTTCCGCTCGCCCGTCGATTTCTCCTCGGCAGCATGGAGACGGCGGGAGTGGATCCGGACATCTCGTACGACCTGTCGGTGGCGCTCACCGAGGCCTGTGCCAACGCCGTGGAGCACGGCGGGGACCCTGCCGCCGACCAGGGCGACCACGGGGGCACCGGCCCCGGCCGTGCCGGTACGGGCCGGCGCGCGGGCGCCTGCGGTCAGTACCGCGTCACCGCGTACCTGGACGGCGAGACGTGCCGCATCGAGGTCGCGGACTCCGGACCGGGCTTTCCCACCCGGCGAACCCTTCGTCCCGCAGTACCCGCAGTACCCGCGGTACATCCTTCCGATACCGGCGGCGCGGCGGCGAAGCCGGACTGCGCCACCGACCCCTGGGACGTGGCCGAGAGCGGCCGTGGCCTCGGACTCATCGAACAGCTCGCCGACCACGTCCACATCGGCAACCGGCCGGGACGCGGCACCGTGGTGAGCTTCGACAAGATCCTGAAATGGCGCGAGGGCGCGCTGCTCATGGTCTCCTGAGCGGCGCGCCCCCGGCGCGGGTTCCGTGCGGTGGGCGTCAGCCCTTGAGGCCGGCGATCCAGGTCTCGACATCGCCGGAGCTGCGCGGCAGCTTGTCGGAGAGGTTCCGGTTGCCGTCCTCGGTGACGAGGATGTCGTCCTCGATCCGGACGCCGATGCCGCGGTACTCCTCCGGCACCGTCAGGTCGTCGGCCTGGAAGTACAGACCCGGCTCGACCGTCAGGCACATGCCCGGCTCCAGCGTGCCGTTGACGTACGTCTCGGTGCGCGCGGCGGCGCAGTCGTGGACATCCATGCCGAGCATGTGGCCGGTCCCGTGCAGGGTCCAGCGCCGCTGGAGGCCCAGCTCCAGGACCTTCTCGACGGTGAGGTCCCCGAGCAGGCCCCACGCGACGAGGTGCTCGGCGAGCACGCGCTGCGCGGCGTCATGGAAGTCGCGGAAGTCGGCACCCGGCTTCACGGCGGCGATGCCCGCCTCCTGCGCCGCGTACACCGCGTCGTAGATCTTGCGCTGGAGCGGCGAGAACGTGCCGTTGACCGGCAGGGTCCGCGTCACGTCGGCGGTGTAGAGGTCGTTGGTCTCCACGCCGGCGTCGAGCAGCAGCAGCTCGCCGGAGCGGACGGCGCCGTCGTTGCGGACCCAGTGCAGGGTGGTGGCGTGCGGGCCGGCGGCGCAGATGGAGCCGTAGCCGATGTCGTTGCCCTCGACGCGGGCGCGCAGGAAGAACGTGCCCTCGATGTAACGCTCGCTCGTCGCCTCGGCCTTGTCGAGCACCTTCACGACGTCCTCGAAGCCGCGTGCGGTGATGTCGCACGCCTTCTGGAGCTCGGCGATCTCGAAGGCGTCCTTCACCAGGCGTGCCTCGGAGAGGTACACCCTCAGTTCCTCGTCGCGCTCGGCGGTGACCTTGTCGGTCAGGGCCGCCTCGATGCCGGCGTCGTAACCCCGGACGGCGCGGACCGGGCCGGTGGCCTCCTTCAGGGCGGCGGCGAGCTCGCGGACGTCCTTCGCCGGGATGCCCAGCACCTGCTCGGCCTCGGTGAGGGAGTGGCGGCGGCCGACCCACAGCTCACCCTGGCCGTCGAGCCAGAACTCGCCGTTCTCGCGGTCGGAGCGCGGCAGCAGGTAGACGGTCGCGTCGTGGCCGCTCCCGTCGGTCTCCGGCTCCAGGACGAGGACGCCGTCCTGGGTCTGGTCGCCGGTGAGGTAGGCGTACTCGGAGGCGGCGCGGAACGCGTACTCCGTGTCGTTGGCGCGGGTCTTCAGGTTGCCCGCGGGGACGACGAGGCGCTCGCCCGGGAAGCGCGCGGAGAGCGCGGCGCGGCGGTCGGCGGTGTGGGCGGCCTGCGGCAGCGGCGCGAGGCCGTGCAGCTCGGTGTCGGCCCAGCCCGACTTCATGTTGTCGGCGAGCTCGTCGGAGACGGCCGGGTACAGGCCGTTCTTCCGGGTCTTGATCGGCTCGGTCTCTTCGGCCGCTTCGGTCGCTTCGATTTCCGGGGTCTCCGGGGTGCGCTCGTCGGACACGATTTGTCTCTCCTTGCTACGACACTGGGCCCCACCATCGTACGGGCGTACGGAAGGGGGCCCAGGGCCGAAGGGCCTCTTACCGAACGGGTGCGCGTACGCCTCGCGCGGATCCCCGGAGAGCGGGGCTGATCTGCGCGGATGCCAGAAATGGACTCACCGCCTCCGGATGTGGGTCCCTGGATGCGGTCCCTCGTGCCGGGCGGTCAGTCGAAGCGCACCGCGAGGAGGACCACGTCGTCCGTGCGGTCCGCGGGGGCGCTGCCGTCGCCGGGCAGCAGGGTGC
This sequence comes from Streptomyces sp. NPDC001770, assembly GCF_053596135.1. Taxonomy (NCBI): domain Bacteria; kingdom Bacillati; phylum Actinomycetota; class Actinomycetes; order Kitasatosporales; family Streptomycetaceae; genus Streptomyces; species Streptomyces sp. NPDC001770. The sequence goes on along the minus strand of NZ_JBSFFN010000008.1, from coordinate 90,563 downwards.
GCAGCACGTGGTCGGCGACCGCCTCCGGGTCGTGGCGGGCGGTCCGGGGCACTCCGGCGGCGGCGGCGTGCAGCCGCGAGAACGCCCGGTCCATCGAGTCGCCGGTGCGGCGCAGCAGCCCGTCGGTGTAGAGAAGAACGGTTTCTCCTGATTCAGGGGTGAACTCCACGCTCGGCGCCTCCCAGCAGGCCAGCATGCCGAGCGGGGCGGAGACGGTGGTCTCGACGAACTCGGTGCGCCGGTCGCCGACCACGAGCGGCGGGGCGTGCCCGGCACCGGCCAGCACGATCCGGCGCAGCGCCGGCTCGCAGTAGGCGAAGAGCGCGGTCGCCGTGCGGGCGGGCTCGGTGAACCGGAGCAGCAGTTCCAGGTCGGAGAGGACGGCGACGGGGTCCTCGCCCTCCATGACGGCGTACGCGCGCAGTCCCGAGCGGAGCCGTCCCATGGTGGCCATCGCGCCGGGGCCGGAGCCGCCGGCGGAGCCAACGGAGAGGCCGAGCGCGCCGTCCGGGAGCGGCAGGGCGTCGTACCAGTCGCCGCCGCCGTCCGGTGCGGGGCGGTGGCGGGCGGCCAGCCGCACGCCGGGGATGCGCGGGAGCCGGGCCGGCAGGAGTTCCTCGGCGACGACCGCGAGGTCGGACCGGGCGCGTTCGAGTTCGAGGAGGCGGGCCAGGTGCTCGGCGGCGTACCGCCCGTACAGCCCGACCAGGTGCTGCTGCCGCTCCAGGGGCTCGGCCGGCTCGTCGTAGAACCAGACGGCCGCGCCGAGCAGGACGCCGGACCGGGCGGCGAGGGGGAGGGCGTAGCTGGCGGCGTAGCCGAGCCGTTCGGCGACCTCGCGGTGCCGGGGGTCGAGGTCCGCTTCGGCGAAGAGGTCCGGGCTGCTCACCGGGGCGGTCGTGGCGGGCGATCCGTCGAGGATCCGGCCGTGCGGGGTGGCGCCGCGCGGGACGGTCTCGAGGGCGCCGAGGTCGGCGTGGCCGAGGCCCAGGCCGATGGTGGTGCGTGGGGCGCGGCCGTCTGCGGGTTCGAGGACCAGAATGCCGCGGCGCGCGCCGACGAGGGCGGCTCCGGCGCTCAGCAGCTCCGGGAGCGCGCCGTCGAGCGTGTGCGTCACGGCGAGGCGCTCGGTGAGCTCGTGGAGGGTGGTGAGATCCGAGACCCATCCGGCCAGCCGGTCCTGGAGGAAGGCGCCCGGTGCGGGCGGCACGGCGGTCAGCGGCTCCGGAGTGTGCGTTGAAACCGGAACTGTTGGATTGATTCCAGCCACTTTTGGCAGGTGTCGGGCGCTCATGGCCTCCGGCTTTCCGACCGGCGAGTTCCGTCGAATAGCATCGCAAACCCCCCTGTCATTCTGCGCCACTATCAAGGCATCCACATGTACACGTACAAGTAAGGCGATGTCCAGCATTGTCCTTGCGAGACTCCTGGTGTCCACGTGATACTTAAGTTGGCCGAAAAATGAAGCAGGCGACAGGCATTTGCGGTCGACTGGACGAGCTCGACGGGCAGTGCCCTCCGGGGTGTTGTGCGAGGTGGAGCGTCATTCCGGTCGTGCGGGGTACGTAATCGTTGAAGCGCGGGGCAGTTGGGTCCGCCCCGGAACCCGGCGGCGGGAGCGGACGTCCTTGTCCGTGACGCCCCGCCCAGGAGCGGCGGAACCTCGCTCGGGCGGCACGTGCGAGGTGTGCCTCTTCCTCGTACCGCCGCGGCCGGGGCGCCGCACGACGTGGCCCGGCTCTCGACAGCGCGACTCCGCAAGGCCGTTCGACTCAGGCTCGGTCCGGTTCGACCCGTCTTCGCTCCACCGCGCTCGGCCCGGCTCCGTCCGGCGCCCCACGCGTCCGTGAAGCGGCCCGATGAGCACGCATGCGCAGTCACGCACGCACGGTTGTCCACGCACAGTGATGCACGCAGCAACGATGTACGCAGTGTTCTGCGCAGTGATCCGCCCGGCTGATCCGCGCAGTTGATCTACGCGGTTGATCCACGCAGTGGTTTACGCAGTGTTTTACGCACAGTCAGAGTCACCGACGCGAAGCAGTGCGATGCGCGGGTGGTGACGTGGACCTCGGCGTTCAACGGAAAGGAACGAGCGCTCATGCGCGAGATCCCCGGAAGGCGACGCGGGAACCTGTTCCGGCGCGGGGACGGCACCGCCCGGCTCGACGCGGCGCTGACCTGCGCCACCGGCTGGCAGTGGCCCGTACTCCCCGGTGTGGGGCTGTCCGCGGCCCGGAGCGGTTGCGCCTGCCCCGACCCCGAGTGCGTGGTACCCGGCGCACACCCCTTCGATCCCGGACTGCTCGCGGCGACCACGGACGCCCGGATGGTGCGCTGGTGGTGGACCGGGCGCCCTGCCGCACCGGTACTGCTGGCCACCGGCGGCCGGGCGCCGTGCGCGGTGAGCCTGCCGGCGGAGAGCGGCGCGCAGGCGCTCGCGGTGCTGGACGCGCGGGGTCTGCGGCTCGGGCCGGTGATCGCGACGCCGACCCGGTGGGCACTGCTGGTCCGCCCGTACACCCTGGAGCGCCTGGGCGAGCTGCTGCATGCCCAGGCGTGGGTGCCCAGTTCGCTGCGCTTCCACGGGGAGGGCGGCTACCTGGTGGTGCCGCCCGCGGGGAAGGGGGACGGCCCGGTGCGCTGGGAGCGGGCCCCGCTGACGAAGCGCGCGGCGCCCTGGCTGCCGGACGTGGGGACGGTCCTGGACGCGCTGGTGGAGGCCAGTACGGGTGCCCCGGGCGGCGGGAGCCGGCTCGCCTACTGACGGCAGGCGCCCGAGGGGGCGTGCGCCGTTCCGTACGAGTGCGAATACCGGGCGATCCGGCCATTTCGCGACTTTCCCGATGGGGAGTTCTGGCCGTCCCCTGCGCAGAGCGTCACGCAGAGCATCGCGCGGGTGCATTCCCGCAGGGCTTCGGAAGCGGGGAATTCAGGGTCGGGAAGGGAGGGGTGAGGTGCATACGAATCAATGACCGGATTTCGAACCTGACCGCCTTTCTGGAATGTCTTCCTCCTTTCGTTCCTGAGTATCTGTCGAATAAGAAATGCGACGTCGGACTTGCGTCCGTATCCGGTCCCTCCGCGCGCTGACCGGGAGGTCCGGGCGCTCCCGAGTTCCACAGGGGGCGCACAGCGGGAGCACAACTGTCCCGCGCGGTACCCGGGATGAGTTGCCGTCCGCTGCGGGGGACGGGGGGTGTGGCGGAGTACGTGCACGGGTGCGGGCGGCAAACGCCCGGCCGACGGGGCGGGTTGAGGCGTGGTCACCCCGTGGGGGCGGGGTGTCGCGCGGCGCCGGGAGGTCGTTGTGCGGGAGCCGGGGCGGCCGTCGTACGGGAGGCCGGGCGGCAGGCGCGCGGGGTGGCGGGCCGCTCACGGCTTCGCCGCGGGCCGGGCCGTACCCGGAATTGAGACGCCCGATCGCTGGCGACGGGGGATGCACCAGCGACCGGGCTTTCAGAACCGTAACAAGAGATCTGCCGTTCGCAAATTCGATCTCGCCTATGAGGGCGGGGATTTACTCGTCGGCACGTCCTGTTGTGACGCGAGTCACCGATCGGGCCCGCGGTCCGTCACTGTCAGCTGAGCGTCACTTGGCGGTTGGTGAGGCCGCCGCGCGCCCGTCGCTCCTCGGCGGTCAGCGGGGCGTCGGAAGCCAGCGCCTCGGAGAGCCGCCCGGCGAACTCGGCCGCCGGCTTCTCGCACTCCTCGGCGGTCATGGCGCTCGGCAGGTCCCACACCGGGACGACGAGACCGTGCGCACGGAACGAACCGACCAGCCGGGTCCCCTCGCCGAGCGAGGAGGTGCCGGCGGCGTGCAGCCGGGCGAGCGCGTCGAGGAGCTTCTCCTCGGGGTGCGGCATGACCCAGCGCAGGTGGTTCTTCTCCGGGGTCTCGCACCAGTACGCGGCGTCGACGGAGGAGAGCAGCGAGGTCGGGATCGCGGCGTCGTTGGCGCGCTCCAGGGAGGCGGTCACCTCGGCCGTGGCGTTCTCCGCGTCCGGCACCCAGAACTCGAAGCCCGAGTGGACGACGGGCTCGAACGGCGCGTCGGCGTCGAGCAGGTCCTGCAGGCGCGGACCGTCCGCGGCGACCCGGCGGGCGGCGATCGGCGTGCCGGGCGCGGCCTCCAGCGCCTGCTGGAGGGCGTCGGCCAGGCCGCGGCTCAGGTCACCGGAGGAGGTGTCGTTCTGGAGGGCGAGCAGGATGGAGCCGTCGTCGCGGCGCAGCGCCGGCCAGGCCATCGGCAGCACGGTCGCGAGCGTGACGGACGGGACGCCCTCGGGCAGTCCGTGCTTCAGCGTCAGCGGGACGGTCGCGGCGGGCACCAGCTCGCGCAGCGCGACCCAGTCGCACTCCCCGGGCAGTCCCTCGAACGGGCGCTGGACCAGCTCGGTCACCGCGTGCGCGGCGGTGCGTCCGTGACACGCCTTGTACCGGCGTCCCGAACCGCAGGGGCAGGGCTCGCGGGCCCCGACGACGGGGATCTCCCCGTCCTTCACCTGCGGCTTCGCGGCCTTGGTCGTCTGAGGGCGCTTCTTGGCCATGGTCGGCATTCTCCCGGTTGCGACGGTGCGGTCTGAGAGTCTGTCGGGTGGCCTTCGACCGGGTGGCGGACGCGGTCCGGTGCGTGCGATTCCAAGGCGTCGGGATGGCCCTGCAGCGGAGCTACCAGGGCATTCCGGCAACGCGGGAAGCATGCGTGCCAGGGCGTGGCCGCCCGGTCAGAGGTCATCCGACAGCCTCTGAGGCGCGAGCCTAGTGCCTTCCGCGCTGCGGACCGGACCGCCGGCCGACGCCTCCCCGCCCCTCGTGGTGCGGGAAGCCGGTGCGGGGTTCCGGTACGTGGTTCGGTTGCCCGGCTCTGCCGCCGGTGCGTGCGCCCGGCCATGTCGTACGGACCTGTCGTGCGGCCCGTTGGGCGGCTTCCGGACGTACGGCTCTCTCGGGAGGTCAGGCGGTCAGGCCGTCGAGGTCCAGCCCCTCGAAACCCTCGAATCCCGGCAGTGTCGGGAACCCCGAGAAACCGTCGAGGCCGTCGAGCCCTGCCAGTCCGTCGAACCGTTCCTCCGCCGCCACCAGGGCCCAGACCGTGACCTCGCCCGGGGCGTCGTCCCTGACGCCCCACTTCTCGGAGAGGGCACTGATGATGTTCAGCCCGCGTCCGCCCCGGGCCGTCACCGAGGGGGTGGAGGGGATGGGCCGTGTCGGCCCGCCTCCGTCCGTGACCTCCACGGTCAGGCCGCCCCGGCGGTCCACGTGCCACGCGGCGCGGACGTCGCCGTCACCGACGTCCACGTGCTGCCCCAGCGGCCTGCCGTGCCGGCAGGCGTTGCTGAGGAGTTCGGAAAGGATCAGGACCGCGTCGTCGACGACCGTGTCCGAGACCCCGTTGTCCCGTAGTTGTGCGCGCATACGGTGCCGCGCCTGCCTCACGCCCGCAGGGCCGTGAGGAACGGCCATGCTCGACGACGTGGGCACTTCTTGTGCCACCACCAACGTCACCCCCGAGACCTCCTTTGCCCCACGCCACGAAGGGGATGCCCTTCTGAGCTGCGCCGGAAACCGGTCAAAGCATCTCTGGTGACGCACTCGTAACGGGCCTGCACGCATCGAATGCGCCGGTGCACTCCCTGTGACGGGTTTGGGGAGAGGTGGTTACGGGCGCCCGAGCTGCGAAAGAACCCTTTTCGGTCGATTGGTGATGATCGCCTGGACCCCCAGCTCCGCGCAGAGGGCCACGTCCTCCGGCTCGTTGACGGTCCAGACGTGCACCTGGTGCCCGGCCCGGTGCAGCCTGCGGACGTAGTCGGGATGGTTGCGTACGATCCGCATCCCCGGCCCGGCGATCCGCGTGCCGACGGGCAGCCGCCCGTCCCTCAGGCGGGGGGTGAGGAACTGCATCAGGTAGACGGTGGGCAGGGTGGGGGCCGCGGTGCGGACCCGGTGCAGGGACCGGGCGGAGAAGCTCATGACCCGGACCGGCGAGGGGCCTTCGGCCGGCGGGGCGTCGAGGCCGAACTCCTTGAGCAGGCGCAGCAGCCGCTCCTCGACCTGCCCGGCCCACCGGGTCGGGTGCTTGGTCTCGATGGCGAGCTGGACCGGCCGGCCTGCCGTCCGTACCTCGGTGACCAGTTCCAGCAGGCGTTCCAGGGTGAGTACGGAGGTGAGCTCGCCGGGCACCGGGTCCCAGTCGGGGGACTCCTCGCGGTCCTTCCAGGAGCCGAAGTCGAGCGCGGCGAGCTCCGAGAGTTCGAGTGCGGAGACCGCGCCCCGTCCGTTGGAGGTGCGGTTGACCCGCCGGTCGTGCACGCAGACGAGCTGTCCGTCGGCGGTGAGCCGGACATCGCACTCCAGCGCGTCCGCGCCGTCCTCGATGGCCTTCCGGTACGCGGCCAGGGTGTGTTCGGGGGCGTCGTCGGAGGCCCCTCGATGGGCCACGACCTGGATGGGAGACGGGCTGGAGAGCCGGTGTGCGTCGGTCACCGCGTCATGGTGCCACCGCGACGCGACGGCTGTGCGTTCCTTGTACCAGGAGTGTCGTTTTGTCTGATGTAAAGATTGGCGTGCGGATGCACAGGTCCTGTTTACAGTGGCCTGACGTGTTCTGGGCAAAGCTTGGGCCCAGACACTGCAGAGCGGATCTCTTGCCGAACGCCGAGTGGAACCGAGGAGTAAAGAGCTGTGAGCACCGAGAACGAGGGCCACGAGGGCGCCGCGGTCCCCGCCGTACCGCCCGCTCCGTCAGTACCTCCCGTGCCGGCCTCCGCTCCTGAGGACCCCCGCCGGGAGGCACCCCCGGCGCCCGAGGCCCCGGCGACGGCGCATCAGGAAGACCCGGCTCCGGCAGCGCAGGGCTCGGCCGAGCCTGCCGCGCACGCCGAGCAGCCCCAGGAACCGCCGTACGCGGACGGCCGGGCCGACGACACCTCCCCGTCGGCCGAGCCCGCCGGACCGTACGGCACCACTCCCGCACCGGCAGCCCCGGCCGAGCCCTCCCCGGCTCCGGAGCAGCCGACCGCGGTGCGGCCGGTGGTCGGGCCGGCGCACGCCCCGGCTCCGGAGCAGCCGCAGGCTCCGGCGCATGCCCCGGCGGCCGACGCGACGCAGCCCCTCCCGCCGCACACCCCGGCGCCGCACACGCCTCCGCCCGCCTACCCGGCGCCCCAGGCCGCCCCGGCGTACCCCGCGACGCACACCGCCGCGCCCGCCGGTTCGTGGCCGCCCCCGGCCCCGCCGGCCGTCCCGGCGTACGCCGGTGGCGGCGACGGCGGTCATGGCGGCGAGGTCTGGGGCGCCTCCGCCGGGCAGGCCCCCAAGGGCTCCGGCAAGCGCCGGGCGAGCGGGCTCGTCGCCCTGGTCGCCGCGACGGCGCTCGTCGCCGGCGGCATCGGCGGCGCACTCGGCTTCTGGGCCGCCGACAGCAACGACAGCGGCTCCTCCGGTTCGACGACGATCAGCGCCGCCGACACCCCCAAGGCGCTCAAGCGCGCCGACGGCACGGTGGCGGGCGTGGCCGCCAAGTCCCTCCCCAGCGTGGTCACGATCGACGCCCAGAACGGCGACGGCGAGGGCGGCACGGGCACCGGCTTCGTCTACGACAAGGAAGGCCACATCCTCACGAACAACCACGTGGTGGCCTCCGCGGCGGAGAACGGCCAGCTCACCGCGACCTTCTCCAACGGCAAGAAGTACGAGGCCGAGGTCGTCGGCCGAGCCGAGGGCTACGACGTCGCCGTCATCAAGCTGAAGAACGCCCCGTCCGGCCTGAACCCGCTGGCCCTCGGCAACTCCGACAACGTGGCGGTCGGCGACTCGACCATCGCGATCGGCGCCCCCTTCGGCCTGTCGAACACGGTCACCACCGGCATCATCAGCGCGAAGAACCGCCCGGTCGCCTCCAGCGACGGTTCCGCCTCCAGCAGCAGCTCCTACATGAGCGCCCTGCAGACCGACGCCTCGATCAACCCGGGCAACTCCGGCGGCCCGCTGCTCGACGCCACCGGGGCGGTCATCGGCATCAACTCCGCCATCCAGTCGACCGGCAGCTCGTCCGGCCAGACCCAGGCCGGCTCCATCGGCCTCGGCTTCGCCATCCCGATCAACCAGGCGAAGAACGTCGCCGAGCAGCTCATCAAGACCGGCCAGCCCGTCTACCCGGTCATCGGGGCGACGGTCACCATGTCGGAGAACGGCGACGGCGCGGTCATCTCCGACCAGGGCTCCGGCAGCACCTCCGCCGTCGCCGCGGGCGGCCCCGCCGCCAAGGCGGGCCTGAAGGCGGGCGACGTCATCACCAAGTTCAACGACACCCCCGTCGACAGCGGCCCGACCCTCATCGGCGAGATCTGGACCCACAAGCCGGGCGACCGGGTCACGCTGACGTACGAGCGCGACGGCAAGGAGTCCACCGTCGAACTCACCCTGGGCGAGCGCAAGGGCGACAGCTGACCGGCTAGGCTGTAGGCCGTTCCCCGGCGGCGACCCCGTCGCTCCGGGGACCGGGGTGGGTTGCCCGAGCGGCCTAAGGGAACGGTCTTGAAAACCGTCGTGGCAGCGATGTCACCGTGGGTTCAAATCCCACACCCACCGCGCGGATCGAAGGCCCCCGACCGGGTACACCGGACGGGGGCCTTCGTCGTCCCCGCCCGCCGTCGGCGACCGGGGTTCCCCTCGCGCTCCCGCTGCCGGCCACGAGAGGGGCGCGGGGCTCTGCCGACCCGGCGCCGGACTTCAGCGCGGAGGCCGAGTCCGAAAGACGCGAACAGCGGAACGAAGCCCGGCACGTCGAAGACCGCGCGCACTGCGGGAGCCGGGTGGCGGAACACGGCACGACCACCCGGACGCCACTCCCCGCGGACGCCCCCGAACCGGAGCCGCTTCAGGCGAACACCTGCGCGGCGACCCAGGCCAGGATCTCCGCGACGAGTGCGACCAGGAGCCACCAGCGCGGGATCGCGGGCACGCGCACGTATGCCCGCGCCCTCCTCCGTACCGGTACCGGGGGGCCCTCGTCCCTCCCCGCGGCCACCAGCCGGTTCTGCCGGTCGTTGAGTTCGAGCTCGACCTTCTGGACCCGCCTCAACGCCTGCTCGTAGTAGGTCATCTCCAGCGGGGTCACACCGCAGGCCTTCAGGAGTTGTGTGACGTGGTCCAGGGACGGCAGACGGCCGTATCCGTTCTTGTTGGGCCGCGTGATGTCGCTTATCGTGCTGGCCGGAATGTGCGAGCTCTTGCTGAGCTCGCGGAAGGACTTTCCGGAGAGCGCGATCGCACGACGCAGCTCCCTTATGAACTCCCCTGGCAGCGCGACGAGTTCGAGCTCCGGGCGTCGGGGCCGCACGCCGCCCGGGGACGGCACGGCTTCGGCGCGCCGTGCCGCCTTCTCCGCCCGGTCCGGCAGATCTGCCGGACCGTCTTCCAGGATCTCCGCCAGCACCATGAGGAGTTCCTGCCGAAGGGACTCGACGTGCGTTTTCGGAGCGCCGAGTTGCCTCATCAGGCGGACGAAGGTGTGGTCGCCGATCACCTTTTCGCCGCTGACGATACGCGTGCCCGCCAGCGGTGACCGCGCGGACTGCTCGTATCCCACGTCCCAGAGGAAGGCGGCGAGCCTCTTGCACCAGGCCCGGTGGAGGGAGGACTTGGCGCGAGTGCCCGCGAAGGCCAGGTTGTGCTGCCAGTTCCTGCGCGTGGTCGGGAATTCCGGCTTCTCCCCCGAGTCCGGGATCGCGGGAGCGGCGATCTCGTGCACCCGCGGCTCGGGAACCCGCAGGCTGAGCTCCACCTCCTGCCGCTGCCGGCACCAGGACTGCACGTCACCGCCGCACGCCTTGACGTAGGCGGTCGTGACCGCCTCGGTCGGAAGCCGACTGCCTGAGGCCGCCTGCGACAGCGTCGTCGAGGAGAGACCGGCGAGCCGGCCCATGGCCCGGTAGTTCAGACCCGCGGCCCGGCGGAGGGCCCGCAGGCCCTCCGCGAAGGTGCGGAGAGCCGGGGGCGCGCCGGGGGAGACCGGTGCCTCAGGCCGTCCCACGCCCGGTCCCCTCGTCCGGGCCGTCGGCCGACGGCCGTCGGGGCGACCGCGGGCCCCCGGCAGGGGGACGTTCTCCCGGGGGCCGCGGGCCCTCGACAGGGTCCGGGACGGTCCCGGCGGGCGTTCGCTCGCGCGGGAAGTCCTGGAGACGCTGCGGAGGATGGACCACCGCCACGGCGGCGGCCATGAGCCCGCCCACCGCGCCGATCGCCGCGCCCACGGGCAGGCCCAGGGCGACCAGCAGGCAGATCACCCCGCAGATCCCGCCCAGCACCACCATGATCATGAAGATCGATCGCCAGGACGGCGTGTGCCGCCCCGCGTCGCTGTTCCTCGGAGGCATCGTCGCTCTCGTTTCGGCCTGCCGGCAGGGGATCGCCCGCAAGATCCATAAGTGTCGGTGCGCCCGCTTCTCCGAAAGGGGAGGGCGGGCGCCATGACGTGCGGCCCCAGGGCCTCCGTCGCACCAGTCCCGGGCGGGCTCCGACTGCAATCGAAAGACACCGCCGCTTCGATTTAAGCGCAATTCTGATCGGGTGCTGCATCATGCTCGTTCTTCTTACCGACGGGTAATGGGAAAGGGAACCCGGGGCTCCGGTTTGAATACCTATAAAGGGGGTGAATCGGGCTTCATTTTTTTGATGACGTCATGGAAGTTGTCGTCTCAACAAATTGCGATCTTCCTGTCATGGCCCATCGCGGGAGGAGTGTTGTCGTGGCAGGTCAGGCCGTTGATGGGGGGTTGATCGCATTGTTTTTGATTGTCCGCACATTCCCGGCGTCATACGAACCGGTGACTCCGGCTGTACGAACAACATCGCCAGAGGTCAGACTCCAGCCAGTAGGTCGGTTGTTCCTCTCCTGTGGAGGGGGGCTGCATCTATGAGTTCGGTCGCCAGTCCGAATGCATTTCCAACTGAATGACCTGGGGTGTCGCTGCAACGGCACCCGGAAGAGCGGCAAGGGGCGGCCCTCCGGGGCCGCCCCTTGTGCGTGCGTATTCACTCACTTTCACTTGTTCACAAGCTTCTCGATTGATCACGCCGTGCGGGCCGGGGTGGGGCCTTCGAAACAAAGGCTTCCGTGTGGCCCATCTCACATGGATGTGTGGGGGGTGCCATGCCCGAGCGACTGACCAGCCAGACCGGGGGCCTTGGATCCAGTGGGTATATCCGCGCAGCACCCACACACCCCTCACTTCTGCGCCCTCTTCACCGCCGAACGGCCGGGCGCTGCGGCCAATGTCGAGAGAGTGGTGCGCGCGGACGGGATCGTGCGCCCGCGCGCACCCGCGGGACACCCGAGGCCGGCTACCGCCTGCGGCCCCCGAGCCGCCGGAGGGCGAGCGCCCCGAGACCCGCGAGGACGATGAAGGTGATGACGATGACGATCACTTCGCCGGGGCGCAGTGCTGCCAGCATGTCGGTCTCCTCTGCTGCCGGTGGGCAGTCGTCCGCCGCGCGGCCGTGTGCCGCACGGCGTGGAGGACGACCGTCGCATCCCGCCGTGCCCGGGGGAGCCGAAGCGGGAAGCCTTGAGGAGCTTCTGAGCTTGGGCCTACCGGCGTGGGCTGCCGGGTTCTAGGATTCCGGCGGGGCGGAGCCGTAGCGCAGAGGTCGTCGCGCGCGGTCTCCAAAACCGTGAGGACGCCGGTTCGAATCCGGCCGGCTCCGCCTCTCCGGTCCGTAGCGGCCGCAAGCTCCCCGCCGGCGCGTGGCTACGGCGGCCCCGACCCTGTGAGCCAGTACGCGCCGTACACCGCCGAGGCGCCGGTCAGAGCGGTGAGGACGGCCCAGGTGAGGGCCGGGCGGCACCTCGTGAGGACGACGGCGAGGGGGATCAGCAGGGGGAACGCGGGGAGGAGCAGGCGGGGTTTGGAGCCGAAGTAGCCCGAGGCGCCGACGGCGAGCAGGGTGACGAGGGCCGAGTAGGCGATCAGCGGCGGGGGCTGGAGCTGCCTCGCGCCGATGTGGTGGGGCCAGTAGGCCAGGACCAGCAGGGCGGCGAGGGCGAGTACGGCGAGTGCGGCGGAGCCGCCGGTCAGGAAGCGGGCGAAGGCCCAGCCGCCGTCGAAGCCGTTGCCCCACTCGTCCTGTACGTCGAGGTAGCCCAGCAGGTGGCCGCGCCGGGCGCCCACCCAGAGGATGTACGCGGCGGCGCCCACCGGCGCGATCAGGCAGCCGAGAACGGCCCGCAGCCGGCTCCGGGCCGTGCCGGTCCCGTTGCGGTGGTGGAGCCAGACCGCCAGGAGCAGGGCCGCGGTGACGGCGAGTCCGACCGGGCGGGTCAGGCCCGCGAGGCTCGCCAGGACGCCCGCGGTCGCCCACCTCTCGCGGAGCACGCACAGGAGCCCCCAGGCGGCGAGGGCGGTGAAGAGCGCTTCGCTGTATGCCATCGACTGGACGATGCCGACCGGTACGGCCGCCCACAGCACCACGCAGACGACCCCGGCCCGGTCACCGTAGGAGTGGCGCACCACGAGGAAGACCGCCCAGGCCGCGAGGGCCGAGGCGAGGGCCGAGACCAGCAGTCCGGCGGTGGGCAGGCTCAGGCCCGTCACCGCGCGGATCGACCGCTCCAGCCAGGGGAGCAGGGGGAAGAAGGCCGTACTCGACAGGGAGCGGCCGTCCGGCGCGTTCAGGGTGAAGGCGTAGCCGTGCTCGGCGACCCGGGCGTACCAGAGGGAGTCCCAGCGCTCCGACAGCAGCACGCGGGGGCTCTTGCCCGTCGAGTCGGCACGTACGGCCAGGGCGGCGAGGCCGAGCGCCCGTACGCAGAGGAAGAGGGCGACGGCGAGGAGCGCGTACCGGCCTGAGCCGGTGGGCCGGCGCGGGGCGCGTTCCGCCGTCCTGATGTCGCCGTGCTCCCGGGCGGTGGGTGCTGCGGCGGACATGGCGGGCCGATCTCTGCGGGGCGGGGCGGGGCGTACGTGACGCGGTCCGCGTCCACCGGTCCTGCCGGCTGCGGAGACCGGAGAGAACCCTAACGCTCCCCGGCCGGCCGGGCCCTTCCGGTCCCCGCGGACGGCCCCGAGCCCCTCCGGCGGTCTCAGGCCGCCTCGGAGCGGCCCGCCGCCAGCCGGGCGGCGGAGGCGAGGGTGGCGCGGGCCTCGCGGGCGGTCAGGCCGGCGCTCACGGCCGCCTCGGCGAGGGCGGGGGCGAGGGCGTCGCCGAAGCCGTGTTCGTACGCGCGGCAGGCGGCCCAGAACAGCCGGGTGTTGCGCTGTCCGGAGCGGGCGGCGAGCACGAAGTGGACCAGCCCTTCGCCGTGTTCGGGATCGCGTGGCCCACGGGCTCCGGGCCCGTCTCCCGGCCCGTCTCCGGCCCCGGTCCCGCCCCGGGTGCCGCGCGCCCGGCGGGCCGGAGTCAGCAGGCGGAGCAGGGTGCGCGGGCACGGAGCCGGCGGGAGGTGGGCGGTACCGGGGGCGAGTCGGTAGGTGCCGTGCGGGGTGACCGAGCCCGGGCCGATGAGGTAGCCGCCGGTGCCCCGGACGTCGACGCCGGGGGCGAGCCGGCTCGCCGAGCCGGTCACGGCGACCTCCGGGGGCACGGTCAGCCAGAGGTGCCGGCCGCCGCCCGGGGTGAGCACGGTGAGGGTCGGCGGGAGGGCGAAGAGGTGCTGGAGGGCGAGCTGGCGCAGCGCCCCGTCCGACCGCCCGCCCGCACCCGTGGCCGTAACCGCGCCCGTACGGGCGGCCGGGGCGCGGTTGTCGTCCCCGTCCAGGTCGATGCCGATCAGGCGGTGCGGGCCCTGTCCGCAGGCGATGCCGTACCCGGCGGCGTGCGGGGCCGCCGCGAAGAGGGCGCGGACGGCCGCCGGGTCGGTGGTCGCGTCGTGCACCCCGTGACCGGGCCGCCCGCACAGGCCGGTGCAGGTGGTGCGCGCGGTGCTGCCCCGGTGCGGCGAAGGCAGTGCGGGGAGCCGGGCGGCGGTGAGCGGGATGACGGGGAGCCCCCGCTCCGCGGCGTTCAGCGCGTGGGCCAGGGCCAGGGTGGCGAGCTGCCGGTCGGTGGGGGCCATGAACTCATGTTCGTACAAGCGTTCGAAGAAGGCAACGGGATTGAGGGTGACCCCGGGCACCCCTCGCCCCGTCTCGCTGGTGGGCCGGGCCGCTTCCGTGCCGCCCTCTCCGGAATCGGTTGGTGCAAGGGGATTGACCGCTGGAAAAGGCGGGCTTTAGGTTTCCAGAAAATTGCGGGGACATCTTCGAAATGTTTCGACTCGGCGCAAGGCTCTCGAGTGGCTCGATGTCGGAATTCCTCGTATTCAGGCGCCTTGGTTCGATAAGGGAGGGATCGGTGAGCTGCGGAATCCTGGTACCGGACGCCCAGGTTCGCGCTGCTCACGGCTGTGACCTGCGAGCTCTCCCTCATGTCCGTGGCGGCGACTCTTTTCTCGAAACTTTTATCGGAGGTCATTCGTGGAATCACAGATTCCGGGCCCGCAGATTCCGGACTCGCAGGAGGACCCCCGTCTCTCCGGTGCCCTGGACACGCCTGCGCCGGGCCGTGCCGGCCGCAGGTCCGTACTCGCCCTCGGCCTCGGACTGAGCGCCCTCGCGTCCCCGCTCCTCTCGCTCGGCGGGGCGGCGCCCGCCCTGGCGGCGCCTCTCGGCGCCCCGGGAGCAGGCGGGACGAAGGGCGTGGGCGGGGCGCGGGGCCGGGCCACCGACTCCGGCGCGTACATCTCGTTCACCCCGGTGTCCGGCGGCTTCACCCTGGTGAAGTCGGGCCACGTGGTTCCCCTCGTCGTCAGCGGCGCGGACTACGTGGGTGTCATCCGGGCCGTCGGCGACCTGCAGTCCGACATCGAGCGGGTCACCGGGGTGCGCCCGGCCGTGGTGCGGAAGGCGGGGGCCGGGCAGCGGGAGATCGCGATCGTCGGCACCATCGGGCGCAGCCCGCTGATCGACGCGCTCGTGACCTCGGGCAGGCTCGACGTGAGCGGGATCGCGGGCAAGTGGGAGACCTCCCTCCAGACGGTCGTCGAGCGGCCGATGCCCGGCGTGGACCGGGCGTTCGTGATCGCCGGCAGCGACCAGCGCGGCACGATCTTCGGCGCGTACGACGTCTCCCGGGGCATCGGGGTCTCCCCCTGGTACTGGTGGGACGACGTGGCGCCGGTCCACCGCGACCAGATCCACGTCCGTCCCGGCCGCCACACCCAGGGCACCCCCTCGGTGAAGTACCGCGGCATCTTCATCAACGACGAGAACCCCTCGCTCGGCACCTGGGCGCCCAAGTTCTTCGGTCCCGGCAAGGCGGCCGGGTTCGAGGGCGGGCTCAACGCCGGCTTCTACGCCCGGATCTTCGAGGTGCTGCTCCGCCTCAAGGCCAACTACCTCTGGCCGGCGGTCTGGGGGCGGGCCTTCGCCGAGGACGACCCGCTGAACCACGCCACCGCGACGGCGTACGGGATCGTCATGGGCACCTCGCACGAGGCCCCCATGATGCGCGGCATCGAGGAGTGGAACCGGCACGCGGTGGCCGCCGTGCGCGACAGTGCGGGCAACATCACCACCCCCGGCCACGACCCCTACGGCGGTACCGGCGAGTGGTCCTACCGGCGCAACTCCGAAGCGCTGAAGGCGTACTGGGCCGACGGCATCCGCCGCATGAAGGATCAGGACTTCGAGGGCGTGGTCACCCTCGGCATGCGCGGCAACGGCGACACCAGCCTGCCGGACGGCGACGGCATCGAGCTGATGAGCGAGATCATCGCGAGCCAGCGTGCCATCATCGCCGACATCACCGGCGACGAGAAGTCCGTCCCGCAGGTGTGGACCCTCTACAAGGAGGTGCAGCGCTACTGGGACCGGGGGCTGCGCGTCCCCGACGACGTCACCGTGGTGCTCACCGACGACAACTGGGGCAACATCCGCAAGCTGCCCCAGCTCGCCACCGACGACCGCACGGGCGGCTACGGCCTCTACTACCACTTCGACTACGTGGGCGTCGGCCGCAACTACAAGTGGGTGGACACCACGTCGCTGCCGAACATGTGGGACCAGCTCAACCAGTCCTACACGTACGGCAACCGGAACCTGTGGGTCACCAACGTCGGTGACCTCAAGGGCAACGAGCTCTCCACACAGTTCTTCATGGAGTACGCCTGGAGCCCGGCACGCTGGGACCTCGACAACCTCCCGGAGTGGGAACTCGGCTACGCCCGGCAGCACTTCGGAGAGCGGCAGGCCGAGCGGATCGCCGAGGTGCTCTCCGAGTACGCGCACCTCCAGCAGATCCGCAAGCCGGAGCTGCTGAACCGTCGCATCACCCTCGACCCCGCCAAGAACCCGGCCACCGACGCCTCGGCGATCGTCTACGACGACAGGGCGACCCCGTTCAGCCTGGTGGACCACCGCGAGCTGGAGTGGGTGACCGAGCGCTGGCGGGCCCTCGCGGCGAAGGCCCGCGAGGTCGGCGAGCGCCTGCCCGCATCCTCGCAGGACGCCTGGTTCGAGCTCGTCGGGTACGAGGTCGAGGCCACCGCGAACGTCTACGAACTGCGTGAGGCGCAGTTCACCAACCTCTTCTACGCGGACCAGGGACGGGCCCTGACCAACGAGCTGGCCGCGAGGGCCGAGGCCCGCCTCGCGGACGACTTCGCCCTGGCGAGGAGGTTCAACACCCGGGTGGCGGGCGGCAAGTGGGACGGCTTCCAGACCCAGCCGCACATCGGGTACGGAGACGTCGACCGCTACGGCCCGAACGCCCCGTGGCAGCAGCCAGAGCTGAACAACGTGGCGCTCGCCGACGAGATCTACCCGGCGGTGAAGCGCATCGAGCTGCCCCGGGCGGCCGGGATGGGCGTGGCCGTCGAGGGCAGCGAGGACTGGTGGCCGGGCGGTGGCGGGGGCGAGGCGGTGCTGCCGGTGTTCTCCCCGTACGGCAACGGCCCCGACCCGTACCTCGACGTGTTCAACCGGGGGCAGGCGCCGTTCGACTACCGGATCACCACCGGGCAGTCCTGGCTGATGGTGGACCGGCCGCGCGGGCGGGTCACCACCCAGACCCGGGTCACCCTGCGGGTCGACTGGAAGCGCGCGCCGCAGGGCGTCACCCGGATACCGGTGACGGTGAGCGGTCCCGGCGGGGCGAGCGTCGTCGTGACCGCCGTCGTCGACCGGCCCAGGACACCGAAGTCGGGCCTCAAGGGGTTCGTGGAGGCCGGCGGGTACGTGTCGATGGAGGCCGAGCACTACAGCCGCGCGGTCGGCAGCGGGTCGGTCGGCTGGCGCCACCTGCCCGACGTCGGCCGTACGGCGGGCGGCATGGAGCCCTTCCCGGTGACGGCGGCCCGGCAGTCGGCCGGCCGGGGGCCCCGGCTCGAGTACACGCTGAGCCTCTTCACCACCGGACCGGTCACCGTCTGGGCGTACCTCTCGCCGAGGAACAACCCGCTCTCGGGCGACGGCCTGAAGTACGCGGTCTCCTTCGACGACGAGGTACCGGCCACGGTGAACGTCACGGCGGTCACCGGCGGCGACGACGGCACCATGAACGTCCAGTGGGCGCGCGCCACGTCCGACAACGTCAACCGCACCGCCACCCGGCACGTCATCACCCGGCCGGGAGAGCACGTGCTGAAGTTCTGGATGATCGACCCGACCGTCGTGGTCCAGAAGCTGGTGGTCGACACCGGCGGCCTGCGCCCGGTCTACCTCGGCCCGCCGGAGAGCCTGCGGCTCGGCTGACCCGGGATCGGAGGCCCCGCGGGAACGACCCGCGGATCCCGGCGGGTCCGCGGCCGGCCCGCGCGACGGCACCCCGGTGCGTCGCGCGGGCCGTTCCCGTCCGGAGGTGGCCGCGTACCGGCCGGGGGACGCGTAACGGGGCCACCGGAGGCGCGTCCCGGCCGTCAGGGGCGCGTCCCGGCCGCCGGAGGCGCGGACGCGAGGCCGGAGGCGCGTACGCAGGGCCGGAGGCGCGGACGCAGGGCCGGGGGCGCGGGGCGCGTTCGACCCCGAACCCGGCCCGTGCGCCCTCCACCCCCAGGAGGTGGACGCCTCCCGGCGCCTACAACCTGAGGGGGACGAGCCTTCGGGACCTGGGGCCGATCCGTCGCCCGGCCTTCGCTCCTAGGTTGGAGAGATGACCACGCCAGTCTGCGCGGGCGCCCTCAGGCACCCCGCTGCCGCCGCCGGACACACCCCGCCCTACCCGTCGTTCTCCTCGTACGTCCGGGCGCGCGGGCCCGTCCTGCTGCGCACCGCCCGCTCGCTCACCGCGAATCCGAGCGACGCCGAGGACCTGCTCCAGACCGCGCTGGCCAAGACCTATGCGGCCTGGGAGCGGATAGAGGACCACGGGGCGCTGGACGGATACGTCCGCCGGGCCCTGGTGAACACGCGTACCTCGCAGTGGCGCAAGCGCAAGGTCGACGAGTACGCCTGCGACGAACTGCCCGAGCCGGAGACCGCCCCGGCCCCCGACCCCGCCGAACACCAGTCGCTCCACGACGCGATGTGGCGTGCCGTGCTGAAGCTGCCCGACCGGCAGCGGGCCATGGTCGTCCTGCGGTACTACGAGGATCTCAGCGAGGTCCAGACCGCGGAGGTGCTCGAGGTGTCCGTGGGTACCGTGAAGAGCGCCGTCTCCCGTGCGCTCCGCAAGCTCCGCGAGGACCCGGAGCTGACCCCCGCGCGCTGATCCCGCACATCCGTCACCACGCCGTCCCGCCGGGGCGCGTACCGATTGGAATGCTCCGGAGTAGTGACATACCGCGCGGTATGTGCGCAGAATCAGCGGAACCTTACTGCCGCGTAGCGCCTCCGGGAGGACGCCGTGCTGAGCACCATGCAGGACGTACCGCTGACTGTCACCCGCATCCTGACCCATGGGATGACGATTCATGGGAAGTCGCAGGTCACGACCTGGACCGGCGAACCCGAGCCGCACCGGATCAGTTTCGCCGGGATCGGCGCCCGCGCGATCCGGCTCGCCAACGCCCTCCGCGACGAACTGGGCATCGACGGAGACCAGAGGGTAGCGACCCTCATGTGGAACAACTCGGTCCATGTCGAGGCGTACCTGGCGATTCCGGCCATGGGTGCCGTGCTCCACACCCTCAATCTGCGGCTCCCCGCCGAGCAGCTCATCTGGGTCGTCAACCACGCGGACGACAAGGTGGTGATTGTCAACGGCTCGGTGCTGCCGCTTCTCGCGCCGCTCCTGCCCCACCTGCCGTCCGTGGAACACGTGGTCGTCGCCGGTCCCGGCGACCTGTCCCTGCTCGACGGGGCGGCACCGCGTGTCCACGACTACGAGGAGCTCCTCGCGGGCCGTCCGGACACCTTCGACTGGCCCGAGATCGACGAACGCCAGGCCGCCGCCATGTGTTACACCTCCGGCACCACGGGGGACCCCAAGGGTGTCGTCTACTCGCACCGTTCGATCTATCTGCACTCGATGCAGGTCAACGCGACCGAGTCGATGGGCCTGACGGACGCCGACACCACCTTGGCGGTCGTTCCGCAGTTTCATGTGAACTCATGGGGTCTGCCCCATGCGGCCTTCATGTCCGGTGTGAACATGTTGATGCCGGACCGTTTCCTCCAGCCGGCCCCTCTCGCCGAGATGATCGAGAAGGAGCGCCCGACCCACGCGGCCGCGGTCCCCACCATCTGGCAGGGCCTGCTCGCGGAGGTCACCGCCAGGCCGCGCGACCTCACCTCGATGACCCGCGTCACCATCGGCGGCGCCGCCTGCCCGCCCTCGCTGATGGAGGCGTACGACAAGCTGGGCGTCCGCCTCTGCCACGCCTGGGGTATGACGGAGACCTCGCCGCTCGGCACCATGGCCAACCCGCCAGCCGGGCTGACCCCCGAGGAGGAGTGGCCGTACCGCGTCACCCAGGGCCGCTTCCCGGCCGGTGTGGAGGGGCGGTTGGTCGGCCCGGGCGGCGAACACCTGCCCTGGGACAACGAGTCGGCCGGTGAGCTGGAGGTACGGGGACCCTGGATCGCCGGCGCGTACTACGGCGGTTCTGACGGCGAACACCTGCGCCCCGAGGACAAGTTCAGCGAGGACGGCTGGCTGAAGACCGGTGACGTCGGCGTGATCAGCCCCGACGGGTTCCTCACCCTCACCGACCGGGCCAAGGACGTCATCAAGTCGGGCGGTGAGTGGATCTCCAGCGTGGAGCTGGAGAACGCGATCATGGCCCACCCCGAGGTGGCCGAGGCCGCCGTGGTCGCCGTACCCGACGTGAAGTGGGGCGAGCGCCCGCTGGCCACGGTCGTCCTCAAGGAGGGCGCCACCGTCGGCTTCGACGGCCTCAAGGACTTCCTCGCCGAGTCCGGCGTCGCCAGGTGGCAGCTCCCGGAGCGGTGGACGGTCATCGCGGCGGTACCGAAGACGAGCGTCGGGAAGTTCGACAAGAAGGTGATCCGCAGGCAGCACGCGGACGGCGAACTGGACGTCACGGTCGTCTGACCCGTCGCGTCCGACCTACCGCGTCCGAACCGCCGTGCCGGACCGGTCGCGCCGGGCGGTACGCCGGAGGGGGCGGTACGGATTTCCGTACCGCCCCCTCCGACGTCAGCTCAGTTGGTCCCTATCTTCGCCAGCAGATCGACGATCCTGGACTGCACCTCGTCGCTGGTGGAGCGTTCGGCCAGGAAGAGCGCGGTCTCGCCGGAAGCGAGCAGCGACAGCTCGGGACCGTCCAGTCCGGCCGAGGTGTAGACGACCAGCGGGGTGTGGTTCAGGCGCCCGTTGGCCCGCAGCCAGTCGATGATCCCGGCCCGCCGGCGACGTACCTGCATCAGGTCCATCACCACCAGGTTCGGCCGCATCCGCGCGGCCAGGTCGACCGCCTCGCTGTCGGTCGCCGCCCGGACGGCCTGCATGCCCCGCCGCTCCAGGGTCTGCGCGAGGGCCGTCGCGATCTCCTCGCGCTCCTCGATGACGAGCACCCGGGGCGGGTGCTGCTCGCTGTCGCGCGGCGCGAGCGCCTTGAGGAGGACGGCCGGGTCGGCGCCGTACGCCGCCTCCCGGCTCGCCTGGCCCAGCCCCGCCGTGACCAGCACCGGCACCTCGGCCGCCACCGCCGCCTGGCGCAGCGACTGGAGGGCGGTACGCGTGATGGGTCCGGTCAGCGGGTCCACGAAGAGCGCGGCGGGGAACGCGGCGATCTGCGCGTCCACCTCCTCGCGCGAGTGCACGATCACCGGCCGGTAGCCCCGGTCGCTGAGCGCCGCTTGCGTCGAGACGTCGGGAGCGGGCCAGACCAGCAGCCGCCGGGGGTTGTCCAGCGGCTCCGGAGGCAGCTCGTCGTCGACCGGCACGGGCTGGGGACGGTTGGCGATCTCGACCGCACCGCCCGGACCGTCCAGCGGCTCCGGCCCCTCGGCGCCCTCGTCCGGCGCTCCTATGGCGTACGAACGGCCCTCGGCGACCTGCGCCATGAGCTGCCCGGAGGCCGAGGCGGTGGCGCCGGGCTGCGCGTTCTGCGGCTTCTGGAGACCCGCGCCGGGCCGTGCGGGCTGCGGGGCCGGAATCTGCGGAGGACCCTGCGGCCGGTCTGCGGGAGCCGGAGCCTCCGAGCCCGGGGGCGCCGACAGCTTGCGGCGCCGGCCGGCCCCGCCGAGCGTCTGGTTCTGCTGGTGCCCCAGGTGCTGGACGAGCGGTACGCCCTGGCCCAGCGTCCGCACGCTGAACGCCCGGCCCTGGGTGTCCGAACCGCCGGGCATCGGCATCTCGGCCGGCAGCGGCTGCCGACGGGCCGCGGGCACGGCGGAGGGCGGCACCGGGGTGCTGCCGGTCGCGTGCGCCGTGGGCCCGTCACCGGACACCGGCCCGGGAGCCGCTGCCGGAGCCGCGGGCGCCGCCGGAGTCGCGGGCCCTGCAGGCGCGGTGGCCGGTACGGCGGTGCGGGCGCGCGCCGCGTACGCGAGGGCGGGCTCCGGCGCCGCGTCGACGACCTCGTCCTCGGCCTCGTTGTCGGGGTGTCCGTGGTCCGCCGCCCGGGCGGCCGGGTCCGGGCCGCCGACCCGGTCCGTCGAGTCGACCCGCGACCAGTTCTCCGGCGAACCCGCCGCCTCGGCGGGACGGGCCCGGCGCCGGCCGGACGGGGAGGCGGACACCGGGTGCGGCTGCAACGGGGTGTGGTCCTCGTCCGGACCCATGGCGGTGGCGTCGTGCCGGTCCGGTACCGCCCCGGGCTCGGCGGGCCGGTCCGCGTCGGCGGGCGGCAGCGCGAACGGGGTGCGCGGCCCCGCGTTCTCGGCGGCCAGCCGCTCCTGCGCGGCGGCCAGCGCACGCCGGGCGCGACGTCCTGCGGGCTGGAGCTCCGGCGCGAGCGCCTCGGGCTGCGGGATGCCCTCGTCGTGGACCACGGGCGACCGCACCGGCAGCGCCGGACGCCCCTGCTGTGCTGCTGCCGGCCGGCCCTGTGCGCCCGGTGCCTGCTGTCCCGGTCCCTGCGGAGCTGCCGGAACACCCTGCGGAGGCACGGTCTGCCCGCGCTGCGGACGGCCCGCGCCCTGGGCACCCTCCGCCGCCGTCACGACCGAGCCCTCCGAAGGGCCGCCACCGGCCGCCGGGAGCGCGAGAGCCTGCCCGGCACCGCGCGGACGCGCCTGCGCGGGCACCGGCTGCTGCGCGGGACCCGCCTGGGCCGGAACGGGGACCGGCTGCTGCTGGGGACCGCCCTGCGCCGGTACCGGTACCGACTGTACGGACTCTGGGGCGCCCGCCGACCGCGCCGGGACCGGAGCGGTCTCCGCCGGGCTGGGACGGCCGCGCCTGCGGCCCGAACCCTCGCTCGGCCGGGGCACGAGTGCCTCCTGAGCCTGCTCCTCCACCGCCGCGGGACCCCGCCGCGCCCGCCGCCGCCCGGTCGGACCGGCGCCGCCGGTCTCGTCCGGCGCGCCCGCAGGAGCACTCGAGACCCCCTCTTCGGGGGAACCCGCCACCGGCACCGCGCCCTCGGCGCCCGCGAGGCTCTCCGGCCCCTCCGGGCTCAGTGCGCTCTCCAGGAACGCGTCCGTCGACGACCTGCGGGCCCTGCGCCGGCCACCGCTGACGACGGCGGGAGCGCCGACGGCCTCGAAGCCCGCGACCTCCTGCTGCGCGGCCTGCTCCGGCACGGCGCCCTGCTGCGGAGACTGCTGGGGCTGCTGCTGGACCGTGCCGGAACCCGAGCCCAGCGGTACTTCGAGCACGTACGCGCTGCCCGCCATGCCGGGCATCTCGTGGGTCTGGAGCACCCCGCCGTGCGCCCGCACGATCCCGCGCACGATCGGCGTGTGCACCGGGTCGCCGCCGGCGAACGGGCCGCGCACCTCGATCCGTACGACGTCCCCGCGCTGTGCCGCGGCCACCACGACGGTCGAGTCCAGGTAGCCGCCGCCGGGGGCGATCCGGGTCTTGCCGGTGGAGTCGATTCCGGCCACGTCCGCGACCAGGTGGGCCAGGGCGGTCGCCAGCCGGCGCGCGTCGACCTCGGCCTCGATCGGCGGGGCGTGCACCGCGAACTGCGCGCGCCCCGGTCCGATCAGCTCGACCGCGCCGTCGATGCCCGCCGTCACGACCGCGTCGATCGGCGCCGGAGCCTTGTCGAGCGTCTCCGTGCCGAAGTCCAGGCGCTGGTAGCCCAGGACGTTGTCGACGAGCGTGGTCATCCGGGCGTACCCGGCGGCCAGGTGGTGCAGGATCTGGTTGGCCTCCGGCCAGAGCTGTCCGGCGGGGTCGGAGGCGAGCGTGGCGAGTTCGCCCCGCAGCTCCTCCAGCGGCCCGCGCAGCGACTCGCCGAGAACGGCCGTCAGCTGCGTGTGCTGCGCCCCGAGCAGGGCGATGTGGTCGGCCTGCTCCTCCAGCTCGGAGGCGTACCGCTCGGTGCGGTCGGCCAGTTCGGAGGCGTGGCTCTCGGTGAGACCGGAGACCTCGGTGGTGTGGCTCTCCGTGAGCTCCGTGACGGCGGCGGTGTGGCTCTCGGTCAGCTCCGCGACCTCGGCCGTGTGCTTCTCCGTCAGGGCCGCGATCTCGGCGGCGTGCTTCTCGGCCAGCTCCGCGACCTCGGTCGTGTGCTGCTCGGTCAGCTCCTCGTACGGCCTGCGGTCGGTGAACGTCATCACCGCGCCGACCAGCTGGTCCCCGTCGCGTACCGGAGCGGTCGTCAGGTCCACCGGGACCCGGGCACCGCTCTTGGACCAGAGCACCTGCCCGCGCACCCGGTGCTTGCGCCCGGAGCGCAGGGTGTCGGCGAGCGGCGACTCCTCGTACGGGAACGGCTCGCCCTCCGCACGCGAGTGCAGGATCAGCGGGTGCAGCTCCTTGCCGCCCAGGTCGCTGGCGCGGAAGCCGAGGATCTGCGCGGCGGCCGGGTTGACCAGGACGACCCTGCCGTCGGTGTCCGTACCGACCACGCCCTCGGAGGCGGCCCGCAGGATCATCTCGGTCTGCCGCTGCGAACGGGCCAGCTCGGCCTCGGTGTCGACGGTGCCGGAGAGGTCCCGCACGACGAGCATCAGCAGCTCGTCGCCGGTGAACGAGGAGGTCGGGAAGTCGTTGTAGGCCGCCTGACCGCTGTCGAGGCTCGCGCTGGTGACCTCGACGGGGAACTCCTGGCCGTCCGTCCGGCGGGCGATCATCCGCGTCGGCTTGGTCCGGCCCCGGGAGTCCGCCGAGTCCGGCCGGCGCATCGAGCCGGGGATCAGCCGCGAGTCGAACTCGGCGAGCAGGTCGAGGAGTCCACGGCCCACCAGGCCGGTACCGGGCGACTCGAACATTTCGAGCGCGATGGTGTTGGCGTTGACGACCGTGCCGTTGGCGTTGACGAGCAGCAGCCCGTCAGGGAGGGCGTCGAGTATGGCTGCGAGGCGAGCAGTGCCTCGGGATGGCCTGCTGCTCACGACGCGCTTCCTCCCTGTTTACCGCACCTTGCCGGCCCGGGTCCCCATCTTGCCCCTCGGGCCACAGGCTGTCACGGGAGGAGTCTACGGGCACCGGAGCGGGCAGGAACGGTGGATGAGGGGGAGCTCTCATCGAGCTTCTGTACAACCGGTGCACACCGGAAGCCCCCAAACACCCCAACGCGCCCCGTACGTACGGCTCCGGAGGTTTGGGCGGAGCCGTACGCCGGGAGCCCGCGAGAGGGCTCGGCGACTGCGAGAAGGCCCGGTAAAAGGCCCATTCGGCCTACTGACCGGGCACTCGGGGCCCGTATGTGCTTCCGATGTGGGTCAGCTGTGCGTCCGGTCGGGCTCCCGCCCGTTCTGTCGGCCGGTCTCCCGTTCGGGGTGCCGGCCGGGGTTCCCGAACGGAATGCCGGCCGGACTACTGGCCGGTGGCCGGGAGCAGCGGCCGCAGGGCGTTCCAGCGGGCGATCTCGCAGCCGTTCCTGCGGTTCACCGTCGTGTCCACCGGGCGTCCGCGCCAGGTGCCGGTGATCCGGGCGGTGGCCGGTCCGCCGTACATCTGGGTGCACATCGCGTCCTTGTCGACCGGCCGGAACAGGTCCTCGCCCGCTCCCTCCGCCTCCGCGAGCCGGTCGCAGGATGCCTGCGCCTCCGGGTGGTCGCCCCCGCCCCGCGTGCCCGACCGGGTGCCGGCGGCGGGCGCGCACGTCAGTTCGTACGAACCGTCCCGGACGAGGCGCCCCGAGGAGTCGGCGGAGCTCGTCGTCCCCGAGTCGGTGTTCCCGGAGTCCTGGACCGTCACCGTGAGCCGGGTGGTGGCGTCGGCCTCGGCCCCGGTGTCCCCCTTGGCTCCGCCGGTGGTGGGTGCCGGAAGCGTGACGGGCGCCGGAAGGGTGGTGGGGCCGGTGGTGGTGGGGCCGGTGGTGTCCCCCGGCAGGTCGCTGTTGTTGCGGCCGGGGAGGGCGGGGACGTCCGTGTCCCGCGGCCCACGGGCCTCCGCCGGCCCGGCGCCCTTGCGCGCGGGGCGGAGCATCCCGCTGTACGGGGAACCGGCGGGCCCCGGCGAGGCGACCGGGCCCGCCTGCTCGGACACGGGGAGCGGCCCCGACCCCTCGATGGGTACGGGCAGCGGCCCGACGGCTGCGGCGAAGGGGGCGGCGGCGGACAGCGCGGCGATCGAGACGACGGCGGTGAGGGCGAGACGGCGCAGCATTGCGGGACTCCTGGTCCTGGGGCACGGGTACGGGTACGGGTGGCGGCGGGCAGCGGCTGACCCATCTCGTGTCCCTGGATCACGTCGGCCCTTCCTGGTGTCCCTAACGTCCCTCCCGCCCCGACGTTGCGCGATCCGACGGGGCCGCACGGAGCAAGCAGGAGTGCCCGCCCGGGCGTACGGGGGAGCGGGCGGGGGCGTACGAGGGGGAGTGGGCGGGGCGTACGAGGGGAGGGGGGGGCGGCGAACACCGGCCCGGTGCACGAACGCGCCGGACCTTCCCCGAATCGGGGGCGTATGTCCTTTGCCCTCGCGCCCACCTGGCTAGTACGGTGGGCCGCGATTGGTGACACCGCACTCGTCTGTGTCATCATCTGCACGCACCACTCGCGCTTGCGCGAGGTGTGCTGGAGGCGTCGCCTAGTCCGGTCTATGGCGCCGCACTGCTAATGCGGTTTGGGTTTTAAAACCCATCGAGGGTTCAAATCCCTCCGCCTCCGCCCCATCCGAAGCCCCGTGCCCCTGGCGCGGGGCTTCGGCCGTTCCTGGGGGCGGCGGTCCGGGGAGTCCGGGTCGGGTCCGGCCGTCCGGTCCGGGTCCGATCGCGGTCCGCTCGGGTCCGCTCGGGCTGGCTCGGGTTCGCGGTGCCGGCCGTACGCGGGCCGCCGCCGTCTCCGTGGCGTCCGTCGTGCGCGGGTCACCGACCGCACTCGACGGCCGGACGCCGACCGTTCCCGGTCGTGATCGTGACGGGCCCGGGCCCGGATCGTGGCGGCTCCCCGCCCCGGAGGCCCGTTCGGACGGTTTCTGCCCGCCGAAGCGGCGGGAGGGCGGGTGCGGGAGCGGGGCCGGAACGGTCCTGATTCGCCCTCTGGGGGCGTTTCCGCAGGTCAGAGGGGGTTTGGCTAACGGATTTCGCGTCCCGGCGCGGTTCATGTAATGTTGTTCTCGCAACGCCGACCGGGAAGAAAAAAGACCGGAACGCCAAGCACTCGTAGCTTAACGGATAGAGCATCTGACTACGGATCAGAAGGTTGCAGGTTCGAATCCTGCCGAGTGCACAACAGGCCAGAGGCCCTCAGGAGAAATCCTGAGGGCCTCTGTCGTATGCCATGGCGGGTGTTGGTGGTGGATCCGTCCCGGCCCGCTGGAGCTGCCGGCTCTGCGGCTGCTGGAGAAGCGGGGCGGCACGGCGGCATACCGTGGCGGTGTGGCAACCGAAGACCTTGGCCGGACTCTGCGCCGCTTGCGACGCCTGGCCTCTCTGACCCAAGAAGAGTTGGCCGAGCGGTCCAGTGTGTCTGTGGACGTGATCCGTCAGCTGGAGCAGCGACGCAAGCACTCAGCCCGCCTCCCCACGTTGCACGCGTTGGCGAACGGCCTCGGTGTGGAGCTGACGACGCTTCTCGGTGACCCGCCTGCGGTCGCTGCTTCCGGTGAGAACGACGGGCCGCGGTTCGTCGCGGTACGCCGCGCCATCATGCCGGCGCTCTGGGGTCCGGAGCCCGAGCCGCCGGGACCGGACTTCTCGCTGGACCGGCTGCGCGAGCGGATCGCGGAGGGCTGGTCGCGGTACCACGCCGCCGAGTTCGACGCGGTGATGGACGCGCTGCCGGGCCTGCTCGCGGAGGCGCGCTCGGCCACGGTTCCGGGCCCGGGCGGCGGCGACTGCGGGGCCGGATTTGCAGCCCTGGGGAAGGCACTTCAGCTCGCCGGCCACGTATCCGTACGGATGGGCAAGACGGACCTTGCCCTGACGAGCCTGGAGCGGGCGACGGCCGCTGCGAGGCAGTCCTCCGACCCGTTGCTTCTCCCCATGATCGTCAACTCCGTCGCGTGGACCTATCAGCGGCAGGGGCGTCTGGAGGACGCGTTGAGCATCGCCGTCCGTGCCGCCGACGACCTGTCGGACGCCGGTCGTACCGATACGGCCGACGGCCTCAAGGTGTGGGGCGCGCTGACCATGAGTGGGGCCACCTCGGCCGCGCGGAGCGGCGACTACGAGCGCGCCGCCGACATGATGGAGAAGGCGGAGAGGGAGGCGTCGCGGGTCTCGAAACTGCCGGACGGCGGCGACAACCGCATGGTCAGTGTCTTCGGCCCGTCTTCGGTCCGGATCGAACGTGTCCGGCTCGCGGTCCAGTACGGGCACCCGCAGGACGCTCTGGCGCTCGCCAAGGGCATGCGGATGAGCGAGGACATCCCGCCGTCCTGGCGGACCTGGCTGCTGTTGGACGTGGCCCGGGCCCACACGGACGTCGGGGACGCTTCCGGGGCGGTGAAGACCCTGGAGTCCCTGAGGAGGATGGCTCCGACGTGGATGCGACACCACACCTTGGCCGTGGCCATCGTGCGTGACCTGTGGGTACTGCCCAACCACCCGCCGGGGTTGCGGCCGTTGGCGGAGTTTCTGGGGATCGACGCTTAGAGCCCCTCGTTTGGATCATGCCGGGCTCGCGTGCCGGGTGCCGCACCTCGCGGCGTTGTCGTCGGTCGCCCACGCTCCGCATCGACTCCCTCCTCCGCCTGGCGATGCACGGCACCCGTCCCCGCTCCCTGACCCCGGCCTGATCCAAACGAAAGGCCCTAGCGTGCCGAAAGTGGGACGTTGCGCCCCTGTTGACGTTCCCGACATGTCGCTTTCATGGGGTGCGAACAGCGCCCTGGCGACCGTACGAACGGTCCCGGGCTCGGCCGATCCGAGAGCAGACCGACATGCCGCAACCCACGACTCGGGCCCGTTCGACCGGGCACCCCGGTTACAGCGGGACCCTGCCGCGCGAGCCCCGGAGCGCTGCCATCGCGCGCCGCCTCACGAGTGCCGCCCTTTCCTGCTGGGGATTGGAGGAGATGGCCGACGACTGCGCTCTGGTGGTGACGGAGCTGGTGGCCAACGCGGTGCGGCACGCCCGGAGAGGGGCCATCCGCGTCGTGGTGGAACGTACTGCCGTGCGGACGGTTCGTGTGGCCGTCGCGGACTTCTCCCGTGCCCTTCCACTGTTGTGTGAGTCTGAGGAGGCGGCGGAGGAAGGACGGGGCCTGCTTCTCGTGGCGGCGTTGGCGACCGGCTGGGGCACGGACGAGCGGCGCTGGGGCAAGAATGTGTGGGCGGACCTGGGGGAGCCGCAGTGACCGCCGAGGAGGCCCCTGCACGCAGCATGGCTCGCGCTCATTTATCGCAGCTGGTCGACATGTTCGGCAGTGACGGTTGCCTGAGGGTCAGCACGATCGCCGAGGGATCTGCACGGGGTCCGGTGCCGGGCTTCGCCCCCGACGGTCACGGGGAGCCGGAGGGCGACGAGCGGACCTGACGTGCCGTGGGCGGACGAGCCGCGTGCATCGGCGGCCGCCGCCTACCACCGTCGCCGGAATCCGGATTCAGGGTGCTGTGTCCTCCCATTACGATCACCGGTCATGGACACCAGGGGTGGGGCAGCATCACAGCCGGAGGCGGAGCGGGGTACGGCCGCCGTCGCCGAGTTCGTCTACCGGCTGACGGCCGATGACTTCGAGCAGGCGCTTCGCGGGCGGGCACGGTGGTCGTGGGCGGGGAGGGTCCAAGTGCTGCTGTTGCCGGTGGTGACAACCGTGGCCTTCACCGTTTTCTCGTTCTTGAGGGGCAGCTCGCTGCCGGTGGCGATCGTCACGACGGTGGTTGCCGACGTGGCGGTGATCTGGGGCACCTTGCGAGGTCTGCGTTCCACGGCCCGCCGGATAGCCAGTGTGATGGAACCGTACGGGGAGTGCCGCACGGTGGCCGACGAGAGCGG
Organism: Streptomyces sp. NPDC001770; assembly: GCF_053596135.1. Classification (NCBI taxonomy): domain Bacteria; kingdom Bacillati; phylum Actinomycetota; class Actinomycetes; order Kitasatosporales; family Streptomycetaceae; genus Streptomyces; species Streptomyces sp. NPDC001770. The sequence continues at coordinate 60,678 of NZ_JBSFFN010000008.1, read as the reverse complement.
CACGGTCAGTACCGGCGAGCGGGGGGCGTTCAGCATGGAGTGGAGCGTGTACCGGGAGTACCTGGAGACTCCCGGGCTCTTCGTGGTGCTGGGCGGCGACCGGGCGACCGGGATCGGGGTGCTGCCCAAGCGGGGTGCCCAGGACCCGGCGGACGTGGACCGGCTCCGGGAGATCCTGGACCGGAATCTGAAGCGGCTCCAGCGACTTCCGAAGAGCCCTGACACGGACGGGCCGTGGCGCCGGTAGGACGTGGCGCCACGGCCCGTCGGGTGCCCGGCGGCGGTCAGGACTCGGCCGGTACGGGCGGTACGGGCTGCCCGCCCGGTACCGGCGTCGCGTCCGTGACCGGCGCGGCGGCCTGGCGGACCACCGGCCGGCGCCGCGACGGCAGGCCGAGGGTGGGGTTGGCGACGCCCCAGGCGGCGCCCTTGCAGACGAGCTCCTTGTAGAAGGCGGCGAGCCGGCCGGTCAGGGCGGCGCTGACGGCGCGGTCGTCGGCGGTGACGTACTGGATGAGGCCCTCCTTGCGGCCCAGCGAGATGCACTGGTTGAAGTAGCGGACCGAGGGCTCCGGGAGCTTGTCCCCGGTCAGGCGGGCGGCGATGGTGTCGGCGGCCTGCCAGGCGGTGGGGACGCCCGAGGCGCAGGACATGCGGAGCGGTTTGTCTCCGGGGCCCATGGCGAGGGCGGCGTCGCCGATGGCGTAGACGTCGGGGTGAGAGACCGAGCGCAGGGTCCTGTCGACCACGATCTGGCCGCTGCCGGTGACCTCCAGGGTGGTGGCCTTCGCGATCGGGTGGACCGTGAAGCCGGCGGTCCACACGGTGACGGCGGCGGGGACGGCGGTGCCGTCGGCGGTGACCACGTGGCCGGCCGCCACCTCGTCGACGGTGGTGTGTCCGCGCACGGTGATGCCGAGCCTGTCGGTCACCTTCCGCAGGTGGCCGCGGCCCTTGGGGGAGAGCCAGTCGCCGAGTTCACCGCGTACGGCGAGGGTGACGTCGAGGTCGGGGCGGGCCTCGGCGATTTCGGTGGCGGCCTCCACGCCGGTGAGACCGCCGCCGACGACGACCACGGGCTGCCCGGCGCCGAGGGCGGCCAGCCGCTCGCGGAGCCGGAGGGCGCCCGGGCGGCCGGTGATGTCGTGGGCGTACTCCGCGGTGCCGGGGACGCCGTGGGTGTTCCAGCCACTGCCGAGGGCGTACACCAGGGTGTCGTAGGCCAGTTCCTCGGTCCCGGCAGCGGCTGGAGCGGCGTCCGGGGCGGCGTCCGGGGCGGTGACGGTGACGGTCCTGCGGTCGGCGTCGACGGCGGTGACCCTGCCGAGCCTGAGTGCCACGCCGGTGCCGGCGAACATCTCGGCGAAGGGCCGGGGCCTGAGCTCCTGGCCGACCGCCAGCTGGTGGAGCCGGACCCGCTCGACGAAGTCGGACTCGGCGTTGACGAGGGTGATGTCGACGTCCTCGCTCCGCAGCCGCTTGGCGAGGCGCCCCGCGGCGATGGCGCCGGTGTATCCGGCCCCGAGGACGATGATGCGGTGCTTGCGGAGGGTGTGGTCCTTCATTTCCTTGGCTCCCTGTCTCGCGTCCTGTCCCGCGCGGTTCGCCTCTCGGCGCGGTTCGCCTCTTGAACCGGGCAGCCCGGCGATTCCTGACAGGGATGCGATGTGAAGCAGGTCACATGGCGTGGAGGTGTTGTCAGAACGGGCGGACCAGGGGTTCGCCGTGCTCGCCGGCGGCCGCCCACCGCTCGGTCGCGCGGACCAGCTTGTCCGGGTTGACCTGGCTGCGGAACGCGGCGATGCCCTCGGCGGTGATCTCCATGCAGACGATCCCGATGACCCGGCCGTCGAGGACCGCCACCAGGGCGGGCCTGTTGTTGGCGGTCGAGGCGTAGAACCCGGGGGAACCGCCGGCGAGCTTGCGCTTGGCCCGGCTGGGCTTGAAGAGGCCCCGCATGAACTTCGCGACCGCGAGGGCACCCTCGAACGCCGAGGCGCGGGCCGGGACCTTGCCGCCGCCGTCGCCGACCGCGATGGCGTCGCCGGTGAGGAGCGCCACGAGGGGTTCGGTGCGGCCACTGGTGGCGGCGGCGAGGAACTCGTGGACGATCCGCCGGGCGGCGGCCTCGTCGATCTCGGCGCGGGACCTGCCGTCCGCGACGTGCTTCTTCGCGCGGTGGAAGAGCTGCTGGCAGGAGGCCTCGGTGATGTCGAGGATCTCCGCGATCCTGCGGTGCGGGTAGTCGAACGCCTCCCGCAGCACGTACACCACACGCTCGTTGGGGGAGAGGCGTTCCATGAGGGCGAGCACCGCGTACGAGACGGACTCGCGCTGCTCCACGGTGTCGGCGGGGCCGAGCATCGGGTCCCCGGCGAGCAGCGGTTCGGGCAGCCACTGGCCGACGTACGTCTCGCGGCGGGCGCGGGCCGAGGTCAGCTGGTTGAGGCACAGGTTGGTGAGGACCTTCGTCAGCCAGGCCTCGGGGACCTCGACGCGGCCGATGTCGGCGGCCTGCCAGCGCAGGAAGGTGTCCTGTACGGCGTCCTCGGCGTCGCTCGCGGAGCCGAGGAGGCGGTAGGCGATGGCTTCCAGGCGCGGTCGGGAGGCTTCGAACCGGTCCACGTCGTCCATGGTCAGTGCCATGGCCGGGATTCTAGTGCTGTCGGGGTGTGGGGTCCTGGCGGATCGGCGGATTGGCGGATCGGCGGATCAGCGGGACTTCGCGCTGTGCCGGGCGACCCGTGCCCGGTTGCCGCAGGCGGGGCCGCACCACTGCTGTCCCTTGCGCAGTGCGGAGAAGAACAGGACGCAGCTCGGGGCCGGACAGCGGCGGAGCAGCAGTCCGCGGGGGGAGCTCAGCAGCCGCACCGCGGACGCGCACACCTGGGCGGTGACCTTCTCCAGGGTGGTCGACTCCTCCGGCCATACGAGGCGGGGGCCGCCGGCGGGCCAGGCCAGCTCCGCCCTGTGCAGGGTGCGGGCGGCCGTGGTGACCAGGCCGAGGGGCGCCTGGGAGGGCGCGGTGCGGTCGATCAGTGCGTCGAGGAGGTCGCGGACCGCGCTCCGGGTGGTGAGGGCGGAGGTGACGTCGTCGGTTCCGATCCCGATCGGCTCGGCGGCGGACATGGCCAGTCGCGACCGGTGGACCGCGATCCAGTGGGCCAGCCCCTGGGGCGTGCTGACCTCGTCGACCAGGATGCCCGACTCGTAATGCCATGAACTGGTGAATTCCACCGCCAAAGGTTCACTCGGGCGGATTTCCAGCGTGTCCCTGCCGCGGGTGGTCATGTTCGATGCTCCCTCTCGTACGCCGCACCGGTTCATCTGGTCGACAACTGCTCTGTTCCTCATCGCCGTTCATCGTCGCCGAACGGCTGTCGGGCCATCGAGGGCGGTGGTGGGCGGCCGGGATGTACCGGACATTCTCCGGCTCTTCCGGGATCCGGTGAGCAGGCGGATGGCTCTGTGCGTCCAGGAGCTAATGGCATAGCCATTAGCATTGTCCCGCAGTGACGCGGCGACGCGACCACAGGGAAGGCCGGACCGAGCGATGACGCAGACGCAACCCCACGAGACGCGACCCCGCGAGACGCCCGGGCGTCGGCGCCGGCGCGCGACGGGGGCTCCTCCGCGCCCCGGACCGAAGGTGATCCTCGTCGCGACCGCCACCAGCGTCGCGGCGCTCGTCCTCCTGGTCGCCCTCGGGACCTGGACCCATCAGGTGCTCCTCATCCCGCCGCTCGCGGCGAGCATGGCGCTGATCGTCGGGGCGAGTTCGACCCCCCTGGGCCAGCCGCGCAGTGTCGTCGGCGGGCAACTGGTCTCCGCGGTGACGGGGTTCCTCGTGCTCGCCGCGCTCGGGCAGGGCGTCTGGTCCTCGGCGGTGGCGGGCGGGCTGGCGCTGGGGGCGATGATGCTCCTGCGGGTGGCGCATTCCCCGGCCGCCGCGACCGCCGTCATCGTCGCGTCGACAGGTCCCTCCTTCGGCCCGTTCCTCGGCCTGCTCGCCGCGGCGTCGGTGCTTCTCGTCCTGGTGGGCCTCGTCGGCAACTGGATCAACAAGCAGGCGTATCCCGTGTATTGGTGGTGACCGGGACGGCCCCGGCCCGGCCGTGCCGCGTGCCGCGCGCGGGGTGTCTCTCCGCCTCGCGATGCACCGCATCCGACGCCGTGCGCTGATCCACCAGGGAGTGCGGGACAGCCCTTAGGGTTGATCCCTCGCGGACGGTGACGGTCTCGGGGGTGTGCGACGTGGGTTGGCGGTGCACCGGGCTGCGGTGGCCCGGGGACGCCCCGGAGCTGGGCTGGGAGAACGGCCGGGACCGGCGCGGGAGCGTCCTCGCGTACGGGAGCGAGCTCGGGTTCCGGGCCCTCGGGGAGCGGAGCTGCGTGGGGGCCCGGGGGAACGTCTGCCCGCTGGGGGCGTCCGTGCCGGGCCGGAGTGCGGGGGCCCGGTGCGCGGAGTGCGCGCGGCTGGACCGGGCGCACTCGGTGGCGGCGGACACCATCGCGGACGACCCGCGTACGTACCGGGTCTACCTCGCCTGGTTCGGGCCCGGGATGGTCAAGGTCGGGATCACCGGCGAGGAGCGGGGCGCCGCACGGCTGCGGGAGCAGGGCGCCGTGGCCTTCAGCTGGCTGGGCCGGGGGCCGTTGATGGCGGCACGGCGGACCGAGGAGGTGCTGCGCGCCGCGCTCGGGGTGCCGGACCGGATTCCGTACGCACGTAAGCGGGCGGTGCGCGGAGTGCTGCCGGACGCCCGGGAGCGCGCCGGCGAGGTGGCCGAGCTGTACGGGCGGGCGGCAGCACTCGAAGGGCGCGGCTGGCCGGAGTCGCTGGAGCGGCTGCCGTACGGGGCGGTGGACCACGCCGCGCTGTTCGGGCTGCCGAACCTGGCGGGCGGCGCGGGCGTCGGGGCGGTACGGGAGCTGGTCGCGGGCGGCGGGGTGGCCGGGCGGCTGGTGGCGGCCGCGGGACCGGATCTGCACCTGGCGACCGGTGAAGGCGGTGCGGTGGTGGTGCTCGATACCCGGCTGATGACCGGCTGGGAGCTCGTCCGGGCAGCCGGGCCCACGACCAGCGAAGAGGACGGCGGCGGCCGGGGTCCGGCGGTGACCGTTCCGGTCGACGACCTGGGGCGCGGCGGGGTGCAGGACGGGCTTTTCTGAGCGTGCGGCTTTTCTGAGCGTGCGGCTTTTCTGAGCGTGCGGGACGGACGCCTTTTGAGGGTGCAGGACGGTCTGTTCCGACCGGTTCTGGCCCTGCGTGGTTCGGTCTTGGTGCGTCTTGGTGTCTTCATGACCAGAGCCTGACTCGTTTCTCAGGCTTTTCACAGAAACGGGCAAGCTCCCTCTCAGAGCCGTCTCACAGGGTGGGGGGATGACGACGACCTCGCCCCAGGGGCGTACCGAACTGCTCAGGGCCGACCGCACCTCCGGCAACCCCGTCCGCGTACTGGTCGTGGACGACGAGCCGCCGCTCGCCGAGCTGCTCTCGATGGCCCTGAGGTACGAGGGGTGGGACGTGCGCAGCGCCGGTGACGGTGCCGGTGCGCTGCGCACCGCCCGGGACTTCCGCCCCGACGCGGTGGTGCTCGACGTGATGCTGCCGGACATGGACGGGCTGGCGGTGCTCAGCAGGCTGCGCCGCGACCACGCCGACGTGCCGGTGCTCTTCCTGACCGCCCGGGACGCGGTGGAGGACCGGATCGCCGGGCTCACGGCGGGCGGCGACGACTACGTCACCAAGCCGTTCAGCCTGGAGGAGGTCGTGGCGCGGCTGCGCGGGCTGATCCGCCGCTCCGGTACGCACACCAGCGCCCGCAGCGAGTCCACACTGGTCGTCGGCGACCTGCTGCTCGACGAGGACAGCCACGAGGTGAGCCGGGGCGGGACCTCGATCCACCTCACCGCCACCGAGTTCGAGCTGTTGCGCTTCCTGATGCGCAACCCACGCCGGGTGCTCAGCAAGGCGCAGATCCTGGACCGGGTGTGGAACTACGACTTCGGCGGCCAGGCCAACGTCGTCGAGCTGTACATCTCCTACCTGCGCAAGAAGATCGACGCGGGCCGCACGCCGATGATCCACACCCGCCGGGGCGCGGGATATCTCATCAAGCCCGGCGAGTAGCGGGGATGCGCGGGCGCACGCGTCGGCAGCCGGGTACCCGGCGCGGTGCCGGCGGCGGTACCGGCCGCACCCGGACGGGCGGCCGGCCCTGGACGCTGCGGACCCGGCTGGTGGTCTCCGCCGTCTCGCTCATCGCCGTCGTCGCGGCGGTGATCGGTTCGGTGACCGCGATCGCCTTCCACAGCTACATGTACGGGAAGCTCGACGACCAGCTGGACTCCGTCGCGGTCCGGGCCGGGCTCGGCCCCGGGGCCGGTGAACCGGGGCCCGGCGGTGGCCCCGGCGGCGGCGGTCCGCTCGACTTCATCGGCAACGGCGGCCAGCCCATCGGTACGGTCGGCGCGGTCGTCGCGGAGGACGGAACGGTCCTCGACTCGAAAGTCCTCGCCGACCTCGGCAAGGACACCATGCCCAGCTCCACGCCGCTGACCGCTGCCCAGTCCAAGGCCCTGGAGTCCTCCGGGGCGGCAGGCGACTCAGCCACCCACGACGTCGAACTCCCCGGACTCGGCTCCTACCGCGTCGAGTCCGCCTCCGCGAAGGGCGGTGTCACCTTCCTCGTCGGCATCCCGAGCGAGGAGGTGAGCAACGACATCACCGCGCTCATCCTGGTGGAGGTGTGCGTCACCGGCGCGGGGCTCATCGCCGCCGGAATCGCGGGCGCCACCATGGTCGGGGTGGCGCTGCGCCCGCTGCGCCGGGTCGCGGCGACAGCGACCCGCGTCTCCGAACTCCCCTTGCACAGCGGTGAGGTGGCCCCGCTGGTACGGGTCCCCGAGGCGGAGGCCGATCCCCGCACCGAGGTCGGGCAGGTCGGCGCCGCGCTCAACAGGATGCTCGGGCACGTCGGTTCGGCCCTGGCCGTCCGGCAGGAGAGCGAGACGCGGGTCCGGCAGTTCGTCGCCGACGCCAGCCACGAGCTGCGCACCCCGCTCGCCTCGATCCGCGGGTACGCCGAACTGACCCGGCGCGGGCGCGAGTCCATCGGGCCCGACACCCAACACGCTCTGGGGCGGATCGAGTCCGAGGCCGAGCGGATGACCGGGATGGTGGAGGACCTGCTGCTGCTGGCCCGGCTCGACGCGGGCCGCCCGCTCGACCACCGGCCCACCGACCTCTCGCCGCTCGTGGTGGACGCGGTGAGCGACGCCCGTGCGGCGGACCGCGCCCGCTCGGCCGAGGGCGGTCACCTCTGGCGGCTGGAGCTGCCGGACGCCCCGGCGACGGTACGGGCCGACGCGACCCGTATCCATCAGGTGCTGGTCAACCTGCTCGGCAACGCGCGCACCCACACCCCGCCCGGCACCACCGTCACCGCCCGCGTGCGCGCCGCCGCGCCGGGTGTCCCCTGGGTGACGCTGGAGGTACGGGACGACGGGCCGGGGATCCCGGCCGCGCTGTTGCCGCACGTCTTCGAGCGGTTCGCCCGGGGTGACGCCTCGCGCTCGCGCCACGCGGGTTCCACCGGGCTGGGGCTCGCCATCGTGCAGGCGGTCACGGCCGCGCACGGAGGGGAGGTCGTGGTGCGCTCGGTGCCCGGCGAGACGGTGTTCTCCGTCCGGCTGCCGGCCTGTGCGGAACCGGGCGGGGAAGGCGGCTCGGGGCCAGGTGCGGAAGTCGGTGCGCAAGCCCTTTCGAAGAGCCCCCGGACACCCGCCGTTCATGTCAACTCCCGCACTGTGCAGGACACGTGACAAGATGTCAGGCCAGCTCGCGAACTCACAGCCTGGCCACAGCCGCAGCACATCGTCGTGACAGCGCGGCCCGCGAATGTCGTGACCATGCGAACCGACAACCCCTGGAGCGCCGGCACCAGTGCCCTGCCGGCCCGGCAGCATCTCCCGGCCGGGACGGTGGACGCGCACGGAGCGCCCGTACTCGTACTCGACGTGGTCGTGCCCGTGTACAACGAGGAGAAGGACCTCGAAACCTGTGTCCGGCGGCTGCACGAGCACCTGACCCGGACCTTCCCCTACCGCTTCCGCATCACGATCGCGGACAACGCGAGCACCGACACCACCCCGCAGGTGGCGTCCCGGCTCGAAGCGCTGCTGCCGGAGGTGGTCGCGTACCGGCTGGAGCAGAAGGGGCGCGGACGCGCCCTGCGCACGGTGTGGTCGCGGTCCGGTGCGCCGGTCCTCGCCTACATGGACGTCGACCTCTCGACCGACCTGAACGCGCTGCTGCCGCTGGTCGCGCCGCTGATCTCCGGCCACTCGGACCTGGCGATCGGGTCCCGGCTGGCGCGCAGCGCGCGGGTGGTGCGCGGGTCGAAGCGCGAGTTCGTGTCGCGCTCCTACAACCTGATCCTGCGCTCCTCGCTCTCCGCCCGGTTCAGTGACGCGCAGTGCGGGTTCAAGGCGATCCGGCGCGAGGTGGCCGAACGGCTGCTGCCGATGGTCGAGGACACCGGCTGGTTCTTCGACACCGAGATGCTGGTGCTCGCCGAGCGGGCCGGGCTGCGCATCCACGAGGTGCCGGTCGACTGGATCGACGATCCGGACTCCACGGTGCACATCGTGCGGACCGCCACCGATGACCTGAAGGGCGTCTGGCGGGTGGGGCGGGCCCTCGCCGTCGGCGCGCTGCCGCTCGACCGGCTGGCCCGGCCGTTCGGCGACGACCCCCGGGACCGCACGGTGCCCGGCGTACCGCGCGGCCTGGCCCGGCAGCTGGTCGGGTTCTGCGTGGTCGGGGCGCTCTCGACCGCCGTCTACCTCGCGCTCTACTCGCTCTTCCGGCTGGGCGTCGGCCCGCAACTCGCCAACGCCGGGGCCCTGCTGGTCTCCGCCGTCGCCAACACGGCGGCGAACCGGCGGCTCACCTTCGGGGTACGCGGCCGGGGCGGCGCGGTCCGCCACCAGGCGCAGGGGCTCGTGGTCTTCGCCATCGGCCTCGCGCTCACCAGTGGTTCCCTCGCGGCACTGGGCACCACGGCAACGTCCACCTCGCACTCCACGGAGGTCGCCGTGCTGATCGCGGCCAACCTGGCGGCGACCGTGCTGCGCTTCCTGCTCCTGCGCGCCTGGGTCTTTCCGGAGCGGCGCGGCGACAGGCCCGCCCCGGTGCCGGCCGCCGCCGACCCGTCCACCGCGCGCCCCGCCGGACACCCGGCCTCCGCCGGACACCCGGCATCCTTCGACGCCTTCGGTACCGCCCCGCACGCCGACCCGTTCGTGGGCGCCCGTACGGCTCCGATCACGGCTCCCGGCACCGACCCGTACGCCGACGACGAACTGAGGAACGCCCGATGACCGCCTCCCTCCACCCCGACGCGTACCCCGCGCCGCCGCCGCCGGTGCCGCCCGCCGTGCCGGGCGCAACCCACCGGGCTGCCCCCTCCGCCGGGACCGGCCGGGCCGGACGGATCTGGCGCGGCCGGCCCGAGGATCCGTCCTGGGCGCGGCCCGCCTTCCTCGGCCTGCTGCTGGTGGTCGCGCTCGCCTACCTCTGGAACCTGAGCGCCTCCGGGTACGCCAACTCCTTCTACTCCGCCGCCGTCCAGGCGGGCAGCGAGAGCTGGAAGGCGTTCTTCTTCGGCTCCTCGGACGCGGCCAACGCGATCACCGTGGACAAGCCGCCTGCCGCCCTCTGGCCGATGGCGCTCTCGGTGCGGATCCTCGGCCTCGGCTCCTGGGCGATCCTGCTGCCCGAGGTGCTGATGGGCGTCGCCACCGCCGGGGTGCTGTACGCGGCGGTGCGCCGCCGCTTCAGCGCGGTGGCGGGTCTCCTCACGGTGGGCGCGTTCGCGCTGACCCCGGTCGCCGCGCTGATGTTCCGCTTCAACAACCCGGACGCGCTCCTCGCACTGCTGATGACCGTCACCGTGTACTGCGTGCTCCGCGCGGTGGAGAACGGCCGCACCAGGTGGCTGGTGTGGGCGGGCGTGGCGGTCGGCCTCGCCTTCCTGGCGAAGACCCTCCAGGCGTTCCTGATCCTGCCGCCGCTCGCCGTGCTCTACGCGGTTGTCGCGCCCGTCCCCGTACGGAAGCGGTTCGGTCAACTCGCCCTCTCCGCCGTGACGATGGTCGTCGCGGGCGGCTGGTGGGTGGCGATCGTCGAGCTCTGGCCCGCCGCCTCCCGCCCGTACATCGGCGGCTCGCAGAACAACTCCTTCCTGGAACTGACCTTCGGCTACAACGGACTCGGCCGCATCAGCGGCGACGAGACCGGCAGCGTCGGTGGCGGCGGCGGACAGGGCGGCGGCTGGGGCGAGACCGGCATCGGCCGCATGTTCAACTCCGAGATCGGCAGCCAGATCTCGTGGCTGCTGCCCGCCGCGCTGATCCTCCTCGTGGCCGGGCTCCGGCTCACCCGCAGGGCGCCGCGCACCGACACGCGCCGGGCCGCGTTCCTCGCGTGGGGCGGCTCGCTGCTGATGACCGCGGTGGTCTTCAGCTTCATGGCCGGCATCTTCCACCAGTACTACACGGTGGCCCTCGCCCCCTACCTCGCGGCGCTCGTCGGCATCGGTGCCGTCGCGCTCTGGGAGGAGCGGGCCGCCTGGTGGGCGAGCGCGGTGCTCGGCGGCACCGTCGCGACCACGGCGGTCTGGGCGTACGTGCTCCTCGGCCGCACCCCGGACTACCTGCCGTGGCTGCGCTGGGCGGTGCTGCTCCTCGGCCTGATCAGCGCCGTGTGGCTGGTGTTCGCGGGGCGGGTGGGCCGGCCGCTCGGGCTCGTGGTGGCGGTGGTCGCGATCGTCGCGTCGCTGGCCGGCCCGGCCGCGTACACGGTGAGCACGCTGAACACCGGACACCAGGGCTCCATCGTGACGGCCGGCCCCGCCGGCGCCGGCACGATGGGTGGTGGCGGCGGCCCCCGCGGTGGCGGTGGCGGCATGCGGCCTCCGGGCGGCATGACCGGCGGCCAGGGCAACGGCGGTCAGGCCAACGGTCAGAGCCAGAACGGTCGGAGCCAGAACGGCCAGGGCCCCGGCGGTGGCACTCCTCCCACCGGCACCCCTCCCACCGGTACGGCTCCGAACGGCACGGCCCCGAACGGTACGGCGGGCCAGATGCCCGGCCCGGGCACCAACGGCCGGACCGGCACCAACGGCCAGAACTTCGGCGGGATGCCGGGCGGCGGCATGGGCGAAGGGGGCGGCGGCTCCATGGGCGGACTGCTCAACGGCGCCACGGTCTCCGACGCGGCGAGGAAGCTCCTGGAGAAGAACGCCGACGACTACACCTGGGTCGCCGCGGCCATCGGCTCGCAGAACTCCGCCAGTTACCAGCTCGCCACCGAGGACCCGGTGATGGCGGTCGGCGGCTTCAACGGGAGCGACCCGTCCCCGACCCTGGCCCAGTTCAAGAAGTACGTGGCCGACGGGAAGATCCACTACTTCATCGGCGGCGGGATGGGCATGGGCGGCGGTGACAGCGGCACGTCCTCGAAGATCTCGTCCTGGGTCGAGTCCACCTACAAGGAGGTGACCGTCGGGAGCGCCACCTTCTACGATCTGACGCAGCCCAAGAGCTGACGTCGGTCCACGGCAACGGCACCACCTCATGACCACCCGTCCCCACGGGCAGGCGGGCCCGGCAGCCCCACGGCTGTCCGGGCCCGCCTCGGTCGTGTCCGGGGTGCGCGCGGCCCCCGCTCAGTCCTCCGCCGCGCCGAGCCCCGCCGCGTACGTCCAGAAGTCCCGCATCAGCTCCGGCGGCTTCGGCCCGCCCAGTTCGACCTGGGTCAGCAGCACGGTGACCAGCCCGGTGGAGGGGACGAGGTGCCCGGCGGTGCCCGTGCCGCCGACCCAGCCGTACCGCCCGCGTACGTTCCACGGGTCCCGGGTCTCCACGTCGACCGACCCGCCGAAGCCCCAGCCCTGCCCCTCCGTGAAGAGCCCGCTCGCCTCGCGCTGGGCCGGGGTGAGGTGGTCGGTCAGCATCTGCCGCACCGAACCGGCCGACAGCAGCCGCCGGCCGTCGCCGGCCAGCCCGCCCGCGAGGAGCATCCGGGCGAAGGCGAGCCAGTCGTCCGCGGTGGAGACCAGGCCGCCCGCCCCCGAGGGGAACGCGGGCAGCGTGCTCCACTGCCCGTCCGCCGCGTCGACCAGGTCGAACCCGCCGTCCGGGTGCGCCCGGTAATAGCCGGTGAACCGGCCGAGGTCCGCCGCCGGAACGGCGAACCCGGTGTCCTTCATCCCGAGCGGTCCGAACACCCGCTCCGCCAGGAACTCCGGCAGCGACCGCCCCGAGACCCGGGCGATGAGCACCCCGAGGATGTCCGAGCAGGTGTTGTAGAGCCACGCCTCACCGGGCTGGCGGAGCAACGGGATGCGGGACAGGGTCCGCATCCAGGTGTCCGGCTCCGCCACCGCCTGCGGCTGCGGCGGGCCCTGGTGCAGCTCGGAGAAGAGCGGCGCGACGGCCGGGAGCGCGAAGTCGGAGGGGAAGCCGTACCCGGCGCGGAAGGTGAGCAGGTCGAACACGGTGATCGGCCGCCGGGCCGGTACGACGTCCCCGACCGGACCGTCCGGGGTGCGTACGACCTTGGGGGAGGCCAGCTCCGGCAGCCAGGTCCCGACCGGCTGGCCGGGGGTGAGCCGGCCCTCGTCGACCAGCACCATCGTGGCGGCGGCGACGACCGGTTTGGTGAGTGAGGCGATCCGGAAGAGGGTGTCGCGGGCCATCGGCGTGGTGCCGCCGGTGTCCGTCGCGCCGGACGCGGCCACGTCCACCCGGTCGCCGCGGGCCACGAGCGCCACGGCACCGGGGACGGCGCCCCGCTCGACGTAGGGGTCCAGGAATGCGCGCAAGTCCGTCGTCATGGGTCCCACCTTCTCGGTCCACCCGCCGGAAGGGAGACTCCCGCGCCGACCGGGACGCGCGGGGGACGCCCGTCCGGCCCGCCCGGTCGTCTGCACGTTCGTTCGATCGGGGCGTGCGGCCGTTCACCCGTTCGGGCGAGTGCCGGAAAGTTGCTTGTACACCGTAAAGCAATCGCCTTACGGTGTATGGCGTTCGGCTTCTCCCGCCCTGCCCCGCCCCGTCGCTCGCCCCGCCCCCGCCCCTCACCGCCGGGACCGTTCGGTGCGAGAGGCCCAAGGAGACCGCATGACGGCGAACACCTCCACCCCCTCCACCGGCCCGTCCGGGCACCCCCAGCGCTGGCTGATCCTCGGCGTGATCTGCCTCGCCCAGCTCACCGTGCTGCTCGACAACACCGTCCTCAACGTCGCGATCCCTTCCCTCACCGAGGAGTTGGGAGCGTCCGGCGCCGAGGTGCAGTGGATGATCAACGCCTACTCGCTCGTCCAGTCCGGCCTGCTCCTCACCGCCGGCAGCGCCTCCGACCGCTACGGCCGCAAGAAGCTGCTGCTCGCGGGGCTCACCGTGTTCGGCCTCGGATCCCTGGCGGCGGGCCTCGCCGAAAGCCCCGGCCAACTCATCGCCGCACGTGCGGAGATGGGCGTCGGCGGCGCGCTCCTGCTGACCAGCACGCTCGCCGTGGTGGTCCAGGTCTTCGACGCGACCGAGCGGGTCCGCGCGATCGGGCTCTGGGCCACGGTCAACTCCCTCGGGTTCGCGGCCGGTCCGCTCCTCGGCGGGGTGCTGCTCGGCCACTTCCGGTGGGGCGCGATCTTCCTCGTCAACCTCCCCGTCGCCGTCCTCGCCCTGATCGCGGTGGCCCTGCTCGTGCCGGAGTTCAAGAACCCCGCGAGCGAACGGCCCGACCTGATGGGCGCGTTGCTCTCCACTCTCGGCATGAGCGCCGTGGTGTACGCGATCATCTCCGGCCCGGAACATGGCTGGAGCTCCTCCCGGGTGCTGCTCACCGCGTTCGCCGGGTTCGCCGTGCTGACCGGGTTCGCGCTCTGGGAGCTGCGGGTGCCGTACCCGATGCTCGACCCGAGGTTCTTCCGGAACCGCTCGTTCACCGGTGCGGTGGCGGGCACGGTGCTGGTGGCGTTCGGGATGGGCGGCTCGCTCTTCCTGCTCACCCAGCACCTCCAGTTCGTGCTCGGTTACGGCCCGTTGGAGGCGGGGCTGCGTACCGCCCCGCTGGCGCTCACCGTGGTAGCGCTCAATCTCACCGGCTTCGGCGCCCGGCTGGTCCCCCGGCTGGGCACGCCCGCCACGGTCGCCGCCGGGATGTCCCTGCTGGCGGCCGGTCTCGTCGCCGTGGCGCTGCTCGCCGGGCACGGGTACGAGGGCATGCTGCTCGGCCTGGTCGTGATGGGGGTGGGGATCGCCCTGGCGGCTCCCGCGATGGCCGCCGCGATCATGGGAGCCATCCCGCCGGAGCGTGCGGGGGTGGGCGCGGGCGTCAACGGAACCCTCGCCGAGTCCGGCAGCGGCCTCGGGGTCGCCGTCCTCGGCGCGGTCCTCACCTCCCGCTTCACCGCCCTGCTTCCCCTCGCCGCCGCCGGTGCCGCCTCCCTGCCCGCCGCACTGGCGGCAGCCGGGGACGGCCCGGGGCGCGCCGCCGTCACGGACGCCTTCGCGGCGGGGCTGGAGCGGGGCCAGCTCGCGGGCGCGGCAGCGGTGCTGGCCGGCGGGCTGCTCGCGGCCCTCCTGCTGCGGAGGGCCGAACGCGCGGAAGACCCGGACCCGGAGCCGGAGCCGGACCCGGAGCCGGACCCGGAGCCGGAGCCGGAAGCGGAGGCGAACGCGGCGGAGGAGCCCACCGGTTCGGCGGCATAGCATCGTTCCGGGCATCCAGGGCATCCGTGACGGTGCCCCGCCCGGTCCGTCCCCCGGGTACACGAGGAGAGTGCGTTCATGGTGTCCGCGGCCGACCCCGCGCCGGAGCCCGCAGCGGAGGCGGCCGGTGCCTCCCCGCCGGCCGTACGGACCAGCGTGTGGCTGGTCCGCCGCCCGTCCTCCCGTACCCGCAGGTCGGAGGGGTCCCCCGCCGGTCTCGACCGCGACCGGATCACCGCCGCGACGGTCCGGCTGCTGGACGCGGAGGGCCTCGCGAAGTTCTCCATGCGCCGCCTGGCCGCCGAACTCGACGTCACCGCGATGTCCCTCTACTGGTACGTCGACACCAAGGACGACCTGCTGGAGCTCGCCCTCGACGCCGTCCACGGAGAGATCACGCCGCCCCCCGAGGACGCCCCCTGGGCCGACCGCCTGCGCGAACTCGCGCGTGAGTACCGGGCGTTGCTGGTGCGCCACGTATGGGCGTCGTCGCTCGCCGGGAGCTTCCTCAACATCGGCCCGCACTCCCTGCTCTTCACCCGTGCCGTGCAGGAGGTGATCCGGGCGACCGGCCTCCGGCTGCACCAGCGGACCGGAGCGCTGTCCGCGGTGTTCCAGTTCGTGTACGGGTTCGGCACCATCGAGGGCGACCTCCGCAGGCGCTCCGCCGCCGCCGGGGTCAGCCAGGACGAGTACTTCCAGCAGGCGATGGCCGCGTACCGCTCCGAGCCGAGCCTCAAGCAGGTCGTCGAGGTCTCGCAGGACCTGATGGACGCGCGCGGCGGCGACACCGTCGAAGAGATGCGCGAGCGGGACTTCGCCTTCGCGCTCGACCTGCTGATCGCGGGCATCGAGGTGATGCGGGACCGCACCGCCTAGGACAGCCCTTGGCTTTCAGTAGCCGCGACCCACGTCCACGGTCAGCTCCGGCCGCCGCCCCGCGCGCAACTGCGCCCAGCAGGCCGCGAAGTCGGTGAGGACGTCCTCGTCCGCCGTGATCCCCGCCGAGTGCGAGGTGACGACCGTACGCGGCAGCCGCCAGCACGGGTCACCGGGCGCGGCCGGTTCGGACGGCAGCACGTCCAGCACCGCACGCCGTACGGTCCCGGCCCGCAGCGCCTCGCCCAGCGCCGCCAGGTCCACCGTCGCCCCGCGCCCCACGTTGACGAACGACGCCCCTCGTACGTACCCGAGGCGCTCCGCCCCGAAGTAGTTCTCCGTGGCGGGGGTGAGCGGCAGCGCCGCGACGACCCAGCGCGCCTCGCCGAGCGCCTCCCGCTCCCCTTCCCCGCCGGCCGGCACCACCCGGTCGAAGCCGGGCGGCGGGACGGCGGGCACGGACCGGGCCACCCCGACCGTACGCAGCCCGCAGGCGCGCAGGCGCGAGGCCACCGCCGAGCCGATCCGGCCGGTGCCGTGGACCAGGGCGGTCTGCCCGGCGGCGAGTTCGGACGGCATGCGCCGCCACTCCTCGCGCGCGTGCATCTCGGCGAACTCCGGTACGGACTGGCACTCGGCGAGCACCCAGGCGAGGACGTACTGCGCGATCCGCGCGCCCATCCGGCCGACCGTCCGGGTCAGCAGCGCCCCGGCGGGCCAGGGGCCGGGGGCGAGAAGCGCGTCCGTACCGGCGAGGACGCTGTGGAACCAGAGCAGCTCGCCCTCCGGCAGGCCCGCCGGTCGCGTTGCCCCGACGTAGACCACCGGCCCAGGCCCCCCGTCCGGCCCGCCGGAGTCCACCGGCTCCGGGTACGCCGCCCAGGGGCGGCCGGTGATCTCCGCCAGCCCGTCGCGCACCGCCGGTGCGAGGTCGGGGGCGGTGAGCAGCCGGGCGCGGGCGAGGAGGGCGGGGTCGGGCAGGGCGGCGGTCACGGGAAGCACTCCGGGTGGTCCTCAGGCGTCGGTGGCGGTGGAGGTCACGGGGCGGGCGGATCAGGCGTCGGTGCCGGTGACGAGCCGGGCGGGGAAGCCGCCGGTGGCGATCGGGCCCCAGCGCTCCGGGGTGATCCGGATGATCGACTTGCCCTGTTTGACCATGGCGGCCCGGTACTCGTCCCAGTCCGGGTGCTCGCCGGAGATGTTGCGGAAGTACTCCACGAGCGGCTCGACCGAATCGGGGGTGTCGATCACCTCGGCGGTGCCGTCGATCTGCACCCAGGGGCCGTTCCAGTCGTCGGAGAGGACGACCACGCTGACCTGGTCGTTCCGCTTGGCGTTGCGGGTCTTGGCGCGCTCCGGATAGGTGGAGACGACGATCCGGCCGGAGTCGTCGACCCCGCAGGTCAGCGGGGAGGCCTGGGGCCGGCCGTCGGACCGGGCGGTGATCAGCAGCGCCCGGTGGCGGGGCCGGACGAACTCGAGCAACTCGTCGCGGTCGGCGGTGGTGTTGGTCGCGATGTGGGGAGCCATGCGGCCAGCCTAAGCGGCGTCCCTCCGCCGGGCCGCCCCGGACGCACGGAGGGCCGGTCACCGGCGGAAGGCGTACCTTCCGCGGTGACCGGCCCGTCGCGTACGGCCCGAGGGGCCGCACCCGCGCACGGCTCAGGAGGGCAGCGAGTCCCCCTGCACCGCCTGGATGTCCAGCTCCACGCGGAGCGTCGTGCCGATGGCGGAGATGCCCGCCTTCACGACCTGGTTGTAGTTCATCGCGAAGTCGTCGCGGCGCAGCTCGGCCGTGGCGCGGAACGCCGCCCGGACGCCGCCCCACGGGTCGGGGCCGGTGCCGAGGTAGCTGAGGTCGAGGTCGACGGGGCGGGCGATGCCCCGCATCGTCAGCTCGCCGTGCACGGTCCAGCGGTCCGGTCCTGCCGGGGTCAGCCCGCTGGAGTTGTACGCGAGCTCGGGGAACCGGTCCACGTCGAGGAAGTCCGCCGAGCGCAGGTGCTTGTCGCGCATGCCGTTGCCGGTGTCGATGCTGGCCGCGTCGATGACGGCGTCCACCCGGGAGCGGGCGATGTCCTCGGCGATCACGATCCGGCCGCTGAACTCGGTGAACCGGCCGCGCACGCTGGAGATGCCCAGGTGCTGGGCGGAGGCGGCCACCGAGCTGTGCGCGGGGTCCAGCGACCAGTCGCCGGGCGGCGGGAGTTCCACGCCGCCCTGGCGGGCCAGGACCACGGTGCCGGCCTCGATCCGGCCGCTGGCCGTGACGAGGGCGGTGGAGGCGGCGGGCGCGTAACCGACGGCGGTCACGATCACCGTGTACGCGCCGGCGGGCAGCGGTTCGTCCGTGCGGGTCGCTCCGTCCTCGTCGGCGGTGGCGCGCAGTATCTGGTTGCCGGTCATGTCGGTGACCGTGACGATCGCGTGCTGGACCGCCCAGCCGTCCCGCGTCCGTACCTGTGCGCGAAGTCCCATACCGTTCTCTCTCCTTGTTCACTGACTCGCTGACTCGCTGACTCGCTGACTCGCTGACTCATGGAACGAGTCGGGCCCCGGCGGCGGGGCGGCAGGCCGTCCCCTGCCTGCCGCACGCGCCACCGGGGCCCATTTCCACCGGCCGGGACAGACTCTCCGCTGAAAGTGCTGTCCCGGCAGGGGGCTTATCGCCCGGTCACTCGCCGGGGTGGACGAGTTCGATGTCGTGTCCGTCGATCCCGTGACCGGCGACGGTCACGGTGCTCGCGACCGGCGGGTAGCCGGTGGCGACGACGGAGTACTCACCGGCGTCCAGATCGGTGAAGGCGTACGCGCCGTCCGCACCGGTCGTGGAGGTGGCGACGACATTGCCCGCCGCGTCGATCAGGGTGACGCGGGCGTCCGGGAGGGCGTTGCCCGCGGAACCGGCGCGCACCGTGCCCTGGACCAGAGCGCCTGCCTGGAGGGCGGCCTCGACCCGGGTGACACCCGTGCCGGCGATCTCCACCGGGAGGGCCAGCGGGCGGTAACCCGCCGCGTTCACCGCGAGCGTCACCGGTCCGGGGACCAGCTCGCCGAAGGTGAAGTCGCCGGTCTCGCCGGAGATGCCGGTGGCGAGCACGTCGCCGCGCACGTCGGTCACGATGACCATGGCGCCCTGGATCGGGGTGCCGGCCTCGGCGGCGCGGACCGTACCGGCCAGTCCGCTGGTGCCGGAGAGCAGGATGTCGAACGCGAGCGGCTCGTCGCCGACGACGATCGTGGACGCCTGCGGCTGGCAGCCGTCGGCGGACGCGATCAGCACGTAGCTGCCGTTGCCGGGGGCGTCGAGGACGTACGAACCGTCCTCCTGGGCCACCGAACGGCCCAGCTGACGGCCGCCGAGCGAGATCAGCGTGACCGCGGCCCGGGCGACCGGGGCGTTGTCCGCGCCGCGCACCACACCGCGCACCGGGGTGCCCTCGATGACGGGCGTCACGGTCGTGGTGACCGCCGGAGCGGAGGCCACCGGAGCGGCGACGGTCTCGGCCGGGGCGGCCGGGGCGGCGTCCGCGGGAGCGGCGACGGCTGCGGCCGGGATGGCGTCGGCCGGAGCCGCGGCGGCATCGCTGCCGGTGTTCGTCCGCAGCGCGACCTCCTTGATGAAGATCGCGAAGAGGAAGGCGAGCAGCGCGCACGGGGCGGCGAACAGGAAGACGTCACCGACGCCGTGGCCGTACGCGGACTCGACGACCGCGCGCATCGGAGCCGGCAGCGTCGCCAGGTCCGGGATGCCGCCGCCGGTACCGCCGGTGCTCTTGACACCGAGGTCCGAGAGGCCGTCCGTCACGTAGTGGGTGACGCGGTTGGCCATGACGGCACCGAGCGCCGAGACGCCGATGGCGCCACCGAGCGAACGGAAGAACGTGACCACGGAGCTGGCCGCACCGAGGTCCTGGGGAGCGACCTGGTTCTGCGCGGCGAGGACCAGGTTCTGCATCATCATGCCGACACCGGCACCGACGAGGAACATGAAGATCGCGACGTGCCAGTACGTCGTGTCGTACCGGATCGTGCCCAGCAGGCCGAGACCCGCGGTGACCAGGACGCCACCGGAGACGAGCCAGTACTTCCAGCGGCCGGTGCGGGTGATGACCTGGCCGGAGATGGTCGAGGAGAGGAAGAGACCCGCGATCATCGGGATCGTCATGACGCCGGACATCGTCGGCGACTTGCCGCGCGCCAGCTGGAAGTACTGGCTGAAGAAGACGGTGCCCGCGAACATCGCGACACCGACGAAGAGCGAGGCCACCGAGGCGAGGGTGATCGTCCGGTTGCGGAAGAGCCGCAGCGGGATGATCGGCTCGCGGGCCTTCGACTCGGTGAAGACGAACGCGGCGATGAGGACCACGACGCCCAGCAGCATCACGACGGTCTGCCAGGAACCCCAGGCGTACTTGTCGCCGGCGAAGGTCACCCAGAGCAGCAGCAGCGAGACGCCCGCGCTGATGAAGAACGCGCCGGTCCAGTCGACCTTGACGTCACGCTTGACGACCGGGAGCTTCAGGGTCTTCTGGAGCACGAAGAGGGCGATGATCGCGAACGGCACACCCACGTAGAAGCACCAGCGCCAGCCCATCCAGCTGGTGTCGGTGATGACACCGCCGAGCAGCGGACCGCCCACGGTGGCGACGGCGAAGACGGCGCCGAGGTAACCGCTGTACCGGCCGCGCTCACGCGGGGAGATCATCGCGGCGAGCACGACCTGGGCGAGGGCGGAGAGACCGCCGACGCCGATGCCCTGCACCACACGGAAGACGATGAGCATCCCGGAGCTGGTCGAGAGACCGGCCGCACACGAGCCCAGCACGTAGATGATCAGGGCTATCTGGACGAGCAGCTTCTTGGAGAAGAGGTCCGAGAGCTTGCCCCAGATCGGGGTGGTCGCGGTCATCGCCAGCAGGGAGGCCGTGACCACCCAGGTGTAGGCGCTCTGGCCGCCGCCGAGGTCGGAGATGATGTGGGGAAGGGCGTTCGAGACGACCGTCGACGACAGGATCGCGACGAACATGCCGAGCAGGAGCCCGGTCAGGGCCTCCATGATCTGCCGGTGAGTCATCGGCGTGCCGGCGGGAGCTTCTGCGCCCCCGTGCTTGGCGTGGCCGCCCCGCACACCGGTTGGTGTGGTCGTAGCCATGAATGTCCTTTGCTTTGCTTCTGTTACAGAGGTGTACGGGTGTCCGTCGGGTCGTCGGCGACCGGAGCGAGCCCTTCCGCGGGCTTCTCGTCCGGGTCGGAACCCTTCGGGACGCTGGGTCCGGTGAGCCGCGCGCGACAGTCGTCGGTGTGCCGTCCGGGGGTGCACGCACTGGGCGTGCGGGCGGCGAAGCTGCCGCAGAGCCGTGCCAGCAACGTGACGAGTTGTCCGACTTCGTCGTCGGACCAGTCCGCGAGGTTGTGTGCGAACACTTCCGTGCTCCGACGACTGAGGTCGACGAGCACGTCATGTCCGGAGGAGGTCAGCCGCAAGATGCGGGAGCGCTTGTCCGCAGGGTCGGGAAACCGCTCTATCCAGCCGCGTTCCGCCACGTGGGCGACGTGCCGGCTGGTCACGGACATGTCCACGGAGAGCAGCTCGGCGAGCCGGCTGATACGCATCTCGCCGTGCTGGCCGAGAAGCGCGAGCACCGCGGCCGAGCCGCCGGGGCAGTCGGCCGGCAGAGCGCGGGAGAGACCGCGTTTCACGACCCCTATGGCGCTGAGGTGCCGGGCCAGTTCCTCGTACTGACTCCGTGCGGCCACGGGGCACCCCCAGACTTCTGCTCTGCATCTTGTTGCTTAGGGCAACCATAGAAGCCGTTGGTTGCTGCAGGCAAACGAAATGAGGCTTGCATAAGTAAAGGAACCCAAAAGGCTCCGTAGGCTCCCGGTCAAAGCCGCAGCGTGTGGCTCCAGTGGGTCAACTGTGTGTCTCACACCACAGGGTGAGTCCCTCTATGTGCTCATGTTGACGGCGTGCGGTGTTGTGGAGATGAGGGGAATGTCCGTACGAACCGGCGCCCGCCCGTCCCCCGGGGGTTGGGCGGAAGGCCCGAGTTCGCTAGGGTCCTGGCCCATGGCACACAACCCCCACGCCCCTCAGCAGGGCCCCGCGGGCAATGACGACCCGGCAGGCAGCACGCAGATGTTCCGCGCCTTCGTCGACGACGGAGAGCCGCAGCGCCGGCCGCAGCAGGCCGCCCCGTCCGGTGGTCCGAAGACCGGGGTGATCGTGGCCGTCGTCGCGGTCGTCGTCGTCCTCGCCGCGGTCGCCTGGCTCGCCCTCGGCTGACCCGCGGCACCGTCCGGCCACGCGGCGGCCTCCGTCCTGCGGGGGCCGCCGACGCGTTTCCGGGCGCCGGAGCACGGCACGCGGCACACGGGGAACGGCACACGGCACACCGCACAGGTGTGTCACGGCGCTGGGAACCGGACCGGCCGGACGTACCGGGGCGCGACCCGGGGACGTCCGGGCGCGGCCCGGGCTCTGGGGATACCGCCGGGGGCGTGTGAACGCGTCTCCCCGGCGGCCGCGACCCGTCAGTCCGTGATGAGCCCCTCGCGCAGCTGCGCGAGCGTACGGGTCAGCAGGCGGGAGACGTGCATCTGCGAGATGCCGACCTCCTCGCCGATCTGCGACTGGGTCATGTTGGCGAAGAACCGCAGCATGATGATCTGCCGCTCGCGGGGCGCGAGCTTGGCCAGCAGCGGCTTCAGGGACTCGCGGTACTCGACCCCCTCCAGCGCGGTGTCCTCGTACCCCAGGCGGTCCGCGAGGGAGCCCTCGCCGCCGTCGTCCTCGGGGGACGGGGAGTCGAGCGAGGAGGCGGTGTAGGCGTTGCCGACGGCGAGCCCGTCGACGACGTCCTCCTCGGAGACACCGAGCGCCTTGGCCAGCTCGGGGACGGTCGGCGAGCGGTCGAGCCGCTGCGCCAGTTCGTCGCTGGTCTTGGTGAGCGCCAGGCGCAGCTCCTGGAGCCGGCGGGGGACCCGCACGGACCACGAGGTGTCACGGAAGAACCGCTTGATCTCGCCCACGACGGTCGGCATGGCGAACGTCGGGAACTCCACCCCCCGTTCGCAGTCGAACCGGTCGATCGCCTTGATCAGGCCGATGGTGCCGACCTGGACGATGTCCTCCATCGGTTCGTTGCGGCTGCGGAACCGCGCCGCCGCGTACCGCACCAGCGGGAGGTTGAGCTCGATGAGTGTGTCGCGTACGTAGGCCCGCTCCGGGCTGTCCGTTCCCTCGGGACCGAGTGCGGCGAGCCGCAGGAACAGGGAGCGGGACAGCGTACGGGTGTCGATGGCTTCCGACGAGCTGGTGAGCACGGCAGGCGCGGGCGCGCTCTTCGTGAGCGTGAGCACCTTCGAGCTGCCCTGGTCTACGGACATGCCACCCCCTTGAGGTCGCGGACGGTCGCGGTGGCCGCGACCATCGGAGGAACGCAGCCTCCACCTGAATACCGGAGGGGAGGCTGCGGCAAACGCGGTTCCAGCAGAATGTCACATGTCGGCAACACGCTGTAGTGACATGTCGATAAGTCAGCGCCGCGTATGCGCAGGAAGCAAGGGGTGCGGGTGTGGAGGGCGCCGGAAAACCGCTCGGAGACGGTCTACCCGTTCTGACTATGCCTCGATCCTGTTTGCGGATCGCAGTCGGGCGAAACTTCTGGCCAGAAGTCTTGACACGTGCATCTGGGAGACGCCCAGTTCGGCACTGATCTGGGACTGTGTCAGGTTGCTGTAGTAGCGCAGCAGCAGGATCCGCTGCTCGCGCTCGGGCAGCTGGACGAGCAGGTGCCGTACGAGGTCGCGGTGTTCGACCCCGGCGAGCGCCGGGTCCTCGTACCCGAGGCGGTCGAGCAGGCCGGGCAGCCCGTCGCCCTCCTGGGCCGCTTCCAGTGAGGTCGCGTGGTACGACCGGCCGGCCTCGATGCAGGCGAGCACCTCGTCCTCGGAGATCCGCAGCCGCTCGGCGATCTCGGCGGTGGTCGGGGAGCGTCCGTGAGCGGTCGTCAGGTCCTCGGTCGCCCCGGTGACCTGCACCCAGAGTTCGTGGAGCCGGCGGGGCACGTGGACGGTGCGGACGTTGTCCCGGAAGTAGCGCTTGATCTCGCCCACCACGGTCGGCATGGCGAACGTGGGGAACTGGACGCCCCGTTCGGGGTCGAACCGGTCGATCGCGTTGATCAGGCCGATGGTGCCGACCTGGACG
The DNA here is from genome assembly GCF_053596135.1 of Streptomyces sp. NPDC001770. Classification (NCBI taxonomy): domain Bacteria; kingdom Bacillati; phylum Actinomycetota; class Actinomycetes; order Kitasatosporales; family Streptomycetaceae; genus Streptomyces; species Streptomyces sp. NPDC001770. The sequence goes on along the minus strand of NZ_JBSFFN010000008.1, from coordinate 36,803 downwards.
ACGTCCTCCATCGGCTCGTTGCGGCTGCGGAACCGCGCCGCCGCGTACCGCACCAGCGGCAGGTTCGCCTCGATCAGCGCGGCCCGCACTCTGCGGTGTTCGGCGGTGCCCGGCGCGAGGTCCTTGAGCTGCCCGAAGAGCAGCTGGGTGAGCGCCCTGGTGTCGGCACCCCGGGTTCTGGCGGGGGGCGCGGAGGGGTCGGGCGTCTCCGTCTGGATGTCGTCGGACGGCTCGGTCCGGTCCTTCTGGACGGTCTGGGGAGGCACTTGAGGCGCTGCACTGGCCGGCACGGTGACGCCACCCCTTCACGGTCGACTTCGCGGTCACGCTTCATGGTCGAACTGCACGGTCGACTGACAGCCAACGTGACGGACAACTGCGGTCAATTCATCCATCAAAAGCGGTCATAGCATCACAAGACATGTCCACTGTGTGCAAGCACCGTATATAGCCGTGTTGGAGTCAAACGGGTTTAAAAACCAGCAAAAGCCCCTCACCTGAGAGGTGAGGGGCTCCGGCCGCCGACCGGCGGGCCGTGGCCGCACCCTGCGGGACCTACCGCACGAGGGCGGCGCGACGGGGGCGCGTGGGGGACGTGAAGGCGAGCCGCGACCGGGCGCGCGCCCGGTGAACGGGCCGCGCGCCGGGGCGCGTACGGCTCAGAAGGGGTAGTCGGCGATGATCCAGGTGGCGAACTCGCGCCACTGGCCGGCCGCCGCCTGGTGCGCCGGGTGCTCGATGTACCGCACGAGCGCCTCCTGGTCGGCGACGGCGGAGTTGATGGCGAAGTCGTACGCGATGGGCCGGTCGGTGATGTTCCAGGCGCACTCCCAGAACTCCAGCTCGGGGACGAGCCCGCCGAGTTCGCGGAACGCCCTCTCGCCGGCCACGACCCGCGGGTCGTCCCGCTCGACGCCGTCGTTCAGCTTGAACAGGACCAGGTGGCGGATCATCGGCGGTTGCTCCTACTTCACCAGCTCGGACATGAAGTCCCCGACGCCCTGGGCGGCGCTGGAGATGCCTTCGAACCCTACCTGGACGAGGTCCGCGGCCCTCGCGGGCGACGTGATGATCGTGTAGAGCACGAAGACCACCACGATGTAGAGCGCGATCTTCCTCGCTTGCGCCACAGCCCCTGCCTCCCCCTCGGTCCCGTGCGTGGTCGGCAGATTCTATCCGTACACCTGGTCGGATTCGGGGGTCGTCGGCGATCGTTGTTCGAACCCGGTGCGGGGAGCCGCGGGCCCGCTCGGGACCAAGGGCCCTGCGACAGGGGCCTTTCACCGGCCCGTCCGGGCGGCGCCGGCGGGCACGATGGAAGCACGGCCCGGCGGACCAGGCAGGAATCCGCAGGGCACGGGACTGGCCCTCTCTGTGGGGTCCGGCCGCGGCGCTCCCCCCGACCGCGGCGGGACCAGTAGGGACTGTTCCCCCCGGGGGAGGCGGCTCGTCCCCCCGGTGCCGCCTCCCCCGCCCAAGGTCCCCCGCCTTGGCTCCGGCCCCGGCCACCTCTTCCGTGAGGGCCGGGGCCGTCGTAGTGCGGGCAATGCTGTCGCTTCCGCGGCATGGCCGAAGGCCGCGTTCGGTCCTCCGCCCGTTCCCGCAGCCGGCTGCCCGCGTATCAAGGTGTGCATGGCACGCAAAACACCCCCCTGATCGCGTTTCCGCAGATCAGAGGGGTGTAAGAGCGGTAGCGGAGGGATTTGAACCCTCGGTGAGTTTCCCCACACTCGCTTTCGAGGCGAGCTCCTTCGGCCGCTCGGACACGCTACCGAGAGAGAGCTTAGACCATCACGGCCCGGGATCAGAAATCGGTTCTCAGAGCGCCCGGAAAAAGGCCGTGAGCTGCGCCGAACACTCGTCCTCCAGGACCCCGTGGATCACCTCGGGCCGGTGGTTGAGGCGCCGGTCGCGCACCACGTCGAAGAGCGAGCCGGCAGCCCCGGCCTTGTCGTCGCGCGCACCGTAGACGACCCGGTCCACGCGGGACTGCACGAGCGCGCCCGCGCACATCGTGCAGGGCTCCAGGGTGACCACGAGCGTGCAGCCGTGGAGCCGCCACTGCCCGAGGGCGGCGGCGGCTCCCCGTACGGCGAGGATCTCGGCGTGCGCGGTCGGGTCGCCGGTCGCCTCGCGCTCGTTGCGGCCCGTGGCGATCGTCGATCCGTCCGGTCCCAGGACGACGGCACCGACCGGAACATCACCGGCCAGCGCCGCCTGCGCCGCCTCGTCCAGGGCGTGGCGCATCGGGGCCCGCCACGGGTCCCGTACGGGATCGGTGGCGTAGGACGCGAGAAGGGGAGTGGGGGAAGGCGGGGGCGGGGGTTCTTCGGGGGGTCGCGCGGTCACCCGCGGACCTTAGCGGACGCTCTCCAGCACTTCGTCCGCTCCCAGCGCGTCGGCGATCTCCGCCAGCGCGTCGGTTCGCAGGGTCAGCAGCGCCTGCTCGGAGAGGCCGAGGTCGGCGAGGATCGAGGCGTCCCCGATCGGTCCCGCCGGTACGGCCTCGGGGTCGTCGTCCGTTTCGACGGCTCCGGCCCTGCGGCCGGTGGTGCCGTCGTCGTCTCCGGGGCCGAACTCCGGATCCTCGGTCTCGTCGCCGTCGAGGCCGACGAGTTCCTCCAGAGCGGCGATCTCGTCCTCGGCCCCCGGTTCGCGGCCGAGCAGTTCGTCGGTGAGCAGGATCTCCCCGTACGAGGAACGGGCGGCGGCGGCGGCGTCCGAGACGTAGATCCGGGGGTCCTCCTCACCGTCCACACGGACGACGCCGAACCACGCGTCCTCCTGCTCGATGTAGACGAGGACCGTGTCCTCGTCCACCGAGGCGTCCCGGGCCAGATCCGTCAGGTCGGACAGGGCCTCCACATCGTCGAGCTCCGTATCGCTCGCTTCCCACCCGTCTTCGGTGCGCGCGAGCAGTGCGGCGAAGTACACCGTGACACTCCCACTGGTCAGAGGTGATATCGGTCCGACGGGAGGGCAGACGATTGTCCGACTGCGCCGAGCCCCGCCCAATCGGCATCGTGGCAGAAACATCGGCCGAGCGAGACCTCTTCGGACGTTGCGTCGGCCATCAGTTCCGCGAGGGCCCGGTCGGCGGAAGCCGCTCCGGAGCACTCCGGCAGCGGCGAACGCGCCCGTCGGAGCCCCCGTCACCAGCGGAAGGTGCGCATCCGCATCTGTTGGCGCATACGGGCCGCGCGGGCCCGGCGGGGCTGGACGCGGTCCCGCAGCTGCTTCGCCTCGTGCAGCTCGCGGAGGAACTGCGCCCGGCGACGGCGGCGGGCCGCGTCACTCTCCTGCGTGTGCTCCGTACTGGTCGGCGCGTCGCGTTCGTCGCGCACGTCGCGTGCTTCGAGTCGTCCCCGCGTCGCGGGCTCGTCCCGCTCCGGCTCCCGGTCAGTCATCCGCACACCACCCCAAGGCTGGTCCGTATGCCTCACCTTCCCCCCGAACGGGTGGATGATGCCAGCGCTGGTGTCCGGGGCGCTCGGGCGGGCCCCGGCTCCGCCGGGGAGGAAGCTCGCGGCGCGCGGGAGGCCGTTAGTGTTGACGGCATGCGGATCCATGTCGTCGACCACCCACTGGTGGCGCACAAACTCACCACCCTGCGCGACAAGCGCACCGACTCCCCGACCTTCCGCCGGCTCGCCGACGAGCTGGTCACCCTGCTCGCCTACGAGGCGACCCGGGACGTGCGGACCGAACTGGTCGACATCGAGACCCCGGTCGCGCGGACGGCGGGCGTGAAGCTGTCGTACCCCCGCCCCCTCGTCGTGCCGATCCTGCGCGCCGGCCTCGGCATGCTGGACGGCATGGTCCGGCTGCTGCCGACCGCGGAGGTCGGTTTCCTCGGCATGATCCGCAACGAGGAGACGCTCCAGGCGGAGACGTACGCGACCCGGATGCCGGAGGACCTCTCCGGCCGCCAGGTCTACGTCCTCGACCCGATGCTGGCGACCGGCGGCACGCTCGTCGCGGCGATCCGCGAGCTCATCAAGCGGGGCGCCGACGACGTCACCGCCGTCGTGCTGCTGGCGGCGCCGGAGGGCGTCGAGATCATGGAGCGCGAGCTGGCGGACGCCCCGGTCACCGTGGTCACCGCCTCGGTGGACGAGCGGCTCAACGAGAACGGCTACATCGTTCCCGGGCTGGGCGACGCGGGCGACCGGATGTACGGCACGGCCGACTAGCTTCTTCCGCTCGGGCCCTGGCGCCCCTGCACACGACGACGGCCGGTCACAGGTGGGGTGACCGGCCGTCGTCGTGTCCGCGCGGGCTCGCGGCTCTCAGCAGGCGGAGGGGGCGGGGGCGGGCTTCGTCAGCGCCGTCAGCGCGGCGGCCGCCGCCTGCGGGGTGCTGAACGCCGTGAATCGCGTGCCGAGGATCAGGTCCACCTCGGCGTTCTCGCGGGCCTCGGTCTTCCGGGCGATGCCCGGCAGCTGGGTCTCCAGGACCGGGAACGCGCTGTCGGCGGCGGTCGGCGGACCGAGCAGCAGACCGGTGCCGGGGACCTTCTTGTCGTACGCGGCGGGGGCGTTGCCCACCTCGCCGATCTTGAAGCCGCGCTTCTTCAGTTCGTCGGCGGCGGACTTGGCGAGACCGCTGCGCGGGGTCGCGTTGTAGACGTTCACCGTGATCCGGTTCGGCGCGGGCAGCGTCTTCACGGCCACCGCCTGCTTCGGGACGGTCGCGCACTCCCGCTTGTGGTCGGCCGCCTGCGCCGTGGTGTCGCCGCCCGAGTAGACGTCGATGAGCTGCAGCGTGCCCCAGCCGGCCAGCCCGAGGGCCACGAGGGAGGCGACGACGGCGAGGACGAGCCGGCGGCGGTGGCGGGGACGGCGCATCCGGGGATAGGCGTTGCCCGTGATGCGGTACTTTCCGCCCATGCCGGGGGGAGTGAGCATGCTCATGTGCGCAGCGTAGTGCGGGCCGCCGATGATGCGTACTAAATGATCAACCGATGGCACCCGCATGCGCCGGAAAACACCCGAAAGGGCCCGACAGCGCGGAGTCCGGGACGCGGCGGTGGTAGAGGGGCGGCCGGAGCCGCACCGGGTGGCGCCGTCAGCCGAGTTCGAGCACGCGGGCGTGGAGCACCTGGCGCTGCTGGAGCGCGGCGCGGACCGCGCGGTGCAGCCCGTCCTCCAGGTAGAGGTCGCCCTGCCACTTCACGACGTGCGCGAAGAGGTCGCCGTAGAAGGTGGAGTCCTCGGCGAGAAGCGTTTCCAGGTCCAGCTCGCCCTTCGTGGTCACGAGCTGGTCGAGGCGGACCGGGCGCGGCGCGACGTCGGCCCACTGGCGGGTGCTTTCCCGGCCGTGGTCGGGGTATGGCCGCCCATTTCCGATGCGCTTGAAGATCACACGGAAAGCCTACCGGGGAACAACCACCGTGCGCAGCCGGGGAAGGGGGTCATGATGCCGGTCGAAAGCGAGTGAACCCCCTGAAAACGGAAGGGCGATCTCCTGTCAGGGCGGTGACGGAGGGGTGTACATCACGCCGATGTCCCTGGAACGAGGGGGAGTTCGCCCGCCTCGGGCAACCGGCGGAGCGACGGCGGGTGGTGTCGGGGTGAACGGGAGCGGTCCGCGGCCCCCGGCGCGGGCAGGGGCGTGCGGAGCGCCCTTGCGCCCCTGCCCGTGCGGCGCGCGAGGACGGTCCGGGGGCTGTTCCGCGGACCTTTCTCACACGGTGTCACGCCCTGTCACGACCATGGCCGGTACGGAGCCCGCCGCCTCCGTGACGGTCCGTGTGTGCCGCTGCGGGCGCCGGGTCGGTGAGCGGCCGCAGGTCCTGCGCGTAGGTGCCGACCGCGTCCGCGATCACGTCGATGTTGGTCTCGAAGGCCGCCGGGTCGATGTTGTCGAGGGTGTCGCAGGCCGCGTGGTAGCAGGGGTCGTACGCGGTTCCCTCCGTTCCGCCGAACTTCCCCGCCTGTGCGGCCGACTTGATGCCCTCGGCCCCGGTGTCCGTACCGCCCGAAGGGATGCCGGCCTCGATGAACGGTCCGTAGTCGGATCGCCCGGTGAAGTCGGAGCTCTCGTACGGGGACTTCCGCCGGTCGAGGAACTCCGTGATCCCGCGCTCCAGTTGGGCGGAGCCGGCCGGGCCGGGGCCTGAGCCGGAGGCCTCGGAGTCGTCGCCGTCGAAGACGAACTGGACGCCGTTGGGGGAGGCGATTATGTCGAAGTTGAGGTAGAGGGAGATCTGTTGGCGCTGGGCGGCGGTCAGCCCGGCGACGTACGCGTCCGAGCCGACGAGTCCGCTCTCCTCCGCCGACCACCAGGCGAACCGGACGGCGTTCGCCGGCGTGCGGTGCGTCGCCGCGAGCCGCAGGGCGACCTCGAGGAGCCCGGCCGAGCCGGAGCCGTTGTCGTTGATGCCCGGGCCGTCGGAGACGGAGTCCAGGTGCGCGCCGAGCATGACGGTGTGCGCGGGGTCGCCGCCCGGGGTCTGGGCGACGACGTTGCGGGTGGTGCGCTTCTCCTGGCGTTCGAGGAGTTCGAGGGTCACGGTGACCTTTCCGTCCCCGTCCAGCGCGGCGGCCAGCGCGTCGCCCTCGGCACGGCTGATGCCCCCGGTGGGGATGCGGACGGCCTCGGGGTCGCCGAGGGTGCCGGTGAGCCTGCCGTCCAGGTTGTTGGAGATCAGCGCCCCGGCCGCGCCCGCCCCGGCCGCGGCCGACTGCTTCTGCAGGAAGGAGCAGCCGCCCCGCGCGATCAGCGCGATCCGCCCGGTGACCTCGGTCCCGGCGTAGTCGGACGCCTCGCAGCCGGTGGTCCCGTCCACCGGGATCCGGACCAGCTCGGCGGTGAGCCCGCCCTCCTCGGTCGACGCGGTGTACGTCATCGCCTCCACCTCGGCGTCCCGGGGCTCCGGGGCGACCACGGCCAGCTTCTCGGCGAGGGTCTCGGTCCAGGTGAAGGGGAAGGACGCGTAGCGGGCGTCGTAGCCGGCCCGCCGGAGCTGCTGGAGGACGTAGGCGGCCGAGGCGTCGTGGCCCGCCGATCCGGCGGCCCGGTTTCCGCCCGCCGCGTCGGCCGCCTCCTGGAAGCGGCGCAGGTGCCGGTACGCGCCCGTGGCGGAGGAGGCCTCGACGAGTTCCCGGGAGAGCCGGGCGGCCTCCCGCGCCGGGTCCGGTTCCGCGGCGGGCGGCGGGGCCGCCGTGCCCAGCAGCAGCGGGGGGAGCAGCGCGGCGGCGAGGAGCGGCAGGGCGCGGCGCCGGGTCCGCGCGGGGGCGCTCACCGGCCGGCCTTCCTGGCGGGGGCGGGCGCCGCCTTGGCCGGCTTCTTCGCCGAGGCCGCCGCCTTGGCTTCTGCCTTCGCCCGCTGCTTGAACGCGCGGACCTCGGCGAGCGACTCGGGGCCGGTGATGTCGGCGACCGAGCGGTGGCCGCCCTGCTCCCCGTACGCCCCTGCCGCCTCCCGCCAGCCGGGCGGACGCACGCCGAACTGCTTGCCCAGCAGCGCCAGGAAGATCTGCGCCTTCTGGGTGCCGAAGCCGGGCAGCGCCTTCAGCCGGGCCAGCAGCTCCGTGCCGGTGGCGGCGTCGGACCAGACCGCGCTCGCGTCGCCGTCGTACTCCGCCACGAGGTACTGGCACAGCTGCTGCACCCGCTTGGCCATGGAGCCGGGGTAGCGGTGCAGGGCCGGTTTGGCGGTGAAGAGCGCGGTGAACGCCTCGGGGGAGTACCCGGCGATCTCCCGGGCGTCCAGGTCGTCCGATTCCATCCGCAGGGCCAGCGAGTGCGGTCCGGTGAAGGCCCACTCCATGGGTACCTGCTGGTCGAGCAGCATGCCGACCAGGGCGGCCAGCGGGCTGCGGGCCAGCAGCCCGTCCGCCTCCGGCTGCTGGGCGATCCGAAGGGTGGGGACGGCGTTCCCGCCGGACGTGCCGCCGTTCCCGCCGGACATGCCGTTCTCACCGGACTTCCCGGCGCTCTTCCCGCTCGTCGTCATACTGCCGATGGTGGCGGCGGACGCGTCGGTCGGCGACTCCTGCTGCTGCCGAAGGGGACGGCTTCAGTCCCCTTCGGGGGCCTCGCCGATCGGACGGATGGCCACCGCGCGGTACGGGGCGCCCGCGGGCTGCGGGCAGGCGACGACCCTGGTGGCGATCTCGGTGACCCGCTCCAGGTCCGGGCACTCCAGCACCCAGTACCCGGCGATCAGCACCTGCGTCCGGTCGTAGGGGGCGTCGGCGACGACCGGGGGGCCGCCGTTCGCCCCCGCCGTGACGAACCGGGTTTCGTCCGGGGCGGTGAGGCCGTCGCAGTAGAGCATCTCGCCGGAGGCCTCCAGGTCCTTGTTGAGGGCCTCCATGTGCGCGAACATCGCCTGCCGGTCCTGTTCGCCCCACGCCGGACCGCCCTCGGTGGACCCGTGGCCGGACATCGCGTCGTAGTCGGCCTGCGAGCCCTGGACCATCACCAGGTACTTCATACGCCTGCACCTCCGCCGTCGTCGTCCCCCCTGCCCTTCACTCCATCGGACACCGCACGGGCCGCCCGCGCGAGCGGTCCCGGCGGGCCCGGCCGGTCGTCGCCCGGGGGCCGGACAGTAGAGTGCGGCAGCGTCTCCCCCTCCCCGTCCCGCCGAAAATCGCCCCCGAACGCCCCGAACACCGAGGTCCGGCCGTGTCCACCGCCCCGCCCGCATCCCCCGGCTCCGCCGACGCCCCCACGCCCCCGACCGCCGTACCCCCGGCGCTCCCGGTGACCGTGGTGGGCATCGGCGCGGACGGCTGGGCGGGTCTGGCGGAACCGGCCCGCACCGCGCTGCTGGAGGCCGAGGTGCTGATCGGCGGCGGGCGCCAGCTGGGGCTGCTGCCCGCCGCCTGCGCGGGCCTGCGGGTGGCGTGGCCCTCGCCGCTGCGCCCCGCCGTCGCGGGCCTGCTCGCCGCCCACCGGGGCAGCCGGATCGCGGTGCTGGCCAGCGGGGACCCGATGTTCTACGGGATCGGCCGCGCGCTCACCGAGGAGCTGGGGGCCGGGGCGCTGCGGGTGCTGCCGCATCCGTCCTCGGTGGCGTACGCCTGCGCCCGGCTCGGCTGGCCCGCCGAGGAGACCGAGACCGTCACCCTGGTGGGCCGCCCCGCCGCCCGGCTGCTCGCCGCCCTGTACGACGGCCGCCGGCTGCTGGTGCTGAGCGCCGACGCGGCCACCCCCGCGACGGTGGCCGCGCTGCTCACCGCGCACGGCTTCGGCCCGAGCCGGCTCACCGTCCTCGAACAGCTCGGCTCCGCCGCCGAGGCCCGTCACGAGGGAACCGCCGAGGGCTGGGACCGTCCGGCGGGCGACCCGCTGAACCTCGTCGCCGTGGAGTGCCGCACCACCCCCGAGGCGCTCCGCCTCGGGCTCGTACCCGGGCTGCCCGACACCGCGTACGAGCACGACGGGCAGCTCACCAAGCGCCATGTCCGGGCCGCGACGCTCGCCGCACTGGCGCCCGCGCCCGGCGAACTGCTCTGGGACATCGGCGGCGGCTCCGGCTCGATCGCCGTCGAGTGGATGCGCGCCCACCCGTCCTGCCGCGCGGTCACCGTCGAACGCGACGAGGTGCGGGCCGCCCGGATCGGCCGCAACGCCGACCGGCTCGGCGTGCCCGGGCTGCGCGTGGTCCCCGGCCGCGCCCCGCAGGCGCTCGCCGGACTTCCGGTGCCTGACGCCGTCTTCATCGGCGGCGGGCTGACCGCCCCCGGGCTGATCGACGCCTGCTGGGACGCGCTGCCCGCCGGGGGCCGGCTGGTCGCCAACACCGTCACGCTGGAATCGGAGGCGCTGCTCACCGACCGCTACCGGCGCCACGGCGGCGAACTCGTCCGGCTCGCGGTGGCCCAGGCCGTGCCGGTGGGCGGGTTCACCGGCTGGCGCCAGGCGATGCCCGTCACCCAGTGGTCCGTACGCAAGCCCCACGACTCCTCGGGAGAGACCTCATGACCGTGTACTTCATCGGCGCAGGGCCCGGTGCGGCCGACCTGATCACGGTGCGCGGTGCCCGGCTCCTCGCCGCCAGCCCGGTCTGCCTCTACGCGGGCAGCCTGGTGCCGCGCGAGCTGCTCGCCGACTGCCCGCCGGGGGCCAGGCTGATCGACACCCAGGGCCTGGACATCGAGCAGATCACCGCCGAACTGGTCCGCGCCCACACCGAGGGCCACGACGTCGCCCGGCTGCACTCCGGAGACCCGTCCGTCTTCAGCGCGGTCAACGAGCAGATGAAGCGGCTCGACGACGCCGGGGTTCGTTACGAAGTGGTGCCCGGGGTCCCCGCGTTCGCCGCCGCCGCCGCGGCGCTCAAGCGGGAGCTGACCGTGCCGACGGTCGGTCAGACGGTCATCCTGACCCGGATCGCCCAGCGGGCCACCGCCATGCCGGAGGGCGAGGACCTGGCCACGCTCGGTCGCAGTGGTGCCCTGCTGGTGCTCCACCTCGCCGCCCGGTACGCGGACCGGGTGGTGGAGGAGCTGCTGCCGCACTACGGGGCCGACTGCCCGGCCGCCGTGGTGGCGATGGCCTCCCGCCCCGACGAGATCGTGCTGCGCGGCACCCTGGAGACCATCGCGGGGCAGGTGAAGGACGCCGGGGTGGTCCGTACGGCGGTCATCCTGGTCGGGCGCACCCTGGGCGCGGAGCAGTTCCGCGACAGCCACCTCTACTCACCGGAGCGCGACCGCCACACCTGCTGAGACACGGGCCCCCGCTCAGCGGACCGAGCTGCGGCCGACCACCGTCCCGGCCCGGTCGACGCAGATCACGTCCACCGCGACCGGTGCCCCGCGCAGCACCTCCAGGGCCTGGTCCCGGGCGCCCGCCGCCACCAGGTCGCCGAGCGGCACCCCGGCCGCCGCGCACAACTGGAGAGCGGCGAGCCCGGTGTTGGCGCCCGCCACCGCCTCGGCCAGCGCCTCGTCCGCACCGCCCGCCCGGGCCAGCCGGGCGAGGAACCCCTTGTCCACCTGGGACCGCGCCGAGTGCAGGTCCATGTGCCCGGCGGCGAGCTTCGACAGCTTGGCGAAGCCGCCGCAGACGGTGAGCCGGGGCACCGGATGGCGGCGTACGTACTTGAGCACGGCCCCCGCGAAGTCGCCCATGTCCAGCAGGGCGATCTGGGGCAGGCCGTACTCCGCGACGACCGTCTTCTCCGAGGTCGAGCCGGTGCACCCGGCCACATGGGTCTGCCCGGCGGCCAGCGCCACGTCGACCCCGCGCCGGATCGAGTCGATCCACGCCGAGCAGGAGTACGGCACGACCACCCCGGTGGTGCCGAGGATGGAGAGCCCGCCGAGGATGCCGAGGCGACCGTTCCACGTGAAACGTGCGATCTCCTCGCCGTCGTCCACGGAGATCGTGACCTCCACGTCCCCGGTGCCGCCGTGCTCCGCCGCGACCCGGGCCACGTGCTCGCGCATCAGCTGCCGGGGCACCGGGTTGATGGCCGGTTCGCCGACGTCCAGCGGCAGCCCGGGCAGGGTCACCGTGCCGACCCCCGGTCCCGCCCGGAACACCACGCCGGAGCCCGGCGGCAGCGGCCGTACCGTCGACCTGACCAGCGCCCCGTGGGTCACGTCCGGATCGTCGCCCGCGTCCTTGACCACCCCGGCGGTCGCGGTACCGTCCACCAGCGATTCGACGGCGAGCGCGAACGCGGGGGTCCGGCCCTTCGGCAGGGTGATGGTCACCGGGTCGGGGAACTCGCCGGTCAGCAGCGCGGTGTACGCGGCGGTGGTCGCAGCCGTGGCGCAGGCGCCGGTGGTCCAACCGGGGCGCAGGCCGGTGTGTTTGAGTTGGGCTTCGCGCCCGCCCTTCGCCTCACTGCTCATGGCAGGTCCCCTCGACGGTGGCCTCACTGCTCACGGAAGGTCCCCCTCGATGGTGCCGATACCGCTGCCCGACATGCCGGACGATCCCGAGTCCCCGGAGCACGTCCTCGTGCTCGGCGGCACGACCGAGGCCCGCCGGCTGGCGGAGGCGCTGGACGCGGAGATACCGGCCGGGGGGCGCAGGCCCCTGCGGGTGACGAGCTCGCTCGCCGGGCGGGTGGCCCGGCCGGTGCTGCCGCCGGGCGAGGTCCGCGTCGGCGGCTTCGGCGGTACGGAGGGGCTCGCCGCGTGGCTGCGGGAGCACCGGGTGGATGCGCTCATCGACGCCACCCATCCTTTCGCCGGAACGATCAGTTTTCACGCGGCCCGTGCCGCCGCCTCGGCCCATGTTCCCCTGCTGGCGCTCCGCCGCCCCGGCTGGGTGGCCGGCCCGGCCGACGACTGGCACCCGGCCGGCTCCCTGGAGGAGGCCGCGGCGCTGCTGCCGTCGCTGGGCGGGCGGGTCTTCCTCACCACCGGCCGGATGGGGCTGGCCGCCTTCGCGGGGCTGGACGAACTCTGGTTCCTGATGCGGTCGGTGGACGCGCCGGAGCCGCCGTACCCGGCGCGGATGGAGGTGCTCCTCGACCGGGGGCCGTTCACCCTGGCGGGTGAGCGGGAGCTGATCCGCCGGTACGGCATCGAGGTGCTGGTCACCAAGGACAGCGGGGGCACGGCCACCGCGCCGAAGCTGGCGGCGGCCCGGGAGGCCGGGATTCCGGTGGTGGTCGTGCGGCGGCCACCGGTCCCGGAGGGGGTACCGGTGGCCGCGACCCCGGCCGAGGCCCTGGCCTGGCTGAACGCCCGCCTGGGCCGGGGGTGAGCCGCCCGGAGGGCTCTACGCCTCCGGGTAGCGGCGAGGGGTCCAGACGAGGTGCCCGCCGTCCGGCCGGTCCACCCGCCGGGTCTGCGAGGACCCGATGATCAGGAGGGTGCGCATGTCCACCTCGGCCGGGTCGAGATCGGCGAGGCGTACCGTGCGCACGCTCTCCCCGGGGCCGCCGACGTCCCGGCCGAGCACCACCGGGGTGTCCGGGGAGCGGTGTTCGAGGAGCAGGTCGCGGGCCTTGCCGACCTGCCAGGTGCGGCTCTTCGAGCCCGGGTTGTAGAGCGCGATCACCAGGTCGGCCGAGGCCGCGGCGCGCAGCCGTCCGGCGATGACCTCCCAGGGCTTGAGCCGGTCGGAGAGGGAGATCGTCGCGTAGTCGTGGCCGAGCGGGGCCCCCGCCCGGGCGGCGGCGGCGTTCGCCGCGGTGACCCCGGGCAGGACCCGTACGGGGATGTCTCCGTACTCCGGCTGCGAGGCGGCCTCCAGGACGGCGGTGGCCATGGCGAAGACGCCCGGGTCGCCGCCGGAGACCACGGCCACCCGCTGCCCGCGCCGGGCCAGGTCGAGGGCGAACTCGGCGCGCTCCGCCTCCACCTTGTTGTCCGAGCCGTGGCGGGCCTGGCCGGGCCGGACCGGTACCCGGTCGAGGTAGGTGGTGTAGCCGACCACCGCGTCGGCGGCGGCCAGCGCCCCGCGCGTCTCGGGCGTCAGCCAGAGCGGTCCGGCGGGTCCGGTGCCGACCACCACGACCTCGCCGGAGCCGGGCTCCGGCCCGGGGCGGGGGGCGTCGATCCGGCTGGGCACCACGGCGACCGCGAAGTACGGCACCGAGCCGGGCTCCACCTCCGCGAGTGCGCCGGTGCGCTCCCCGGCCATCGTGGCGCGTTCGACGTACTGTGCCTCGGGCAGCCGCCCGGACGCCTCGAACGCGCGGCGCACCGCCGGGAAGGTCCGGCCGAGCTTCATCACCACGGCGGAGTCGGTCGACGCGAGACGGGCCGTCAGCTCCTCCTCCGGCAGGGTGCCGGGGAGGATGGTGAGGATCTCCTCACCCTCCACGAGCGGGGTGCCGAGCCGTGCGGCGGCGGCGTTCACCGAGGTCACCCCGGGGATGACTTCGGCGGGGTAACGGTCCGCCAGCCGCTTGTGCATGTGCATGTACGAGCCGTAGAAGAGCGGGTCGCCCTCGGCCAGGACGGCCACCGTGCGGCCCGCGTCGAGGTGGACGGCGAGCCGGGCCGCGGCCTCGGTGTAGAAGTCCTCCAGCGCACCCCGGTAGCCGCCCGGGTGGTCGGTGGTCTCCGTCGTGACCGGATAGACCAGCGGTTCCTCGATGTGGTCGGGCCGGATGTGCGCGGCGGCGATGGACCGGGCGATCGAGCGGCCGTGCCGGGCGCTGTGGAAGGCGATCACGTCCGCCTCGGCGATGGCCCGCACCGCGCGGACGGTCATCAGCTCCGGGTCGCCGGGGCCGAGGCCGACCCCGTAGAGCCGGCCCGTGCCGCCGGTCGTCGTGTCGTCGGGCGCGGGGGTGGAGGCGTGTGCGGCGTTCTCGTTCGCCGCGACGGTCCCGGTCACTCCTCCTCGCTCGCGAGGGCGTTGACGGCGGCCGCCGCCAGGGCGCTGCCGCCGCGACGGCCGCGCACCACGAGGTGCTGGACCCCGGAGACGTGCGCCGCGAGGGCCTCCTTGGACTCGGCCGCGCCGATGAAGCCGACCGGGACACCGATGACGGCGGCGGGCAGCGGGGCGCCCTCCTCGAGCATCTCCAGCAGCCGGAAGAGCGCGGTGGGCGCGTTGCCGATGGCGACGACCGAGCCCTCCAGCCGGTCCCGCCACAGCTCAAGGGCGGCGGCGCTGCGCGTGGTGCCCAGCTCGCGGGCCAGCCCGGGAACCGAGGGGTCGGAGAGGGTGCAGACGACCTCGTTCTCCGCGGGCAGCCGTTTGCGGGTGACTCCGCTGGCGACCATCGCCACGTCGCAGAGGATCGGGGCCCCGGCGCGGAGCGCGGCGCGGGCGTCGGCCACGGCGGTCGGGGAGAAGGCGAGGTCGCGTACGAGGTCGACCATGCCGCACGCGTGGATCATCCGGACCGCGACCTGGCTGACGTCGGCGGGCAGACCGGCGAGATCCGCCTCCGCGCGGATGGTGGCGAAGGACTGGCGGTAGATCGCCGGTCCGTCCTTCTCGTACTGATGCACAGTGCTGTCGCTTTCTTCGGTCGGGCACGGGCGGTCCTGTGCCGGGGCGTGGTCGGTTCGGTGGGTCGGGTGGGGCAGGTGGGACGCGTGTTCAGGGGCGCGGGCGGGTCAGGTACGGGTGTCCCGGGCCGCCGCCACCGCTGCGGCGAGCGCGGCCGGATCGTCCGGGACGGCCACCGGGGCGTCCCGCGACTCCCCCCGCACCCGCGCGATCCGGTGTCCCGCCGGGGTGGCGACGACGTCGATCCACTCCCCGTGGGGGTGGCCGCAGCGGCGTTCGCACCCGGACCAGTACACGGGCAGCCGCGCGCGTGGGGCGCGCGGTCCGAGCGCGGCCTCCGCCTCGGCCCGCACGTCGGCCAGCGACTTCGCGCAGCCGGGGCGCCCGACGCACGCGCCGACCCCGGCCCACGGAGATTCCGGCCCGGTCACCAGGCCGGCTTCGGCGAGTACGGCCAGGGCCTCCCGGGCGGCTTCGGCGGCCAGGTCCGGCACGACGACCCCGCGCCACGGGGTGCAGCGCAGCTCGCCGGAACCGAGGCGTTCCGCGGCCTCCACGAGCGTCCGCCACCGCGCGCCGGTCAGCCGCCCCATCGGTACCCCGGCGTGCAGCGCGACCGCGCCCCCGGGTCCGGTCACGGCCCCGGGCTCGGGGACCGCGGGGGTGGCAGGGCCGGGCGGTCCGTCGACGGTCAGTGGTACGAGCCCCGCGCGGCGGGCGGCCTCGGCGGGGAGGGCGGCGCGGGCGGCGTCGGGGAGGGCGGAGATCCGCCAGACGCCGGGGTCGGCCGCCAGGTCGAGGAAGGCCTCGGCGGCGAGCAGCGCGGCGCGCGGGGCCTCGTCGAAGGGGACGGGGAGGAGGGGGCCGCCGGGGCCGGTCCGGAGCAGCGCCCGGCCGCCGCCGACCGCGATCAGGGTGAGGTCGGCGCCCAGCGCGTCCACGTCACCCCGGCCGTCGTCGAGGGCGAAGAGGAAGCGGCCGGAGAGCGCGGCCGCCCGCTCGCTCCCGCAGAGCAAGGTGTCCAACCCGGTGAGCCAGGGGCGTATTTCGGGGCGTTTGGAGGTGTCGAGACCGGAGAGCGGGGAGGCGACGACGTTCCTGACGCGCTCGTGCCGCTCGGACGGCAACAGCCCCGCACGGCTCAGCAGTTCGGCGAGTTCGCCGCCGCACTCGGCTCCCAGCCCACGGAGTTGGAGGTTGCCGCGCGAGGTGAGGTGCAGTTCGCCGTCGCCGAGCCGCTCGGCCGCGGCCAGCAGGGTGCGTGCCTGAGCGGCGGTCAGCACCCCGCCGGGTATCCGTACGCGCGCCAGCGCACCGTCGTCCGCCCGGTGCAGCCGCAGCGTTCCCGGACAGGCGTCGCCGCCGGTCCGGGCGGTACCGGCGGCCGGGGAACCGGGCGAATCGGCGGTTGCGGACATGGCGGCGAGCATACCCACGTCCCCAGGAAGGTCACCGGAGCGCACATGTGACCTGTGCCGCCCCCCGGAGGCCCTCTGCCGTGGCGGAGACGCACACCCTAGGATGCTCACGGTGGACCATTCGGTCCGCCGACGCCAGACGGCGCCATGGGAGGAAGCCCGGTGAGATTCCGGCGCGGTCCCGCCACTGTGAGTACGTCCCGCTGACGCGGCCGTACGAGTCAGGAACTCCCGCCGTCCGACACCGCCCGGGGCGTGGACACCCCGAGGAAGGGCTGACTCGGCATGATCCTGCTCCTGTCGACCTCCGACACCGACCTGCTGAGCGCCCGCGCCTGCGAGGGCCCGGTCCGCTACCGCTACGCCAACCCCTCCCGGCTCCCGCTCGACCGGCTCCCGGCACTGCTCGACGGCGCCGGGCTCGTGGTGGTCCGCCTCCTCGGCGGGGTGCGTGCCTGGGAGGAGGGGCTCGACCAGGTCAGGGCCGCCGGCCTCCCGGTCGTCGTCCTCACCGGCGAGCAGGCTCCCGACGCCCAGCTGATGGCCGCGTCCACCGTCCCGATCGGCATCGCGGCCGAGGCCCACGCCTACCTCGCGCACGGCGGCCCGGAGAACCTCGGCCAGCTGGCCCGGTTCCTCTCCGACACCGTGCTGCTCACCGGCCACGGCTTCGAGCCGCCCGCCCCGGCCCCCGCCTGGGGCCCGCTGGAGCGGACCGCCCGCGAGCTTCCCGGGACCGCGCCCACGGTGGCGGTGCTCTACTACCGCGCCCACCACATGAGTGGCAACACCGCGTTCGTGGACGCGCTCTGCACTGCCGTGGAGGACGCCGGGGCCCGCGCGCTCCCGCTGTACGTGGCCTCGCTCCGTACCCCCGAACCCGGGCTGATCGACGCCCTGCGCGCGGCCGACGCGATCGTGACCACCGTCCTCGCGGCGGGCGGCACCCGTCCCGCCGAGGCGTCGGCGGGCGGCGACGACGAGTCCTGGGACGCGGGCGCCCTGACCGGGCTGGACGTACCGATCCTCCAGGCGCTCTGCCTGACCGGGTCGCGCGCCGCGTGGGAGGAGAACGACGAGGGCGTCTCCCCGCTGGACGCGGCCACCCAGATCGCGGTGCCGGAGTTCGACGGGCGCCTGATCACGGTGCCGTTCTCCTTCAAGGAGATCGACGCGGACGGCCTGCCCGCGTACGTCCCCGACCCCGAGCGCGCCGCCCGGGTCGCCGGGATCGCCGTCCGCCACGCCCGCCTGCGGCACATCCCGAACGCGGAGAAGCGGATCGCCCTGGTGCTCTCCGCGTACCCGACCAAGCACTCCCGCATCGGCAACGCGGTCGGCCTGGACACCCCCGCGAGCGCCGTCGCCCTGCTGCGCCGGCTGCGCGCCGAGGGGTACGACTTCGGGCCCGCGGACGGGATCCCGGGCCTGGTCTCCGGCGACGGCGACGAGCTGATCCACGCGCTGATCGAGGCGGGCGGCCACGACCAGGAGTGGCTGACCGAGGAGCAGCTGGCCGCCAACCCGGTCCGTATCCCGGCGGCCGACTACCGCCGCTGGTTCGCCACCCTCCCCGCCGAGCTGCGCACGGCGGTCGAGGAGCACTGGGGTCCGGCGCCCGGCGAGATGTTCGTGGACCGTTCGGCGAACCCGGAGGGCGACATCGTCCTCGCGGCGCTGCGGCGCGGCAATCTGCTGATCCTCATCCAGCCGCCGCGCGGCTTCGGTGAGAACCCGATCGCGATCTACCACGACCCCGACCTGCCGCCCTCGCACCACTACCTGGCCGCCTACCGCTGGATCGCCGCCACCGCCGAGGACGGCGGCTTCGGCGCCGACGCGATGATCCACCTCGGCAAGCACGGCAACCTGGAGTGGCTGCCCGGCAAGAACGCCGGGCTGTCCGCCGCCTGCGGACCGGACGCGGCCCTCGGCGACCTGCCGCTGGTCTACCCGTTCCTCGTCAACGACCCGGGCGAGGGCACCCAGGCCAAGCGCCGGGTGCACGCCACGCTCGTCGACCACCTGGTGCCGCCGATGGCCCGCGCCGACAGCTACGGCGACATCGCGCGCCTGGAACAACTCCTCGACGAGCACGCCCAGATCGCCGCGATGGACCCGGCGAAGCTGCCCGCGATCCGCGCCCAGATCTGGACGCTCATCCAGGCCGCGAAGCTCGACCACGACCTCGGGCTCGAAGACCGGCCCGAGGACGAGGGCTTCGACGAGTTCATCATGCATCTCGACGGCTGGCTCTGCGAGATCAAGGACGTCCAGATCCGCGACGGCCTGCACGTGCTGGGCAGTCCCCCGGCCGGGAACGACCGGGTCAACCTGGTCCTCGCGGTGCTTCGCGCCCGCCAGATCTGGGGCGGCACCGCGTCGCTCCCCGGGCTGCGCGAGGCGCTCGGCCTGGACGAGTCCGCCGCCACCCGCACCGCCGCCGACGAGATCGAGGAGCAGGCCCGCGCCCTGGTCCAGGCGATGGAGGACGCCGGATGGGACCCGTCCGCCGTCGCGGCCGTCGCCGCCGGCCTGGCGCCCGCCGTCGCCGACATCCTCGCCTTCGCCGCCACCGAGGTGGTGCCGCGCCTCGCCGCCACCACCGACGAACTCACCCACACCGTTCACGCGTTGAACGGTGGCTTCGTCCCTGCCGGGCCCTCCGGCTCGCCGCTGCGCGGGCTCGTCAACGTACTGCCGACCGGCCGGAACTTCTACTCCGTCGACCCGAAGGCCGTCCCCTCCAAGCTCGCCTGGGAGACCGGGCAGGCCCTCGCCGACTCGCTGCTGACCCGCTACCGCACCGACAACGGCGACTGGCCCTCCTCCGTCGGCCTCTCGCTCTGGGGCACCAGCGCGATGCGCACGGCGGGCGACGACATCGCCGAGGCGTTCGCGCTGCTCGGCATCCGCCCCGTATGGGACGACGCCTCGCGCCGCGTCACCGGACTGGAGCCCATCGCGTACGAGGAGTTGGGCCGCCCCCGCATCGATGTGACGCTCCGCATCTCCGGCTTCTTCCGGGACGCCTTCCCGCACACGGTGGGCCTGCTGGACGACGCCGTACGGCTCGCCGCCTCGCTCGACGAACCGGCCGAGCAGAACTACGTACGCGCCCACGCCCAGGCCGACCTCGCCGAGCACGGCGACGAACGCCGGGCCACCACCCGGATCTTCGGCTCGCGCCCGGGCACGTACGGCGCCGGGCTCCTCCAGCTCATCGACTCCCGCGACTGGCGCACCGATGCCGACCTCGCCGAGGTCTACACCGTGTGGGGCGGCTACGCCTACGGCCGCGAGCTCGACGGGCGCCCGGCGCGCGAGGAGATGGAGACCGCGTACCGGCGCATCGAGGTCGCCGCGAAGAACACCGACACCCGCGAGCACGACATCGCGGACTCGGACGACTACTTCCAGTACCACGGCGGCATGGTGGCGGCCGTGCGGGCGCTGAAGGGCACCGCGCCCGAGGCGTACATCGGCGACTCCACCCGCCCCGAGACGGTCCGCACCCGCACCCTGGTCGAGGAGACCTCGCGCGTCTTCCGCGCCCGCGTGGTCAACCCCCGCTGGATCGAGGCGATGCGCCGCCACGGCTACAAGGGTGCCTTCGAACTCGCCGCCACCGTGGACTACTTGTTCGGCTACGACGCCACGACCGGGGTCGTCGCCGACTGGATGTACGACAAGCTCACCCAGACGTACGTACTCGACCCGGAGAACCGGGAGTTCCTCCAGCAGGCCAACCCCTGGGCGCTGCACGGGATCGCCGAACGCCTCCTGGAGGCCGAGTCGCGCGGGATGTGGGCGAAGCCCGACCCGGCCGTCCTCGAAGCGCTGCGCCAGGTCTTCCTGGAGACGGAGGGCGAGCTGGAGGGCGGGGACGACTGAGCCGGGCGGCCCGCCGGGGTTCTACATCCGGGGGTCGGGCTTCAGCAGCGCGAACACCGCGCCGAAGGGGTCCGCGAGCCAGGCCATCCGGCCGACGTCGGACATGTCGGCGGCCGGCATCAGCACGGTCCCGCCGTGCGACCGGGTCGCCTCGACGGTGGCGTCGACGTCCACCACGTGGAAGTAGGGCACCCAGCGGGACTGTTCGCCGCCACTGCTGTCGTCCGCCGGAGCCGCCCCGCCGAAGGTGGTGTCCTGGAGATCGCCGTCCTCGGTGCTCAGCACCCGGTACGTCATCCCGGGCACCGGCATGTCCTGGGTCCGCCAGCCGAACAGGCCCTGGTAGAAGGCGATGTCCGCGACCGGGTCCGGAACGTGCAGCTCCACCCAGATCAGGCTGTTCGGCGCCGAGGCGAGCTCCAGCCCGGCCGTCCTGCCGGGCTGCCAGAGCGCGAAGTCGGCGCCCTGCGCGTCGGTGACCTGGGCCAGTGTCCCCTCGCCCATGACGTCCATGGGCTCCATCCGGACGCTCCCGCCGCCGTCCCTGACCGCCTGGACGGTCGCGTGGATGTCGTCGGTCCTGAAGTGGACCGTCCAGGCGGACGATGCCCCCTCCTCGGTGAGCGGGCCGAGGGCCGCGACGGTCTTCCCGTCGGTCCGGAAGAACCCGTACCCGCCGGTCTCGGGCCCGGCGGAGACGAACTCCCAGCCGAGGACGGCGTGGTAGAACGCGGCGGCGGCCCGGGTGTCGGGGCTGCCGAGGTCGAGCCAGTTGGGCGATCCGGTACGGAAGTCGGTGCCGAGCATGAGTTCTCCTGGGGGACGGGGCGGAAGGGACGGGCGGGACGGGGCGGAGGGGACGGGCGGGACGGGGCGGGACGGGGCGGACGGGACGGGCGGGGCGGGACGCGATGGGCGGGGAGGGGCGGAGCGAGCCGGGCTGAGGCCACGATGCCGATCCGGCCCGCCCGCGCCCGCGTCCGGCACCGGGGATCCGCCGGTTTCACCCGGACGCCGGAACCGCCCGCCCCACGCGCGCGCGTGCCCGCCCCCGTTCTCCCCGGCAGGGTTCCGCCGTTCGTCTTCCCGGCGTCACCCGGGCCGTGGACAATCGCGGCCATGGTGACGACGGGGGATACGTCCGCACGCCCGGGGCGCTCGATGGCCCGGCAGTTCCTCTCGGTGTCGGCGGTGCTCGTGCTGGGCGCCCTGGTCGGCGGCGCGCTGACCGCGCTGACCGTCGGCGTGATGCTGAAGGACGTGGCGCTCTTCTGCTTCGGCCTCGGTGGCCTGGTGGCAGGGGTGCTGCTGGTGGCCGTGCCCGCACGGGTACGGCGGTCGCGGACGCCCGTACCGGCGCCACGGGTCGCGCTCGCCCGGATCGAGCACCGGCGGGCCACCCACGGGGAGTTCGCCGACGTGCCGGTGCGGTTCGACCTCACGGTGGCGCCCGACGACGCCCCCGCGTACCGGGTGCACGTCCACGAGCAGATCAACCTGGCCGACCTGTCGGACTATCCCGAGGGCCGGGTCGTCGTGGTGACGTACGCGGCGGCGCAGCCCTGGGGGGTTGAGCTGGACCGGAGGCCCACGGAGGAGTGGGCGCGCCGGGCGGCGGACGCCCGTATCGACACCGCGCCCGAGCACACCCGGGTGAAGTCCGACGGGGCCGGCTGGTCCGGGTGCGTGGTGCTCCCGCTGGGCGTGCTCGCCGGGGCTGCCCTGGCCCTCCTCCCCTACTGGGGCGAGCTGGGAGAGCGCTTCGACGACCCGCCGTCCGCGCCTTCCGCCACCTCCACGGTGGTCCCGGGGGCGAGCGGCACGACCACCACCGTCACCACGGTCACCGGCTCCGCCTCCTCCGCGTCGACCCTGCGCCCCGGCGAGATGCGCCGCCTCGCGGACATCCTGGTCACGGGCATGGGCACCGAGCTGGGCACCCGGATCACCATCGAGGAGAAGGCGATGTCGGCCGTGGGCAGCAAGGGCCCGTCCACCGGCGGCGGTCTCCCGATGAGCTTGCGCGCCCTCCCGTACGAACTGCTCCCCGGGCTCGTGGACACCGCGCGTGCGGAGCTCGGTATCGACCACCCCGAGACCTGGCGGATCGACATCACGCCCGACGGCGGCAGCCCGGCCCCGGTCGTCCGGGTGACGGTCTCCGGGCGCGGGCGGAGCGCGTACCTGCTGGCCGACGCGGTGGGGCGGATCACCGAGCGGCACCCGGGCTGAACCGGGTGGCGCGGGGCTGTACCGGCCGTAGGCCTGGACCGGCCGCGCGGGGGATGTCCGGCCACGGTGGCTGAACCGGCCGCAGGGCTGTACCGGCCGTCCGGGGGATGTCCTGCCCCGGTCGGGTGATCCCGTGCGGGTGCGGGAACTCGGCCTCGTGTCACCGGAGTTGAGGAGGCAGGGGGCGCGCTCGGTGCGTGCGTGCTCCGGTCCGTGCGGTAGAAGGAGGCGGAGGCGGCCGATGACGGCTTTCCTGTTGGTGCCCGGCACGTTCACCGGGGGCTGGATCTGGGACCACGTGGCACAGGCGCTGGGCGAGGCGGGTGACACGGCTGTCCCGGTCACCCTCACCGGGCTGGGCGAGGGCGATGCGGCGGCCGGGTCCGGGACGAGCCTCGCCACCCACATCGACGATCTGGTGCGGATCGTCGACGCGATGCCCGCCGAGGAGACCGAGGTGGTTCTCGTCGGCCACGACTACGGCATCCTCCCCGTCCTCGGTGCGGCGGCCCTGCGCCCGGAGCGGGTCGCCCGGATCGTCAACGTGGACGCCGGACTGCCCCAGGACGGTGAACCGGCCCTCGTCATCGAACTGGACCCGGCGGTGCGCGAGCGGGCGGTGGCGGCGGTGACCGCTCCGCCCGAGGGGCCGGGCTCCGGCCTGGCAGCCCCGCCCTCCGCCGAGGAGTGGCGCGGCCGGCCGGGCGCCGCCGACCTGTCCGACGAGGCGGTGGAGCTGCTGGCGCGGCGGGCGGTCCCGCACCCGGCGGCCACGCTCGTCCAGCCACTGCCGCCGACCGGGGCCGCCGCCGCCCTCCCGTACACGGGCCTTCTCAGCACGAGGAACGGATCGACCATCGAACTGGTCGAATCCCTGGTCAAGATCGGTGAACCACGCGTCCAGGCGCTCACCCGGCCCGGCGTCACCCTCATCGAACTCCCCACCGGGCACTGGCCGATGCTCTCCGCCCCCGACGAACTCGCCGACGTGCTCCGGCGTGCGGCGGCCGGTGAGGGCCACCGTGTCGAGGCACCGGCGGCCGGACCGCCCCAGCACCTCGGGCCGTTCCTGCTGGACCTGCCCGAACGCGCGCGGGAGCGGCACGGCCGCGTCGACCTCTATCTCCCCGACGCCGAGGGCCCCCGCCCCGCGATCGTGTTCGTCCACGGCGGCCCGGTCGCGGCCGACGCCCGGCCCACGCCCCGCGACTGGCCCTCGTACGTCGGCTACGGCAGGTACGCCGCGGACCTGGGCCTGGTCGGCGCCGTGCTGGACCACCGCATGCACGGCCTCGGCGCCCTCGCCACCGCCGCCGGTGACCTCGCCGAGGTGGTCGAGCAGGTCCGCGCCGATCCGCGTGTCGACGCGGACCGGGTCGCCCTCTGGTTCTTCTCCGGGGGTGCGCTGCTCTCCGCCGAGTGGCTGGTCGCGCCCCCGGCCTGGCTGCGCTGCGTCGCGGCGACCTACCCGGTGCTCGCCCCGCTGCCGAGCTGGCCCCGGACGGCGGGGCGGTTCAACCCCGTGGAGGCCGTACGCGCCGCCGGGACGCTGCCCTTCGTGCTGAGCCGGGTGGAGAAGGAGCGGCCGGAGATCGACGCCACGGTCGAGGAGTTCCTCCTCGCGGCCAAGGGGACGGACCTCCGGCTGGAGGTGATCCCCGTCCCCGGCGCGCGCCACGGCTTCGAGGCGGTCGACCACACCGACCCGGCCCGCCGCGCGGTGGAGCGTGCCGCCCGCACGGTGCTGGGACACCTGGAGGGGTAGGCCGCGGACGTCAGGAGGTCAGCGGGTCTCGACGACGACCTGCTCGATGACCACGTCCTGCACCGGGCGGTCGTTGCGCGGGTTGGTCGACGCGGTTCCGATGGCGTCGACGACCTTCTTGCTCGCGTCGTTCGTGACCTCGCCGAAGATGGTGTGCTTGCCGGTGAGCCAGGTCGTCGGGGCGAGGGTGATGAAGAACTGCGATCCGTTGGTGCCCGGACCGGCGTTCGCCATGGCCAGCAGGTAGGGCTTGGTGAACGCCAGGTCGGGGTGGAACTCGTCGGCGAACTTGTAGCCCGGGCCGCCCGAGCCGTTGCCCAGGGGATCGCCGCCCTGGATCATGAAGCCCTCGATGACCCGGTGGAACACCGTCCCGTCGTACAGCGGGGCGTTGCTCGGCTGCGAGGTGTTCGGGTCGATCCACTCGCGCTCGCCCGTCGCGAGGTCCACGAAGTTGCGCACCGTCTTGGGCGCGTGGTTCGGCAGCAGCCGGACCTCGATGTCACCCTGGTTGGTCTTCAACGTCGCGTACAGCTCTTCCGCCATGACGATCCTTCGGTGTGCGTTTACGGGCCCGGCCAGTCTCGCGGCCCGGCGGGCGGGGCGCGGGCGGGGACGCGGCATGTCACCCGCACGAGTGGTCGGCACACACCAGTCCCACGCTCCTCCCGGGCGCCGGTCGTGCACGTGTATTGACATGGACCTGATAGTCCGGTCGGCTGATCGGGTCGGCCGACCGCCGGCGTGTCCCCCCACCACCCGCAAGGAGTTGTCGCATGCCTTACCCCCGCAGAGGCCGGCGCCCGGCCGTCCTCGCCCTCTTCGCGAGCCTGCTTCTCACCGCCCTCCCGGCAGCGACCGCACGGGCCGCCGAGTCCGCCTCCGGCGCCGAATCCTCGGCCGCCGCAGCCGAGGCGGCCATCTGCAACAAGCAGTGCGACGCCCGCGATCCCGCCACCGCGACCTCCGACCGGACGCCGGTGAGCAGCGCGCTGTACGGACGCAGCATCCGGCTGCACTTGTCCGACAACGATGTCATGGGCTGGGCCTCGATCGAGAACGGTTCGGCCGGGGACGAGGTCTGGATCGACCGCTCCTTCGACGGCGGCCGGAGCTGGGCCTCCGGGAGCAGGCTGGGCGCGACGGCCGTCCCCGCCGGATCGAGCGGCTGGCGCACCCAGATGTACAACGTCGACGACTGGAGCACCGCCGGCGTCGGAGCCCTGCGCGCCTGCGGCAAGGCCGGGGACCGTCCCGAGATCACCTGCACCGGCTGGGCGCGGGTGAACTGGAACGCCTGGAGCCGCTCCACCGCCGCCGCGACCGGGCTGATGATGTCGTACGACCGGGGCACCGGCCTGTTCGGCGGCAACGGCTGGTGGACCGCCGCCAACGCGCTCACCGCCGTGCTCGACAACGCGCGCCTCAGCGGCATGCCGAGCTACCGGTACGCCATCGCCTCCACCTACGACAAGAACATCAACGCCCAGGGCGGCAGCTTCCGCAACGACTACCTCGACGACACCGGCTGGTGGGGCCTGGCCTGGGTCGCCGCGTACGACGCGACGGGCGACAGCCGGTACCTCAACACGGCCCGTGCCGACGCCGATCACATGCAGGCGTACTGGAACGGAACCTGCGGCGGCGGGGTGTTGTGGAACCGGACGACGACGTACAAGAACGCCATCACCAACGAGCTCTTCCTCCAGCTCAACGCGGCACTGCACAACCGCATTTCCGGCGACACGGTCTACCTGGGCCGGGCGAAGGCCGAGTGGTCGTGGTTCCAGGGGAGCGGGATGATCAACGGCGACCACATGATCAACGACGGGCTCACCGACGCCTGCGCCAACAACGGCCAGCCCACCTGGACGTACAACCAGGGCGTGGTGCTCGGCGGTCTCACCGAGCTGTACCGGGCCACCGGTGACTCCGCGCTGCTCACCACCGCCCGCACCCTCGCCGGTGCGTCCACCGTCCGGCTCCAGACCGACGGCGTGCTGCGGGAGCCCGGCGAGGGTGACGACTGCACCGGCGACGGCCCGTCCTTCAAGGGGGCGTACGTACGCGGCCTCGGCAGGCTCGACACCCAGCTGAGCGACCACCCGTACGCGGCGACCCTCGACCGCTGGGCCGAAGCGGCCTACGCCAAGGACCGCAACGCGCTCGACCAGTACGGGCCGCACTGGAACGGAGGCTCGGGCAGCAGCGACTACGGCTGTCAGCAGAGCGTCCTCGATCTGCTCAACGCGGCCGGACAGTAAGGAGAAGCGCCCGCGCGGGTGTGCGGTACGGGGGCTCGCCCGTACCGCACATCCCAGGCAGCTGTGAGGCGGGTCACTCTCGCCGGCCGATGGTTTCCGGGCGGCCGAGGGGTCTGCCCCGGCATGACGAACTCCTCGAAGGGCCCCGCCAGTTACTTTCCCTCGATCGAGAAGACGTACGGCCGTCCGGTGGCGGAATGGAAGGAACTGATCCGCGCGTCCCCCCTGACCAAGCACATGGAGCTGGTCGCCTGGCTCAAGACCACCCACGGCCTCGGCCACGGCCACGCCAACGCACTGGTCGCCCACACCCGCGCGGAAGACGCCGTCAGCTGACGCTTCGCAGCGCGGGTGCGATGACCGGACCACGCCGATGCGCCGGATCCCCTCGGCGAGGACTCCCACGCAGAGCACCGCCGAGACCACCGAGGGCCCGGTCGCCGGGTGCCGGCCTACTCCTCGTCGGAGGGCGCGGGGGTGTCCCAGACGATGTAGTGGAACCGCATCCCGTCGGTCCCCCGGCCCAGCCACGCGACGGCCGCCAGATGGTTCGCGCTGGTTGGCATGCAGAACCACGTCCCCTCCAGGCCGGAGTTCATCTCCCCCGTGGGCTGCGGAAAGGCGCGGAGTACGTGGTCGCATACCTTCGGAGTGGCGCCCTCGGAAGGTTCGGCCACCCGACCGTTCAGAGCCGAGAACGAGCCGCCGCCGCTCCACGCCATGTCCGGGCTCTCCACCGAGGCTCCGACCGTGCCGTGTTCGAGGTCGGCGCTGTTCCCCTCGGCGAGCGTGAACTCCCCCGTCCTGAGGATCTTCGCCGAGCCCTGCGAGGGCGACGGCGAAGGGGGCGCCGTGGTGACGACGTCGCCGGCGGGCGTCTCGGCCGGGCCGGGGGTCTCCGACGTCCCGGGGGAGGCCGGCGATTCGGGCTCCGCCGAGTCCTGGGCCGCTGCCGACGGCGGCGCGAGCGGGTCGCGTGAGGCGTTGTTCCCCGCCTGGACGACCAGCGTGACGATCAGGCCGAGTACCGGCACCAGGATGCCGACGACCCACCAGGACCACTTGGGCGGCCCGTGATCGGGCCGCGGAGGCTCCGGCGGTGCGGGCCGCGGAGTCTCCTGCGGTGCGGGCCTCGGTGGCTGTGCGGGCATCGGCGGATGCGGGTGCGCCCCGCCCGGCTCGTGCGTCATGACGCCAAGTCCCCCGTATCCACTCGCGCGTCGGCGTCCGAAGAGGCTCACCGTACACAGCTGATCGCGTGCATGCCACGAATTCCTCCCGCGCGCGGTCCGGCCCCGGTTTCCCTGCCGCCCCCTGCCTCCCCCTGCTGTGCCACGTCCGGCCCCGCCCGTCCCCGCCCGTCCCCGCCCGTCCCCGCCCGTCCCCCGTCCGTCCCCGCGCGGGACCGGATGCTCCGGGTGCGCGCGCCGGGCGCGGTCACCTCCCCGGCGGGAATTGTTTGCCCCTCGTACGTTTTCTCCGTGTCTGATGGTGGACGGTCGTGAACACGGCAGAGATGATCGCGGTGTTCACTTCCGTCCTGCTGTTTCTGGGTTGCACGCCCGGTGTCGTGGGCTGACAACGTTGTCTTCTGGTGAGGCCGAACCGTGCGACGCAGTGCGACGCCTGAGAGGTTCCGTGTCCATCAGATCCCATCCCCCCTTGCCTCCCGCGATACGCGCGGGAGCGGCCCCCGCCGGTCGCCGGCCCCTGCGCGCGGCGGTCGCCGTCCTGCTCACCGGGGCGCTCGGCGCCGCCGCGCTGGCGGGTGGCGGCGTGGCCTTCGCCGCGCCCGGTGCGAGCACGTCCGCCGGTACGTCCGGCACCTCCGGAACGGACTGGACCGCGCTCGTCGACCCCTTCGTGTCGACCGCCGGTGACGACGGCAACGACCTGCCCGGCGCGCAGGCGCCGCACGGCCTGGCCAAGGTCAACCCGCTGACCACGCCGAACCGGAACCACCCCGGGTACGACTACAACGAGGACCACATCGCCGGGTTCACCGCGACCGACCTCGACGGCGTCGGCGGCTCGGGCGGCGGTGGCGACCTGCTCGTCGTGCCGACCTCGGTGCGGTACGACAGCCGCCCCGCGACGAGCACGTACGCCCACGGGTACAGCCACGACGACGAGTCCGCGAGCCCCGGCTCGTACAAGGTGGGGCTCGGGGCCCTCTCCGGTACGGCCTCCTCCGTGCAGCAGGGGCCGGGCACCATCGAGGCCGAGATGGCCGCGACCACGCGCACGGCGCTGGAGCGGTACAGCTTCCCTGCGGGTTCGCAGCCCGAGCTCGTCCTCGACCTGGCGAACAACTTCACCAGCCGTACCCGTTCGACCCTGAAGGCGACGGAGCTCCCGGACGGGACCACGTCGATCACCGGGCTCATCGCGGGTTCGTTCAACGGCGCCTCGTACCAGATGTATTACGCCGCCACCACGAACGTCCCCGTGACCTCGCTGAAGAGCTGGGGCGGTGACGGCAAGCTGAGCGACGCGACCGAGCGGGACGGGACGGACACCGGCGCGGTGCTCGGCTTCGACGCGTCCCACGGGGACGACATCGAACTGCGCGTCACGCTCTCGCCGATCAGCGCCGAACAGGCCGTGACCGACCAGGCGGCCGAGGTCGGCGGCCTCACCTTCGACCAGGCGCGCGAGCGGACCAAGGCGGCCTGGAACAGCGCCCTCGGCGCGGTCGCCGTGAAGGCCTCCGCCACGTCCGACCCCGGGTCGACGCTGACCAGGGAGTTCTACACCCACCTGTACCGGATGTACGCGCTGCCGGTGAACGCCACCAGCACCAGCGGTACGTACCGCGGCGCCGACGGGGCGGTGCACAAGGCCAACGGCTTCACGTACTACGACGGTTGGTCCACCTGGGACGACTTCCGCAAGTACTCCGTCGAGGCGTACATCGACCCGGCCACCTACCGGGACATGGTGCAGTCGCTGATCGAGCTCTTCGCCGACACCCGCACCACCGGCAAGAGCCTCGGCAGCCTCACCCACTCGGTGCCGACCGTGCGCTGGGAGCGCTCGGCGGTGCTGGTCGCCGACGCGCTGTCGAAGGGGTTCAAGAACTTCGACCGGCTCGACGAGGCGTACCCGGCGCTGATGGCGTACGCCGGGTACTACACGGGCGCGCAGCTGCGGCAGGGGTACGTCGCCGGTGACCCCGGTACGACCGTGCAGCGCGGCTACGACCAGTGGGCGCTCTCCGTCATCGCCGGCGCGCTCGGCAGGACCGACGACGCGGTGAAGCTGCGCGAGCAGTCGACCATGGCGATCGACAACCTGGTGAAGTCCGGTGTCTGGAAGGCGCCCGACGGCACCCAGGTCGGCCTGCTCACCCCGCGCGCGGCGAGCGGTGACTGGCAGGCGGCCGACTACGAGAAGTTCGAGGAGGCCGGTCTCTACCAGGGCACGCTCTGGCAGTACCACTGGTACGACGCGTACGACATGGGCGGCCTCATCGAGGCCATGGGCGGCGACAAGGCCGGCAAGGCCGCCGTCGAGCACATGTTCGGCGAGGACTCCTCCGCCGACGACGGCTCGACCATGCTGCACTCCAACGCCAACGAGATCGACCTGCAGGCCCCGTACCTCTTCAACTACGTCGGCGAGCCCAGCCTGACGCAGAAGTGGGTGCGCTCCATCTACACCGGCACCACCTGGAACCGGTACATCGCGACCGGCTCCACCAACGAAGCCCCCAGCGGTGGCGGCCAGTTCACCCCGCCGGTGAAGACGCAGGTCTACAAGCTCTCCCCGAACGGCTTCCTGCCGACCATGGACAACGACGCGGGCACCATGTCGACCATGTTCGTCGGTGCCGCCCTGGGCCTGTTCCCGGTGACCGCCGGGTCCAGCCAGTTCCAGATCGGCAGCCCGTTCTTCGACTCGACGACGATCACCTACGCCAACGGCGCCACGTTCACCGTGAAGGCGAACGGCGTCTCGCCGAGCGACTACTACGTGCAGAGCGCCAAGCTCAACGGCAAGAAGTTCGACAACACCTGGCTGGACTACGCGCAGATCATCGCCGGCGGCACCCTCGACTTCACCATGGGCGCCAAGCCCTCCACGTGGGGCGCCGCCACGAAGCCCGCGTACTCGCTGAACACCGACACCGGTGACACCGGTTCCGGCACGGCCCCGGGCAAGGGTGACACCGTCGTCTCCGCCAAGCCGGCCACCCTCGCCACCAAGGCCGACGGCACCGTCGACGGCAGCGTGCGGCTCACCCTCTCCGGACCGGCCACCTTCGCCGCCCGCAAGGGCACCAGCCTGACCACGTCCGGGGCGGCCACCGTCACCGGACTGCCCGGCGGGGTCACCGCCGACCTCCGGGTCGTGGACGCGCACACCGCGACCGTCTCCCTCAAGGGCAGCACCGAGGTCGACGCGCACTTCGGCATCACCTTCCAGGACGCGGCGTTCGCCCACGGCGGGGAGGCGTCCACGGTGCGCGGTACCGGGATCTCCCCGACCGACCCGCTCACCGTCTCCGCCGCCGCGGTGCACCGTACGACCCTGGGCGCACTCGTCGCCCAGGCGTCCCCGGTGCGCGCCGGCAACTACTCGGACGGCTCCTGGAGCCTCTTCCGGTCGGCGCTGGAGCGCGCGCGGACCGTCCTCGCGGACTCCGCGTCCACGACCGGCACGCTCATGGCCGCCGAGGACGCGCTGCGGTCCGCCGTCGCCACCCTCACCATCGACGAGGGCGGCTACGCGGTCCTCCAGGCCGAGTCCCCCGACGAGAAGGAGGGCCCGAGCCTCGTCAGCGAGCGCAACAACTCGGACGGCAACCTCGGCGGCGTCTCCGAGGGCTCGTGGGAGCGCTACTCCAAGCTGGACTTCGGCGGTGTCGCCCCGCGCGGCATCTCGGTGCGCTACGCCAACTCCCAGGCCACCAGCGCCAAGCCGAGCAGCGTCGACGTCCACGCGGGCGGAGCCGACGGCCCGGTCGTCGCCACCGCCCAGCTTCCCGGAACCGGCGGCTGGCAGTACTGGACCACGGTCCAGGCGACCGTCACCGACCCGGATGCCCTGCTGACCGCGGAGAGCGCGACCTTCGTGTTCCACGCCCCGGCCGGACAGCAGTGGGTGTCGAACTTCGACTGGTACCAGTTCTCACCGTACCCGGCCGCCGCGTCCTCCTCGACCACCCTGGCCACGCTGACCGCGGCCAACGCCACGTCGACCGGCGGTGGTTCGCTTCCCCTCAAGACGTCCGGGGGCATCTTCGAGAACACGACGAACGGCGCCTGGGCCGCGTGGAAGGCCACCGGCCTCGGCACCGGCGCGGACACCGTCGCCGTCAGTTACGACAAACCGCAGACGCGCGCCGCGTCCGACTCGCACATCGAGCTGCACCTCGGCTCGGCGGACGGCCCGAAGGCCGCCGACATCCCGCTCGCCTACACCGGTTCGGGCTGGGGCACCCTCGCCACCACCACCGTCCGCCTCGACCCGGCCGTCTTCAAGGGCGTCCAGGACGTCTACGCGGTCTTCGCCTCCAGCACCCAGACGTCCGCCCAGCCCTACGTCGCCAACGTCTACGCGATGACCCTGGCGCAGGACGCCGCCGCCCCCGTGGCGGTCGACGCCACCGCCTTCCGCTCGAACAGCGGCGGCGGCCTCAAGAGCGAGCCGGTCTCCTGGAGCGGCGCGGGGTCCACCACGGACCTCGGCGGCACCTACGACGGAGCCTGGCTCGACTACGGGGACATCACGTTCGGCGCCTCGGCGAAGAACACCGTCACCGTCACCTACGCCAACAACTCCGCCCGCTGCGGCACCGGTTCGGCCATCCAGATCCATCTGGACGCCTTCGACCCGGCCGCCCCCGGGACCCCGTACGCCACCGTCCCGCTGCCCGTCACCGGGAGCGCCTGGTCGTCCGGCGGTACGACGAGCCTCACGCTGCCCGAGGGCATCACCGGCACCCACGACCTCCACCTGCGCCTGGTGACCACCGCGGACTCCGCGCACCCGTACGTGGCGAACCTGGGCCGGATCACCTTCGACCACGTCGACGCCCCCGCCGCGACGGATCCGTCCGCGCTGCGCGAGGCGATCGAGCGGTACGAGGGCCTCGCGGAGCACTCCGACCGGTACGACGCGATCGACTTCGGGGTGTACACGCGTGAACTCGACGCCGCACGCGCCCTGCTGGACGCCGGCGACGCGACCCAGCTCGAAGTCGACACCCGCACCCGCAGCCTCACCCTCGCCGCGAGCCAGCTGATCCCGCTCGCGCGGCTCACCCTGGAGGAGCTGGTCGAGACCGCCTCGGCCCTGGAGAACACCCGCTACACCGAATCCTCCTGGAAGGCGTTCACCACCGCACTCACCGCCGCGAAGACGGCCGCGGCCGACGGCACGGCCACGGACGCGACGCTCACCGCCCGGTACGACGCCCTCCGGCACGCCGTCTCGGCGCTCACCACCAAGCCCAGGTCGGCGCCGCTCGCGCCCGACGCGGTCTCGGCGAGCCCGTCCGGCACCAGCGTCACCGTCGCCTGGTCCGCCCCCGCGGACGACGGTGGCTCGCCGGTCACCGGCTGGACCGTCACGCTCGACGACGGCCACCAGGTCCGGATCGCCGACCCGGACAGCCGGAGCACCACCTTCACCGGGCTGCGGTCCGGCCGCTCGTTCACCGCGCGGGTCCGCGCGGTGAACGCGTACGGCACCTCGCGCGCCGGCGCCGCCACGGCGCCCGTGGTGACCGCGGGCGGCAAGCCGCAGCAGCCCACCGTGACCGGCGTGGTCACCCGCGGCAAGCACACCCGGGTGACCTGGAGCCCCGCCGCCGACGGCGGATTCCCGGTCGTCGGTTACACCGTCCGCCTGGGCGACGGCACCACCGCGCACGTCTCCGCCACGGCGGACACCGCGCTGCTCACCACCGGCGGCAAGGCGAAGGCGCAGACCGCCACGGTGACCGCGGTGACCCTGGCCGGCACCTCCGCCGACCAGGCCGCGGTTCCGCCCGCTCCGGCGACCGCCGCGTACGAGCCGTCCGCCTTCCCGGCGGCCACGCTCGACGCGAGCTATCCCTCGGACGAGTGGCCGACGACCGGCGACGGAAGCGATTACTTCCGCGACCTGCTCGACGGCTTCGCCGACCTCTCCACCGACATCCGCGGCGCCAACGCCAAGGTGCCCGCCGGCACCCCGCTCACCGCCGAGAACGACACGATCGCCGTCTCCATCAACAACGCGGCGACCCAGAAGGAGGTGGACCGCGCCGAGGTCGACGCGACGCACAGCGCCACCGTCACCATGGCCGACGGCCTCGGCTCCCGGCTCGGCACGATCTACGCCGACGCCCTGAACGACGGCCGACTGCCCAAGACCAGCGCCCTGTTCTCCCGCGTCTCCTCGCAACTCGACCGGGTGGACGCGACGAAGAACTACTACGCCTACCAACGCCCGTACGTCCGGCTCGGGTTCGTCGGCGACGGTGGCCGGGTCTACGAGTCGCAGGACGGCTCGTACAGCGGCCTCTCCACCAGCGGTTCGTACCCCAGCGGCCACACCTACGGCGGCTACGAAGCCGGGACCGTTCTCGCCACCCTCCTGCCGGAGCTGGCGCCGTCGATCCTCGCCCGCACCTCGGAGTACGGCAACAACCGGGTCATCCTCGGGTTCCACTACCCGCTGGACGTCATGGGCGGCCGGATGAGCGCCCAGGCCACAGTCGCCCACCGCTGGGCGGACCCCGCCTTCGAGGAGCTGCTCGCCCAGGCCCACACCGAGATCGAGAACGTGCTGCTCGCCCGTTGCGAGGAGGAGGGATACGGCAGCACCCTCGCGGCCTGCGAGGGCGACGCGTACGCCGGTCTGAGCACCGGCCAGCAGGTCGACGTGTACACGCGCCGCCTGAGCTACGGCTTCTCCCAGGTCGGCGAGTCCGGCCAGGCGCTCCACGCACCCGCCGACGCGGCGGCCCTGCTGATCACGGCCTTCCCGGACCTCACCGCCGAGCAGCGCACGCAGATCATCGAGCAGACCGCCACGGACTCCGGCTACCCGCTCGACCTCACCGGGAGCGGCGGGGAGAGCTGGGAGCGGATCAACCTGGCCGCCGCGATGGCCGCGCGGGTGGTCGTCGGCGCGGACGGTTCGGTCACCGTGACCAACTTCGCCGACGCCACCAAGGCGGCGATCGCCGACGCGAGCGCGATCACGGTCGGCGGGGTGGCGATCGACGGGTTCGACCCGGCGGTCTCCACCTACGTGGTGGACGTGGAGAAGAACGCGAAGACCCCCGCCGTCACCGCCGTACCGGCCCAGCCCGGTGCGAAGGTGAAGGTCACCGAGGGCAGCAGGATCCTCTCGTCCTCCGGCTCCGGCTCCAGGTTCACCACCCGCACCATCAAGGTGACCTCGGCCGACGGAGCGGTCACCCGGACCTACACGGTCGGGCTGCGGTCCACCGACCGCGACCCGGACCGATCCGGGTCCTCCGGCTCGCACGGCGGCTGGTCGCCGTCCACGGACTGGTCGGAGCCGCTGCGCCTGCCCGGTCTGCGGTAGCCGGCCGAACGTCTCCGTCGAACCGTTGGCGGGGGCACGCGGTCCCTTCGTACGGCCCTTCCGGAGAACCTCCGCGGTTCTCCGGAAGGGCCGATCGCTTTCCCGGGACGGTAGCCGTGCGATCGGGGTCTCCCTTCAACCTG
This sequence comes from Streptomyces sp. NPDC001770, assembly GCF_053596135.1. NCBI lineage: Bacteria > Bacillati > Actinomycetota > Actinomycetes > Kitasatosporales > Streptomycetaceae > Streptomyces > Streptomyces sp. NPDC001770. The sequence goes on along the minus strand of NZ_JBSFFN010000008.1, from coordinate 1,652 downwards.
TGAAGGCGAATGCACCCGAAGGAGAACGTGTCAGGTGTCTTGTCGAATGCAGGACCCACCGACAAGCTGTGTTCATGACATCTCAGGTCTATACCTGGTGATGCCCCGTCAGGGTTGCCCGAGCGGCCATGCGAAGGCACGCTTCTCCCCGGAGGTCGGACATATGCGCTTGAACTGGGCAAAATCGCGACGCGGCGGGTGGGCCAAAGCGCTCAGGCTGCTCCCCGTCGTCGCGGTCACGGCGGCGTTCACCGTCGGCGGCACGGCGACCGCGGAGGCGTCCGTACCGGCGCCGCCGTCGGGCTTCACCCTCACCTGGAGCGACGACTTCAACGGCGCGTCCGGCACCGGCATCGACCAGGGCCTGTGGAAGTACGACACCGGGCCGGGCAGCAGCTTCGGCACCGGTGAGATCGAGACCATGACCAACAGCACGTCGAACGTCTACTACGACGGCCAGAGCCACCTGGTCCTCCAGGCACTGCACTCCGGCTCCGACCCGAGGGCCGGATGGACCTCCGGCCGTGTGGAGACCCAGGCCGCCACCTTCGGCGCCCCGGCAGGCGGAGTCGTACGCATGGAGTCCGTCCTCCAGCAGCCCAACGTGACCACCGCCAACGGGGCGGGCTACTGGCCGGCGTTCTGGATGCTCGGCGCCCCGCTGCGCTCCGGTGTCACCTGGCCGAAGTCCGGCGAGGTCGACATCATGGAGGACATCAACGGCCGCAGCTCCGACTTCTCCACCATCCACTGCGGCGTCAACCCCGGTGGCCCGTGCGGCGAGTCGACCGGCATCGGCTCCGGCGAGCGCGCCTGTTCCGGCTGCCAGACCGGCTTCCACGACTACGCGGTGGAGATCGACCGCTCGGTCTCGCCCGAGCAGGTCCGCTTCTACCTCGACGGGAACAACTTCTTCACCGTCAAGGCCAACCAGGTCGACGCGACGACCTGGGCCGACGCGATCGACCACCCCTTCTTCATCATCTACGACCTGGCGATCGGCGGCGGCTTCCCGGACGCCTTCGGAGGCGGCCCCAACGCGGCCACGGTCTCGGGCGGCAAGCTGATCATCGACTCGGTGGCCGTGTACAACAAGGCGCCCGGTTCGGGCGGCGGCACCACGGGCGGTTCGACGATCGTCGGCCCTGGCGGCAAGTGCGTGGACGTCGCCGGCGACGACACGGGCGGCGACGGCACCGCGGTCCAGCTCTGGGACTGCCAGGCGGCGGCCAAGGACCAGCACTGGACCTGGAGCGGCCAGACCCTCCAGACCCTCGGAAGGTGCCTCGACATCGCCGGCGGCAACAGCGCGGCCGGCACGAAGCTCCAGCTCGCCACCTGCAACACCGGCGGCTACCAGTCCTGGGTGAAGCAGTCCGACGGCTCCCTGAAGAACCCGACCAGCGGCCGCTGCATCGACTCCCCGAGCGGCGCCACCGCCAACGGCACCCGGCTCCAGATCTGGGACTGCAACAGCTCCGCCGCGCAGAAGTTCGCGGTGGGGTAGCACGGCCCGGTAGTACGGACCGGTACGGCGATGGGCCCCGCAGCAAGCGCGCTGCCCACCCTGGCCCGTACCGGCGTCGGCGAGATCGTCGTCGCCAACCGGACCCGGGCCCGCGCCGACCGCCTGGTGGAGATCCTCGGCCAGG
>NZ_JBSFFN010000007.1:0-221068 GCF_053596135.1 Streptomyces sp. NPDC001770 | reverse complement strand
CAACCGAGCCAGCATCCGCAACCGCGCCTGCGCCATCAACGCAGCCTTCGCCGCCGTCGCCGTCCCCGGAAAAAAGAACTCCAACGCAGCCAGCACCGCCAGCTCGATCAACAACCGAACCAGCTCAGCGATCAACTCCCACTTCGTCTCCAGAATGTCCGAAGCAGTCTTCCGCACACCCCCCGACACCTGCCGCAACTGACCACTGAAATCCACCAGATACCGCTGCGCACCACCACCCGTCCCCGTGAACACCGTCATCGACCGCACGAACTGATCCCGCACCTGCTCCGGAAAATTCGGCGCCGTCCGCCTCACCGACTGATCGATGAAAGCCACCAACTCATCGACACCCTCAGCAACCCTCACCAACGCCCGAGACGCCGCCAACGCGTGAAGCTCCCGACCGGTCGGAAACTTCTCACCGGTCAGGAGAAACATCAGATCGGAGGCCGCCTTGCTGACGTGAAGGCCCCCACCCCCCTCACCCCCGCCCTGCGAACCACCCGCGACGTGCTCAGGCATCGACTCCCGCTCCGTACTTCCTCACGCCGGACGACGCTGTACTCCCTCACGCCGGACGACGCCCGGACTCCCTCACGCCCGACCGGCACCCCGGTGCCGGAGGCCGGGCGAAGTCAGTCGGCGGCCCGCTCGTCGTCCTCGTCGATCTCGTCGCGCAGGCGCTGGTCGTCGGCGGTCACAGGCCGGTTCTTGCCGGTGACGTCGCCCAGTACCTGGCCGAAGATGGCCTCCCAGTCGGTGGCCGCGCCGGGGACGTCGGAGTACCCCGAGGACAGCTCGGTCAGCGGCAGGAAGGCGTCCATCACCCGGCCCGCCATGTCCGCCCGGGCCTTTTCGGAGGCCTCGAGGATCGAGGCTGCCAACTGGGGCCCTGCCATGGACTGGAAGCGGTTCTCCAGGAAGCGCACTCCGCTGAGCTGCCCCTGCGCCCCGATCGTGACCTCCACGGCGCGATCCCGTGAGGTGGCGGTGGCCGTCGACTTGGCCAGCTTCTCCTGGACGTCCGAGGTCGCCGCCTGGGCCTTCTCCAGGTCCGCCCACGCCTGGGCGACCCGGTCCTCCATCGATGTCATCTCTGGTCTCCACTCATGAACTGGTTGCGCTGGGTGTTCTCCACCTGTTCCTGCCGGCCGATGACGGCCGGATTGCCGGAATCCTCGGTGCCCCAGACGTCCTCTTCCTCGGCCATCCAGTTGGCCCGCTCGCGGTCCTTGCTCTCGGTGTTCTGGCCGCCCTGGCCGGAGGCCGGCGGCATGTACGGCGGTGTGCTTCCGCTGCCGCTCTGGCCGGTCGCCGCCTGGGCGGGCCGGGCGGCGGTGGTCGTGCCCGTGTCTCCCATGGCCTCGCGCATGCGGTCCGCGCCGAGGGCTCCGTTGACTCCGCCCATGCCGCCGAGTCCGCCGAGGCCTCCCATGCCCGCCATGTGGGCGGCGGCCGATGCGGCGGACGGGTCGGCTCCGTAGGAGCCGCCGTAACCGCCGTCGAGGCCCAGCCCGGTATCGGACCCGTACGAGGGGAAGTCGGTGGAGGTGTCGTAGCCGGCCTCCTCGTAGACGGGCGCCTGGATGTTCTGCGCGGCGCCGGCGACCGGGTTCGTCCCGAGGGACCCGAGGGAGTTCATGGTGTCGAGCACCGAACCGCCGGTGTCGCCCTGGCTGATGACCGGGACCGTGTTGCCGGTGATCGTCTCGCCGTTCGGCCCGGTGGCGGTCGTGAGGCCGTCGCTGCCGACCGTGGTGGTGATGCCGTTGGGGTGGACGGTACTGGCGGAACCGTCGGGTCCGAAGGTCGTGATGGCGCCGTCCGGTGCGGTGATCGTGGTGATCCCGTCCGGGCTGGTGTAGGAGACGGTGCCGTCGGGCGAGACGACGGTCTCCGAACCGTCCGTGCCGAAGGTGGTGACGGACCCGTTGGGCGAGGCGAAGGACTGCGAGCCGTCGGGGTTGGTGGTGACCACCGAACCGTCGGCGTTCTGGGTGATCAGCGACCCGTCGGGCTTGTGCGTGACCGTCGTACCGTCGGGGTTCTGCGTCACCAGCGATCCGTCGGACCCCAGGCTGACCGTGGTCCCGTCGGGCAGTTGCGTCGGGGTCCCGTCGGGGTTGAGGGCGATCGTCGCCCCGTCGGGGGTGCGCACCGACACAGTCCCGTCCGGAGCGGTGGTGGTGACCAGGCCGTCCGGGTAGGTGGTCGTGCTGCTGCCGTCCGGGTTCTTCACGGTGGTGGTGCCCGCGCCGAGTCCGGCGCCGGACCCGTAGTTCGGCAGCGTCGGTACGATCGGAGAACCGAGGCCGCCGGTGCCCGTCGGGTCCTGCGGGTTCGCCGTCAGGCCGTCCAGGTTCCCCAGCCCGTTGCCGAGGTTGTCGGTGAGGGAGCCGAGGCCGTTGCCGAGGTTGTCCGTCGCGTTGCCCAGGTTGTCCGTGAAACTGCCGAGGTTGTCGGTGACGTTCCCGAGGCTGTCGTCGAGGTTGTCCGTGAAACTGCCGAGGCCGGAACCGAGGTTGTCCGTCGCGTTGCCCAGGGTGTCCGTGACGTTGCCGAGGTTGTCGGTGACGTTCCCGAGGCTGTCGTTCAGGTTGTCCGAGAAGCCGCCGAGCCCGGAACCGAGGTTGTCCGTCGCGCTGCCGAGGTTGTCGGTCGCACTGCCCAGGTTGTCCGTGACACTGCCGAGGTTGTCGGAGACGTTCCCGAGGCTGTCGTTCAGGTTGTCCGAGAAACTCCCCAGCCCGCTGCCCAGGTTGTCGGAGGCGCTCCCGAGGCTGTCGTTCAGGTTGTCCGAGAAACTCCCCAGCCCGCTGCCCAGGTTGTCGGTGGCGTTCCCGAGGCTGTCGTTGAGGTTGTCCGAGAAGCTGCCGAGCCCGGAACCGAGATTGTCCGAGGCATTGCCCAGACTGTCGTTCAGGTTGTTGGAGAAGTTGCCCAGGCTGTCGTTGAGGTCCTTGGTGATGTCGTCCAGGCCGCCGTTCCCGCCCTCGCTGCCCTGGCTTCCCTGGTAGGTGCTGATCGACGTGGTGTTCAGGGTCTTGAACCCCTGGCCGACCACCTCGGACGCCTGGATGAGAGCGTTGTTGACGTTGCTGACCTGGGTGCGCGCCGGATCGCCCAGCAGCCCCTGGACCTTCTGGTTCCACTGCCAGACGGAGTGGGTGCCGATGTTCGCCCAGGCGTCGAGGTTCGAGAGGTCGCCCCAGACCGGGTGGCCCGCGGTGAAGCCGGGCATGGCCACCACCGTGGTGGGAGGCACGTTGGGTCCGCTCCACATGCCGCCCGAAGGCTGGTTGTGCAGCCCCGTCCTGGACAGGTTGGTGTCCTGGACCCACTGGGCGACCTCGTTGATCAGCCGTGCCGCGATGCCCATGGCGTTGGAGTCCGGATCGGCGGCCCACTGGTGCCAGGCCTGGGACAGCTCCCAGGACGCCTGGTGGATCTCGTTGGCCGCGCCGACGAGCGTGTCGCCCTGCTTGGTGCTGGAGGCACCCTTGCCCTGCACCGGGTACAGCGCGAAGTTCGTGGGCGAGAATCCGGGCGGGACCAACTGCTCCTTGTAGTCGCCGTAGTTCCGGTGCAGCGTGGCCAGGACGTCGTGGAAGGCGCCGGCCGCGTTCCCCTTCCAGCTGGCGTCGTCCTTGCCGAAGCTGTCGAGCCACTCCTTGAGGGCGGCCTCGTGCTGCGTGAAGAACTCCGCGGTCCGGTCGAACGCGCCGGCGATGTCCGAGAAGGTCTTGAGGACGACGGCGCCGTTGTCCGGTACGGACAGGCCGCCGAACCCCAGCTTCTCCGTCGAGAAGGGCGGGCCGGCGAGCGCTTCCAGCATCACCTGCGAGCCGAAGATGAAGTTGTCCAGCGGCATGCCCGGACCCTGGGACGGCCGTTCCCCGGGGTTCCACAGGAAGTCGATCGAGATCTTGTGCAGGTTGAGCCCGCTGCCCTGGGGCGTGTAGTACGGAAGCACGAACGCGTGGCCGTCGGCGTTGGCGCCGACCTGCCCGCCGAGGTCGTGGAGCGAGACGTTCAGACCGACGTTCTCGATCTTGACGTTGAGAAGGGGCGTCTTGCCGTCGCTGCCCTTCAGCTCGTCGAAGAGGGTCGCCCGGTCGGGCACCTCGTATCCCGTCAGGAGCCGTACGGAGCGGCCCCAGTCGTCGTCGGCCATCGCGCTTCGGCTCCATGCTTCGTGACGTGCTGCGTCGGGTGGTGCGAAGGGTGTTGCCGGTCGGCCTCGCGGTCGGGCGCTCCGCGGTCCTGTTCCGCGGAGCGCCCGGCCGGTGACGTCAGGTGGTCGTGGGGAGCTTGCTCGGGTCGAGGGTGGTCGCGCTGTCGACCTTCACGTACTCCAGGAAGTCGCTGGCCTTGATGGACTCCAGGTTCGCGCCCTGCTGCTTCATGAACTCCGCGATCACCTTCTGCAGGCCCTCCTTGACGTGCGGGAGCACGCTGTCGCTCTGGGCCTGCAGAATGCCGTCCAGTGCCTGGGCGAAGCTCAGCGACTTGCTGTTGAAGGCGCTGCCGTGCACCGTGTCGTCGGCCCCCATGTACCCGAGCGCCAGGGGCTTGGTCAGGTAGAAGGTGTCCGGCTGCGTGTAGCCGTTGGCGACCGAACGCACGGCGAGCGTGTTGCCGTCGTCGCTCCTCACCTTGACCAGGTCGTTGATGAACTCGGTCAGCGGTCCCTCGATGAACTTCTGGAGCGCCGCCGAATCGAGCGTGGTGAGTTGGGCGTCGGTCGCCATGTCGTCTCCTGGGGAACCGGGATCAGCCGAGCGGGCTGGTGTTCTGCCACTGGTTGCCGAGCTTGTTGTCGGTGGTGTTCCAGCCCGAGGTGATCTCGGCGAGCAGCTTGGCGTCGTGGGTGACGTACTGGATCGCCTGGCTGACGTACTCCTGCCACTCGTTGATCTTCTGCGTGAAGGCGGTGACCGCCTCACCCTCGGACGCGGGCAGCCAGCTCTTGACCTGGCCCTCCAGATTCTCGAGGACTCCGTTGATCGCCTTGCTGTACGCGATCAGGGTGTCGGCGACGTCGCTGGTACCGGCGTAGTCGACATAGACGATGCCGTCGTCGGCCATGATGAACTCCTTGGTTACGGGCGTGATGCGGTGACCTGGGGCGGGGCCGTTCGGCCCGGGTGGGGGCGGCTCAGTTGCCGGAGAGCGTGCCGTAGGCGCGCGAGGCGCCCGCGGAGCGGATCGCGTCGACCGCGCCCTCCTGCAGGCCGGCGGTCGTCTTGCTGCCCGCCTTCGAAGTCTCCGCCATCGTGTTCATACCGTTGACGATCTTGTTGATGTAGCCCAGCCACCCCTGGACGAGGTTGTGGTAGGCCGTACCGTCGGCGCCCTTGTAGGCGGCGCTCAGCTGCTCCGCGGTCTGCGCGCCCTGGCTCTCGATGCGCTTGATGTCGTTCGCCGCTTCCAGCATTCCCTGCTGGACCCTGGCGTCCTGGAGGAAATCGCCCCTCAGTTTGCCTGCCATGTTCATCTCCCTTGTCCACTGCACGCGCGGTTCCTGGAATCAACGATTCTTTTTTTCGGCGCGCCGATCCATACGTCAGGTGACGGTCTTTCACTGGGAGTTGGTGGCCGCGCCGGTCCCGCAGAGGTCCGGGACGGTGACCGCCGCGGCGCCGGCCGCGGCCTCCGGGTCGAGTACGGGGCCCGTCGGCAGAAGCTGGAGCACCGCCGTCGGGAGCCCCCGCTCCTCGGCGACCGTGTAGCCGAGGCTTTCCAGGGCGTCCTGGGAGGCGACGGGGTACTTCACCCCGGTGTCCGTCACCAGGTAGGTGGTGTCGCCCATCTGGGTTCCGGCGCTGCTCAGCGCGCGGATCAGAGCCCCCTTCCCGGGGCGTACGGCGATGACGTCGGCGGGCAGGCACGCTGCGGCGACATGTTCCGCCGGGGGCTGCGCCACGTCCTCCGCGGGAAGCTCCCCCGACACCACGGCCACGTTCACCTTCAGGTCCTTGCCGTCGCCGGGTGTCACCTGGACGCACGCCTCCGACCCGTCCCCCACGTCGACGGCGTGCGGTGCGACGTCCGGCAGCCCGGACGGGGCCGCGCCGGTGGCGAGGTGGCCCCGGGCCTCGTCGCCGGTCAGCGGTCGCGGCTGCGGGTCCTTCCCTCCGTACGCGTCCGCACGTGTGCGCGGGTCGCCCTGCACGAGGGCCGTCCCGGTGGCGCCCAGCGGGACCAGCCCCTCCTTGAGCAGCAGGTGGTACTGGGGAGCGGAGCCGGGCGGCCGGAGGGTGAAGAGCTGGCCGATCCGGGTCGGCCGGCCCGCGAGTTCCGGGCCCGGCTCCCCGCGTCCCGGCACGGCGGGGGCCGCCAGGTCGGGGCCGGCCGGCAGCGCGTCGACGAACGCCTCGGAGACCGGCCGGGCCCGGACGGAGCCGTATCCGAGGGATTCGGCGGCGCCGTTGTCCGGGTCGAGCCGGAGCCGGGTGCCGTGCCACACCAGATAGCGGGTGTGGGCCGGCGTCTCGACGAGCAGCGCCTCCGCGTTCCGCAGCGGCTTTCCGGCCAGGGGCGTGCCGACCGCCAGCCGGGTGCCGACCGTCGTCTGCCCGGAGACCTGTACCCGCAGGCTGGAACAGACCTGCCACGGGCCGTCGGAGAGCTGCTCGGGGCCCGGCAGGCCGTCCGGCGCGCCGGGTATCCCGACCGGCCTGCCGTGCGGGGTGTTCTCGGTGGACCTGCTGCTCACCGAGGCCGTCTTCAGGTCGGCGCCGAGCAGCAGCCGGGCCGACGCGTAGTTCAGGACCGGTCGCAGGCGGCCCTCGACGTAGAGGTAGCGGCTCCCCGTGTCCTTCTCCAGGACCAGGGTCCCCTCCTCCTGCCAGGAGGTCTTCGTCCCCGGCGACACCGCGCCCCAGAGCGCGGCGATCAGGCACCCCACCAGGGCGCCCAGCACTCCGTAGAACAGCCCCCGGTGGGTGCGTCCGCCGGGGCTCTCGGGGTCGTCCGGGTTGGCCCGCAGCAGGCCCGAACTCAGGCGGTTCATCAGGAAGAGGTGGGCCTGGACCTGGTCACGCTTGGACTGCACGGTTCGTTCCGATCCTGGGTCGTCGGGTACGGGGTGCTTTCCTTCGGATCAGGCCTGGTCCGGCATGATCCGAACGAGAGGCCCCGGGTCAGCCGGTCATGTTCCGCAGCCGGGAGTAGACCTCCAGCACCCACAGCACGAGCGGCAGCAGGGCGATCGCCGCCGCCGAGTGGAGCAGTTCCGCGGCGCGGCCCCAGTAGGGCACCATCCGCCGGCCGGGTACCAGCCAGATGGCGAAGGCGAGCGCGCCGGTCACCACGACCAGCGCGACGAAGACGGCGATCCGGGCGCCCGGCTGGACGGTGGCCCAGCCGAGCGCGAGCAGGGCCGCCCCGCAGACGCCCGGCAGCAGGACGGCCAGCCGCTGCAGGGTGCTGCCCAGGTTCCTCCCGTGCAGCAGGAGCAGCAGGGAGAGCACGGCGCCGGTGATCGTCCCGGAGAGCGACGCCTCCCGCGCCAGCAGGGCCAGGCAGACCGTGCAGACCGCGCCGACCGCGCCGTAGAGGGCGGTCATCCAGGTGGTGGCGGTGGCCGACCGGGTGGTGATCTCCGCGCTCGGATACGGTTCGATGCCTTCCTGCAGCTGCTGCGGGCTGGTCGGCAGCGGCCGCATCTGCATGCCGGACACCCGGAAGGCGATGACCGGGACGAAGGCGCCCAGGGTGACGGCCAGCAGGGCGATCAGTGCGGCGACGTGCGCCACCGGCAGCTCGTAACCGGTGGCCAGCGCACCGGCCACCGTCGCGAAGGCGCAGCAGACGGCGGCGCCGGCGAACAGTTCCTGGAAGGTGCCGATCACGGCGAGTGCCAGTACGGCACCGCCGGTGGCGGCGGCGCCCGCCGACAACAGCCGTATTCCGTCGGCCTCCAGGGCGAGCGGCCCGCTGGTCGGGCCGCCCGGCACCATCCAGCCGGCGAGCGCCAGGAACGGTACGGCCGAACACCCCAGCAACGCGGCGGAGGCGGAGTCGCCCAGTCCTCGGCTCGCCGCGGCGGCGACCGGGAGCAGCAGCGCGGCGCAGACCACGGCGGCGACGGTGCGTTCGAGGGCCGTCCAGCCGGGCAGCATGAGCGCGACCAGGACGACGGCGAGCACTCCACCGGTCAGACCGCGGAGGAAACGGCGGGTGGCCGCTTCGGTCCACTGGCCGCTCTGCCGTTCCATGGCGGTGGCGATTCCGTCGATGAGGTCGTCGAAGTGCGCTTCGGGCATCGCCTCGGCGCGGGGTCTCAGGTGCAGGACCTCGCCGTCGCGGAGTTCGACGGAGCCCAGCGTGGCCTCCTCGTCGAGCGGGGGACGGCCGAGCTGCTGCAGGATCCACCCTCCGTGCTCGATGCCGCTCTCCTCGACCTCCGTACCGGCGAACTGGAGCACCGCGGGCAGGAGGTCCGCCACGGGTATGTCCGCCGGGACGGCCAGGTCGATGGCGCGGTCCTGGAGCCTGACGGTCAGGCGGCACAGTCCCGCCAATGCGCCCTCGGTCATCGGGAGATGAGCCTCTCGGGAAGTGGGAACGGGAAAAGGGACCGGGTGAGTGGGGTTGGGGATGTGCGCTCACCCTAGTTGTCGCAGACGTCCGGCCCTTTCGTAGAAATGACGTAATTCCGCGGGGAATCCGGCCGCTACGACAGGTGGGCACCCATGCTGGTGAGTCGCGGCGCACCGGCCCGACCGGGGATCCGGGGCAGTGCCCTTCCTGCCCGCGTCGCCCGCACCGTCGTCCTCGCACCGGTGCCCGATGTCCCACCGCTAGGAGACCGTCCGTTGAGTGTCGTGCTCTTCCGCCGTCCTGTCCGCCGGCGCGGTCCGGACATGCCCGAGGGGGAGATCAGCCTCCAGGAACCGCCCGCGATGGCGGAGGCGACCCCCAACTCGGCCGCCATCTGGACGTTCATGCCGATGGGCATGATGTCGATGTCCATGATGCTGACGTTCATGAGGCCGGGCAGCGGGACGATGTCCTATGTCGCCATGGGCATGATGGGCGGTTCCGCCGTGATGATGCTCGTGGGGCAGGTGATGCAGCGGCGTGGTGACCGCAAGACCCAGATGAACGGCCAGCGGCGTGACTACCTGCGCTACCTGTCCCAGGTGCGGCGCCGTACCCGCAGGGCCGTCGAGGCCCAGCGGGAGGCGCTGACCTGGCGGCATCCGCACCCGGCCGCGCTCTCGTCGCTGGTGCGCACCAGCCGGCTGTGGGAACGGCGCACCACCGACGAGGACTTCGGCGAGGTGCGGATCGCCGTCGGGGAGCAGAACCTGGGGCTGCGCCTGGCTCCGGTGTCCACGCGCCCGGTGGAGGACCTGGAGCCGCTGTCGGCGCATGCCCTGCGCAGCTTCATCCGGGCCTACACCACCGTCCCCGACCAGCCCATCGCCGTCTATCTGCGGGCGTGGTCGCGGGTGCTGGTCCGCGGCGACCGGGCGCAGGTGCGGGAGTTGGCGCGGGCCGTGGTGGGCCAGCTCACCACCCTGCACAGCCCGGACGACCTGTGGATCGCGCTCTGCGTGTCCGAGGAGGCCCAGCACGAGTGGGACTGGGCCAAGTGGCTGCCGCACTGCCTCCATCCGCAGTCCAACGACGGTGCCGGACCGGCCAGGATGGTCGCCGGCGCGCTGGGCGAGCTGGAGGACGTCATCGGGGCCGAGTTCACCGAGCGGCCGGCCTTCGATCCGACAGCGGCGCCGGGCCGGGAGGAGCCGCTGGTCGTCGTGCTCGTCGACGGCGGCACGGTGCCCTCCGGTCATCGTTTCGAGGGCACCGGCTTCCGCAACGCCCTGGTCGTCGACCTGTCGGGAGCGTTGCGCTGGCGCCCCGGACGCACCACGCTGCGGCTCCAGGTCGAGAACGGCGACGTGGAGCTGGTCCGTACGGACCGCAACCGGCGGGAGCAGACGACCCCGCTCGGCCGCGCGGACCGGCTCGGCCCCGCGGGCGCCGAGGCGCTGGCGCGGGTGCTCGCGCCGTTCCGCAGTACGGTCGGAGGCGACTCGTCCGAGCCGCTCACCACCGACATCCAGCTCACCGGCCTGCTGGGGATCAACGACCTGTACCGGTACGACCCCGCCCCGCTGTGGCAGCGGCGCAGCGCACATCAGCATCTGCGGGTACCGATCGGGCTGTCGGCCAGCGGGGCGCCGGTGGAGCTGGACCTCAAGGAGTCGGCGCAGGGGGGCATGGGTCCGCACGGCATGCTTATCGGCGCCACCGGCTCCGGCAAGAGCGAGCTGCTGCGGACGCTGGTGCTGGCGCTGGCGCTGACGCATCCCTCGGACCGGCTGAACTTCGTGCTGGTCGACTTCAAGGGCGGTGCGACCTTCCTCGGGCTCGACCTCCTCCCCCACGTGTCGGCCGTGATCACCAACCTGGCCGACCAGGCGTCCCTCGTCGACCGGATGCAGGACGCCCTGCACGGTGAGCTGATGCGACGTCAGGAGCTGTTGCGGCAGGCCGGCAACTACGTCTCGGCGTTGGAGTACGAGCGCGCCCGCGCCGCCGGAGCTGCGCTGGACCCCCTGCCCAGCCTGGTGGTCGTGGTCGACGAGTTCAGCGAACTCCTGGCCACGCACCGCGACTTCATGGACCTGTTCGTGATGATCGGGCGGCTGGGCCGCAGCCTCGGGGTCCATCTGCTGCTGGCCTCGCAGCGGCTGGACGAGGGCCGGGTGCACCAGCTGGAGAGCCACCTGTCGTACCGGGTCGGCCTGCGGACCTTCTCCGCGATGGAGAGTCGCGGAGTCCTGGGCGTCCCGGACGCCTACCAGCTGCCGCCCGAGCCCGGCAACGGCTACCTCAAGAGCGGCGTCGAGGAGCTGACCCGGTTCCGGGCCGCGTACGTGTCGGGGACGTACCGGCACCGCGGCCGGGCCGCCTCGGCCACGCAGACGGCGAGCCAGATCATGCCCTGGGCGACCGGATGGGTCGTGCCCCGGCAGGCACCGGAGCACGAGGTCCAGGAGGAGGAGTCCGTCGAGACCCTGCTGGCCCTGGCGGTGGAGAAGCTGCAGGACTCCGGGGCGCCCGCGCACCAGGTGTGGCTGCCGCCGCTCGATCTGCCGCCCAGCCTGGACCAGTTGCTGCCCCCGCTGGAGCCGCACCCGCAGCGCGGGCTCGTGGCCGGCCCGGACACCGGCCGGCTCACCGTGCCGGTGGGCATCGTCGACCGGCCCTTCGAGCAGTTGCGGGACCTGTTGTGGGTGGACGTCTCCGGTGCGGGCGGCCACGTCGCGATCGCCGGTGGCCCGCAGAGCGGCAAGAGCACCCTGATCCGGACGCTGATCACTTCCCTGGCGCTCACCCATACCCCGCGTGAAGTGCAGTTCTACTGCCTGGACTTCGGCGGCGGAACGCTCTCCAGCATCGCCGGACTGCCCCATGTGGGCGGGGTCACCGGGCGGCTCGACGAGGACCGGGTGGGCCGCACGGTGAGCGAGGTCACCTCGCTGCTCGCCCGGCGGGAGCGCTTCTTCCTCGACCAGGGCATCGACACCATGGCCACCTACCGGCGGCGGCGTGCCGCCGGGGAGTTCCCCGACGAGCCGTACGGCGACGTCTTCCTGGTGGTCGACGGCTGGTCGACCGTGCGCCAGGACTTCGACCACCTGGTCGACGAGTTCAACAAGCTCGCCCAGCGCGGGCTGAACTTCGGCATCCACCTGATCACCGCCACCGCCCGCTGGATGGAGCTGTCGGCGGCCATCCGGGACCAGGCGGGCACCCGGCTGGAGCTGCGGATGGGTGATCCCTCGGATTCGGACATCGACATCCGCAAGGCCCACGCGGTGCCCCGGGGCACGCCGGGGCGCGGCCTCACCGCGCAGACCAAGCTGCACTACCTGGCGGCGCTGCCGCGGATCGACGGGGCGGAGTCGGCGGACGACCTGGCTTCCGGCGTGGAAGGCATGGTCGCGGCCGTCACGGAGGGCTGGGGCGGCCGCCCGGGGGCTCCGGCGGTACGGATGCTGCCCACCCTGCTGCCCGTCTCCACGCTGCCCGCTCCGGCCGGCACCCGGCTTCCGCTGGGCCTGGAGGAGAACGAACTCCAGCCGATCTGGCACGACTTCATGGAAAGCCCGCACCTGGTCGCCTTCGGCGACACGGAGAGCGGCAAGACCAACCTGCTGCGGCTGATCGCCAAGTCCATCGTCGAGCGCTTCACCCCCGACGAGGCCCGCATCCTGGTGGTGGACTACCGGCGCACCCTGGTCGAGGCGGTGCCCGCGGAGCACCGGCTGGGCCACGCCGTGTCGGTGAACGCGCTGCGGGAGCTGGTGTCCGGTGCGGCGCACGCGTTCGCCGAGCGGGTACCGGGAGAGGACATGCCTCCGTCCCGGATGCGGCTGGCCGACTGGTGGTCGGGGCCCCGGCTGTTCGTCCTCGTCGACGACCACGAGATGGTCGCCGGAGGACACGAGAACCCGTTCGACCCGCTGCTGCCGCACATGCCCCTCGGCTACGAGGTCGGCATGCACTTCGTGGTCGCCAGGTCGTCCTCCAACGCCATGCGCGGTACCGCGGACCCGCTGATACGCCGGATCCTGGAGGTCAACAGCACCGCGCTGATGCTGTCCTGTCCTCCGTCGGAGGGCGCGTTCATCGGCAACACCAAGCCCAAGCTGCTGCCGCCGGGCCGGGCCGTCCGGATCGCACGCCGCAAGGCGACGCTCATCCAGACCGCGCTGGCGGAGGGCACGGCGGCCGAGTGAGTCCGGCCGGTGGGCGGCACACCCGGTACCGCCCACCGGAGGGGGCTCAGCCGGCCCGCCAGCCCCTGGCCCGGCCCTGCGGGAAGATCCACGCGCCCACGATCAGTGCCAGGACGAGCAGTGCGCTGCCGGCGGCCACCCAGCTCCCTCGGACGGCGGCACCGCCGTCCGAGGGAGCTGCCGGGATCACGGCCGGGTCGGCGGAGCGCCGTGCCCCGGACGCGGTGCCGGGAACCGCACCGGAGACGGCGGCGTACGGGTCCACCCGGGGGACCTGCGCCGGGTAGGCCGTTCCCAGCAGGCGCCGCGCGACCTGTTCCTCCGACAGTTCCGGCCGGTAGGAGCGCACCAGGGCCGCCGTGCCCGCCACGACGCCGGCCGCGAACGAGCATCCGCTGCCCGTGAAGGCCCCGGATCCGCTCGGCCCCACGCTGACCACTCCCACACCGGGGGCCGCGAGGTCGGCCCGCGGGACCGGGACCGGGCCCGTGTCCCCGCCCGAGCCGAAGGCCGCCACCGCCACCACACCCGGTTCCGCCGCCGGCCAGTAGGCCTCGGGCGCGGAGGACCCGGCGCCGTCCGGCGACCGGTCCGGTGCCGCAGCGGCCAGCACCAGCACGTCCCGGGTCCGGGCGTAGCGGACGGCGGAGGCCAGCGCCTCGGAACTCGTGGTGAGCGCCAGGGAGACAGTGATCACCGAGGATCCCCCGTCCACGGCCTCCCGGATGCCGCGGGCCACGCTGTCGGGGGTGGCGGTGCCCCGTCCGTCGGTGCCCCGTACGGCCAGGATCCTCGCCTGCGGGGCGACTCCGGTGAAGCCGGTGTCGGGCTGGGGCGCCGCCGCCGCGAGACCGGCCACGAAACTGCCGTGCCCGACACAGTCCCGCCCGGCCTCCCCCGCCGCGGAGACCCGCCCGGCCAGGGCGGGTACGTCCGTGCCGACTCCGGTGTCCACGACCCCGACCAGGACCCCGGCACCGCGGGACAGCTGCCAGGCGCTGGACAGACCGAGCATGTCCTGTGTCCAGGGCGGTGTACGGGCCTGCTGGTCCGAGGCCGGGCGGCACGGTGCGCCCTGGTCCAGCGTGGACACCACCACGGGAAGCGAGGTGGCGGTCCCGGTCGGGGAAACGGTGTCCGCGAGAGCGGGGCTCGGGCAGCAGAGCGCACCCAGCACCGGAAGCGCCACCAGGGCGGTCGCGCGCTTCGAAATGTCGCGCGAGCGTGGTGCCCGTTCGAGATGCGTCATGAGTCCTCTTCATCGGGTGGTGACAGCCCTTGGATCCGCCGGACACCGCCGCGTGGCCGCGCCGGCTCCGGCCTCCATGCTTCGAGTCACGCAGCGGGCCGGTCAAGGCTGTCCTCGTCCGGTTCGACTGATAGCCCGACTGAGATCCACGGCGGGCCGGAGCTACGTCATCCGGTTCCGGCTCCGCGTGAGGATCTCAGTCATCGCCCGTGCGGATACGGCGGTTTCAGCCAGGGACAATGGAGCGAAGGTGACAGCGGGGAGACGGTGACCGCGGAGTGGCCTCCCCCTCGTACCCCGCACACCCGGATCCGTGCACGGTGCGCAGGAGCGTCCCTTCGGCAGGGCGCCCGCGCGGGCGCGCCCGGGCATCGCCGCTGCGCGCCCCGGTCCTGCGGTCCCTCGTCATGACGCACCCCAGAACCGGCGGAACGGCGGGAATGAGCACAGCGTTGACCTTCGCGCCGGTCCTCGAGCGCATAGCGGCAGACATCGGGCGGAGGCCGGACGCGGGCCGTCCCGCCGACTACATTCCGGCCCTCGCCGGACGCGACCCGCGCCGCTTCGGCATGGCCGTCGCCGAGCTGGACGGCACCGTGTACGGCGTGGGCGACTGGCAGGAACCCTTCTCCACCCAGTCGATCACCAAGGTCTTCACCCTGGCCCTGAACCTGGCGCGTGAAGGCGATCAACTGTGGGAGCACGTGGGCCGCGAGCCCTCGGGAAACCCTTTCAACTCGCTCGTCCAGCTGGAGTACGAGAACGGAATCCCCAGGAACCCGTTCATCAATGCCGGTGCCCTCGTCGTCACCGACCGGCTGCACGCGTCCAGTGGCGACGCGGCGGGCGAGCTCCTGTCCTTCCTCCGCGGCGAGAGCGGAAATCCGGGCGTCGCGTTCGACCATGAGGTGGCCGGCTCCGAGAAGGAGCACGGCGACCGCAATGCCGCCCTGGCGCACTTCATGGCCTCCTACGGCAACATCGAGAACGCCGTCCCGGACCTGTTGGACCAGTACTTCAGACAGTGTTCGATCACCGCGTCCTGTGCCGATCTCGCCCTCGCCACCGGCTTCCTGGCGCGCCACGGCATCCGCGCCGACGGCACCCGGCTGCTCAGCCGCAGCCAGGCCAAGCAGATCAACGCCGTCATGCTGACCTGCGGCACCTATGACGCGGCAGGGGACTTCGCCTACCGCGTCGGGCTGCCGGGCAAGAGCGGCGTCGGCGGCGGCATCATCGCGGTCGTTCCCGGTCGCTGCACCCTGTGCGTGTGGAGCCCGGGCCTGGACACGCACGGCAACTCCGTTGCCGGAGTCGCGGCTCTCGACCGGTTCACGACCCTCACCGGGCTCTCCGTCTTCTGACCGCCCCGTCCGGGGTGTTCGCCTCCGCGCGCGCGATGCCCCTGGGGGTGGCGCCCGTGTCCGTCGGGGCTGAACCGCCCGTATCCGCCTTTCTGCCGCCTTTGCCGAGTGGCTAATCTGCGGATGTGCAAGAGCGGCGCGGCTTTTCACATTCAGGCTTGGAGAGCCGGGCCCTCCGAAGAGAAACCGGCGTCGACCGTTCGGTGCCGATGTCGCGGACTCGCCCCGAAAGGCATGGAACCCGGTGCCCGCCACCCTGTGATGAAAGAACCGTCCCGGAGCAGGCGCGTCCCCCGATTGCGGCGTTCGGCAATCGGGGAGGTCACCCGCCGCCCGGAATGCAGGAATTGACCAAGGGGATTCACGTGATGCATTCTTCACGCTACAGCCACCAGCAGAAAGTCGCCCACCTGCTCCGATGGGCTGCGGGATGGGCGGCGGACACGTGCACCGGCGAGAGCATGTGGTCCTACTCCCTGAAGCTGGGGAGTTCACACGCCCTTCTGAACGGCTGGTGCAAGAACGAGAAACTGCGGAGCTCGCTCACGGTCGAGGAGGGCATCCTCCTGGAGACGGCACTCGCGCGATCGGCCCGGGCCCGCATCAGCCGGGGAAGGGCGCCCCGGACCGTCGGGTGAACCCGGCCGGTCGGGGGCGCGATCCGCTGGCGTCCGGCGGATCGCTCCGCACCCACGGCCGCGATGCGCCGGACACCACCCGCCGGCCGGTGCCGCGTTCAGGGCCGCAGGCTCGCGACGGCCTCCCGCCGCGTCAACGCGTGGGTGACGGCGGTGACCAGGACCTGCTTGACCGACTCGCGCCGGCGCGCGTCGCACGTGACCACGGGCACCTCGAGGTCGAGAGCCAGCGCCTGCCGAATGGCCTGTGGTCGGTAGGGCCGTGCCCCGTCGAAGGTGTTGACCGCGACGATGAACGGGATCTCGTACCGTTCGAAGTAGTCGATGGCGGCGAACGAGGTGTCGAGCCGACGGGTGTCGGCCAGCACCACGGCACAAAGAGCCCCCGCGGCCAGTTCGTCCCACATGAACCAGAAGCGGTCCTGGCCGGGCGTCCCGAACAGAAATATGCTCAGCCGGTCGTGCAGGGTTATGCGGCCGAAGTCCATGGCCACAGTCGTGAGGGTCTTCGATTGGATTCCGGAGATGTCGTCGACACCGACACTCGACTGAGTCATCTGCTCTTCGGTGTGGAACGGCGTGATCTCACTGATCGCGGATACGAGAGTGGTCTTACCAGTGCCGAACCCACCGGCAACGAGTATTTTCACACCTTGCGGGAGCTCGCCTTCCGTTACTGAATTCATTGCGCGGATCGACTTATCCCTCATCATGCCAGGTCCGTATTCTTCGGATACATGTCTCATGTTGTTGCGGTCACGGCCGTCCGATCGTGCGCCCTCTTCGGATCACAGGGCCTGAAGGCCGGTGAGTACTTCCCTGATGAGGCTGACGCTCGGCCGTCCGTCTTCTTGGTACGGCTTGCTCACCTGTATCGTCCTCAGATCCAGCAGGTCCCCCAGGAGGACCCGCACCACGCCGAGCGGAAGGCGCGTGTGGGAGATGATCTCGCTGACGGATATGGGGATGCGGCACAGTTCCAGAAGCGTTTCGTGTTCCGGCTCCGTACCGTGCCACTCCTGGACGGAGGTGGTGAGGCTCTTGACGAACGTGACCAGGTCGAAGACGTGGTGGTGGACATGGGTACGGCCCCGCACCATGGTGTAGGGCCGCACCAGCGCGACAGTTCCGTCGCCCGCCCAAGTGTCTTCGGTCATATGCGTGGTCGCTCGCCGGAACGTCCCGTGGCATCCCGGTACTCGACGGAGAGATGCTGTCCGACGCGGGTCACCAGCCGGGCCATCTCGTACGCCACGATGCCGATGTCGGCGCTCTCCGGCGACAGCACCGCCAGGCACGCGTTGTCTCCGGCGGCGCAGACGAAGAGATACCCCTTCTCCATCTCGACCACCGTTTGCCTCACCGCCCCACCACCGAAGTGCTGCCCGGTTCCCTTGGCGAGGCTGTGGAATCCGCTCGCGACCGCGGAAAGGCGCTGGGCCTCGTCCTGAGGAAGCGTTCCGGAGTTGGCCAGCAGGAGGCCGTCCGAGGAGAGCGTGATCGCGTGGCCCGCGTCCGGCACTCGCTGCACGAGGTCATCGAGCAGCCAGCAGAGCTGAGTCGTTGTTTCCGCGGAGACTGGCAGTGTCATCGGCCCGTACCCATTTCTCGTGTAATCGCTTTCGAGCGGTGACTGCTGAGGGCTGTCCCGCAATCCCTGGAACGTGGTGGTCGTACGCCCACCAGCACGTGCGCGGCGGCCTTCAGAGGTGAGTGCCGTGGTCGAACCGGATCTGCCCGGAGTCCTGCCGGGCGAGACGCCCCCGCGCGCTGCCGGCTTGGAGCGCGGACATGAGGGTGCGCACCTGGGCCGGACGCGCCGAGACCGGGTCGGAGGGGGCCCCGTGGGCTCCCAGGTCCGGTGCCGGAGCGCCCGGAGGGTCCGTGGAGACCGTGGGACCACCGTCCGACGGGCCGTACGGGGCGCGAGGCACGTCGGTCCAGTCGAAGAGCCCGCCCGAGGAGGGTGCGGTGGGGTGCTGCAACTGGGGCGCGAGGCTGGCCTGCCGGACGCGCTGGGGCAGTCCGTCGATGTACTCGGTGTGCTGCTGATGGCCGCCCTCCTCCACCGGCGTGAAGTCGTCCTGAGCCGGGGCCCTCTCAGCGGTCCGGGCCCCGGGCCGGCTGTCGTCCGGGGGCGCCGGTACGGAGTTCTGAAAACCGAGCCGCTGATGTTCGACCGGCTCGGGGCCGGTTCCGGGCGGGTAGGAGGCGTGACCCGCCGTGGAACGGTGGGCCTGCTCGTCCGGCCCGGCGCGTCGCGACAGGGTCGCTTCGGACAGCTCGGGCTGTTCGCCCGGGCTGTACGGGGCCTGCGCGATCTGCCACGGAGCGGTGGACGCGCTGTCGGCCGGGTCGAGGACTCGGTCGGCGTCGGAGCTCTCGGTCCCCGCGTCCGAATGATCGAGCAAGGTGAGCGGAAGGAGCACGACGGCGGTCACGCCCCCGTAGGGCGACTGGCGCAGGGAGACGGCGATGCCGTGACGCTGGGCGAGGCGCCCGACCGTGATGAGGCCGAGGCGGGAGCTGTCGAGATCACTGAGGTCGACCTGTTCCTTGATGCGCGTGTTCGCCGCGTCGATGTCCGCCGGCTTCATACCGAGACCGCGGTCGTCGATCTCCACGACGAGGCCGTTGGTGCTGCGGCTGACGCCCACCCGCACCTGGGTGTCCGCCGGAGAGAAGTGCTGGGCGTTCTCGATGAGCTCGGCGAGGAGGTGCACCACGTCCGTGACGGCCCGTCCGACGATGCGGAACGGTGGTACCGGCAGGACCGACACGCGGGCGTAGCCTTCGGTCTCGGCCGTGGCGCCGCGGAGTACGTCGATGATCGGAACCGGGTACCGCCAGGGGCGGCCGGTGGAGGCCCCCGCGACGATGATCAGACTCTCGGCGTGCCGACGGAGGTGCATGGCCATCTGGTCGAGGTTGTACAACTCCGCCAGCCGGTGGGGATCCTCCTCCCGGTGCTCCATCGACTCCAGCAGCCCGAGCTGCCGGTGCACCAGGGCCTGACTGCGGCGGGCGAGGTTCACGAACACCTCGCTGACGCGCTGGTGCAGCCGCACGTCTTCGTCGGCCAGGTCGACGGCGGTCGTCTGCAGGGCGAAGAAGGCGTCACCGAGCGCGGCCAGCTCGCGGTGGACGAAGCGCGGCCTGGTCATGTCCGCCGCGACATCGACCTTCTCACCCCGGCGGAGGCGGCCGACGACGTCACGGAGACTGTCCTCCGTGAGGTTGCGGGCCGAATCGCGAAGGCGTGAGACGTCGCCGACCAGGGAGCGCCCGATGCGTACGGACAGGACCAGCGAGAGAATCAGAGCGACCAGCCCCAACGCGCCGGCCACTCCCAGTGCCCACAGGGCACGTTGTGCCGGCGGCCCCGTCAGCTCGAACACGCCGTCGATGTCGTCGAGAGCCAGCTTGTTCGTCACGACCCACTGGGCGTCGTACGCCTTGCGCCAGTCCGACACGGCGAAGGGCAGTCGGCCCGTACCGGGTCCGGCCTGGAGGAGCTGCTCCTCCATGACCATGACCTTCTCCATGGGGCCGCCCTCCCGGGCGAGTTCCTCGAAGGGCCGGCGCTTGGCCTCGGGCAGACCCCGCAGGGCGAGTTCGGTCAGACGGCGTGAGGAGCCGATGTCCTGCACGATCAGGCCGTAGGCGTCGGGCGTCAGCCGCTTCGCCGCCCCGGCGGCCGAGATCAGCGCGTCCTCCTGCGCCAGGAAGTCGCTGCCGAGAGCGTTGGTGTACTGGCTGTGCCCGAAGCGCTGCGCCTTCTCGTCGGGCAGCACGGTCATGGCTTCGAAGGCGTCCGAGATGGTGGTGTTGACGTTGGTGTACGCGTCCAGAGCCCGCAGGGTGTCGAGACGCCGGTCGTCGACGCGGTGGCGCACGTCACCCACCGTCTCCAGCGCCTTTCGGGCGGCATCGACTCTGCGGTTCACCTCGGCGCTCGCGCTGTCGCGCACCTCGTCGGTGTCCGCCTGCGCCAGGAACTCGGCCACGGAGTCGTCGGTCTTCGCACGCGCGCCGGTGAGCGCGGGATCGCCGCTGTCGTCCTGGGAGACCTGTTTTCCCGTACGGCTCGCGCTTTCCCGGGAGGCAAGCGTGACCAGGCTCGCGCGCCGCTCCGTCTGGACGTCGATGAAAACCTGGGCGAGTGGCCGGGCCAAGTGATCGCCGACCGTATCGACATGAACCAGCGTGAGCGCGTTGTTCAGTGACAGATACGCGGCGTAGGTCCACAGGGCAGAGAGGGACAAGAGCGGCAGGAGCAGCAGTGCGGTGATCTTGCCGCGAAGGGACCAGCCAGAAGGTTTCATGCGTGACTGCATCTCCGCTGAACAATGAGTCCTGCGCGGGAATTGCGAGACCGCGGTCGACGCACGGAATGGCATGGCCATTCTGTCGTCAATACGGGATGACGCACTCCGGACGGAGGCGTGAGAATCCGCGGTCCCGAAATCTGCTCGGAGGCCCACTGTCAAGGTTGTTGGGATGGTGCAAGCTGTTCATTTACCTGCGGTGCGCAAGTAAGGGGAGTATTCCACCGCGCCTGTCCGACATGGTGATCCTTTCGAGCGGGTGTGCACTCACAGTCAAGAAGCCTTCCTTCAGTGCAAGGCTCCGGCTCTGTGGCTCATTACTCGGCTTCCGGGCCGCGCGGGTGCCCTGAGGGTTGTCCCGCGATTCCTGGCGGGACATCACTCCGGGACTCGCCGCCAGGTCTGCTTCCGCAGGGGGCAACCGCGCTTCGTCGCTCGATCTGCCCGAGAGGCGAAGGCCGCCTGAAACTCCCGATGTGGATGGTGTTCGAGCGACGTGGAAGAGCGCAAGCCGATCGCCGGGCAAACGTCCGTCGGTACTGCGACACTGCCCCTTCGTACGGTCTGCTCCCCCGATCCCGTGGGCGCGCGGAGAGCTACTCTGTCGCGCATGGCGATACGACGGCGGACGTGGCGGAACGTGGACGGCGAACGCATCGAGGGCACTTGGCGGCACGCCTTCGTCCGCAACGGCCGCACCTACTTCCTTACCGACCTGCTGATCTACGCCGACGGAATGGTCGACTGCTGGGGCCTGGAGACCCTGGAGGGCTTCGCCGGCAAGCTCGCCTCCGGCTGGATCGCCACCGAACTGCCCGAAGGCGCCCGGGTATCGGCACATCACCTCGCCTCGTGGACGTTCGCCGAGCCGAAGACCTGGCTGACCCCCGAGATGCTGCTCGGCGAGGTCCGCGACGACATCGACGGCCTCAACGGCCGCCCGAACTCCACCGGCCGCTGCCTCGCCGCCGTCGAGCTCTTCCGGGAGCAGCCGACCGAGGCCAACCGGGCCGCCGTTCGCGAGGCCTACGAAGCCATCCCGGAACACCTGCGGCGATACGCCCTGGGCGACATGGACCGCAAGGACTTCCCCCTCCGGGTGATCGCGACCGGCCCGGAGAACGGTTTCGATCTGTGGAACGGCGACACCGTCGACGTCACGGAGGAGATGCACGCCTCCGCCCTGGAGTACTTCGCGGAACGCGAGCAACTGCGAAGGCAGTACGAGGCGAAGTCACCCGCCGACGGCCCGGCCGAACCGGTCGGGAGCAGCGTTCATCTCGACCAGGCGGTTTTCCCGCACGGTTGGCCCGAGAACCCGGGCAACCTCGTGCTGCGCAACGAGTTCCCCGCACCGCTCGTCATGGGCGACCTGACCTACCCCACGGTCGCGCACGCCTACTGGGCGCTGGCGGTCGCCGACGAAGGCCGTCGGGCCGAGATCCTCGACGCGGAAAGGCCGTACGACGCGCAGAGGATCGCCGAGGATTCCACCCTGCGGGACGACTGGCCCCTGGTACGGGTCGCCGTCATGGCGGGCCTGCTGCGCGCGAAGTTCCAGCAACACCCGGAGTTCGCGCGGACGCTGACGGCCACGGGCGCCACCCGGTTGATCTACACCGAGGCCGGATCGCCCTTCTGGGGAGAACGCGGGCTCGAAGGACGGAACTGGATGGGCCGGCTGCTGGAGCTCACCCGCTCCGAACTCGTCGCCGCGGAGCTCGGCATCGTCCCCTGAAGGAGTCCGGACGACCCGAGCGCGCACCTGTTCGCGGACGGGCCACCCGTGGAACACCGGAACCGGTCGCAGGGCCGCCCGTGGATCACCGGAACGGGTCGCGGGGCCGCCCGTGGATCACCGGAACGGGTCGCGGGGCCGCCCGTGGATCACCGGCACCGCGGCTCTCGACCACGAGCGGCGCGCCGGCTTCACACGGCGGCCTCCGCCGCGGCGGCTCGACGGGGCTGGAGCACTCCGGAGAGGAGGACGGTGACCACCCCGGCCAGCGGGACCACCAGCAGGCCGATCCGGAGACTCGTGGCGTCGGCGACCAGGCCGACGACCGGCGGGGAGACCAGGAAGCCCAGGCGCATGAGCCAGGAGACGATCGTCAGCCCGGACCCCGGCTTGAGGCCGGGGAGGCTGTCCGCCTCGTGCATGGCGGCGGGGACCAGGGTCGCCACCCCGAATCCCGCGGCGGCGAAGCCGAGAACGGTTCCGGGCAGCGTGGGTACGGCCAGTGCGAGGCCCATGCCGAGCGCGGCGATCAGGCCGCCGGTTCGGGCCACCGCCCGCTGGCCGAAGCGGTCCACGAGCCGGTCTCCGAAGATGCGGCCGACGAACTGGGCGCCGACCAGAGCGATGTAGCCGGTCGCGGCGAGCGTCGCCGAGGCGCGCAGGGAATCGGAGAGGTAGAGGGCGGCCCAGGAGTTGCCCGCGTCCTCCACGAGTGTGCCGGCGGTCGCGATGAGGACGAGGGCGGCCAGTACGTACGCGGTGCAGCGCCGGGCGGTGAACGACGGGCGGGCGGGCTCGGACGGAAGATCGTCGTGTGCGGGTTCGTTGTCCGGGCCGGGCAGGCAGTAGCGCAGTGCGAGGAGAGCGGCGGCGGCGAAGACGAGGCCCGACACGGTCAGGTGCTGCCCGCGCGTCAGGTCCAGTGCCATGGCCCCGGCGGCCATGAGGCCACCCGCGACGGCTCCGACCGACCAGATCGCGTGGAAGGAGTTGATGATGGACCGCCCGTACCGGCGCTGTACGCGCAGGCCGTGCGCGTTCTGCGCGACGTCCGTGATCGCGTCCATCGCTCCGGCCAGGAAGAGCGCCGCCGCGAACAGCGGTACGGCCCCCGCGAGGCCGGCGGCAAGAACGCCCGCGCCGGTCAGCAGCGTGCCGGCGACCGCGACGCGGGCCGAGCCGAACCTGCGGACGAGCGCTCCGGCCGCCGGACCGGCCACCAGGGCCCCGGTCGGGAACGCCGCCACGGCGAGGCCGTAGACGGCGTTGGTCATGCCGAGTTCGGCCTTGATCTGCGGATACCTCGGCAGGAGGTTGGCGAAGAGGGCCCCGTTGGTCAGGAACAGCACGGCGACGGCCGCACGTGCCCGCCGGTCTGCGGCGGGGAGGCGGACAGGTATGTCGTCGACAGTCATGGGACGACCCTAGCGCCGAAGCGTACGAACGTACACCTCACTGGTGGGCCGGCCCTGTCGCGAGCGGGGCCGGGGCGTCAGGGCATCAGGCCCGCGGCGACGGTCGCTCCCAGTTCCCAGCAGGCTTCCACGTCGGCCTTGGCCGGCTCCCCGGTGACCGTCACGGCGTCCGCCGCTCGCCGCCACCCCAGGCCCGTGGTGATCGCCTCGATCCCGCGCACGGCGCCGGTGACGTCGTTCCCGCCGTGCACCCAGTAGCCGAAGGGCCGGCCGCGCGTGGCGTCCAGGCACGGGTAGTAGATCTGGTCGAAGAAGTGCTTGAGGGCGCCGGACATGTACCCGAGGTTCGCCGGGGTGCCGAGCAGGACACCATCGGCGGCGAGGACGTCGGACGCGGTCGCGGAGAGGGCCGCGCGCCGTACGACGCGGACGTCCTCGATGCCGTCGGCCGACGCCCCGGAGACGACGGCCTCGAAGAGCGCCTGGCAGTTCGGCGACGGCGTGTGATGAACGATCAGCAGGGTGGCCACAGCCACGAACCCTGCCTTCCGCGCCCCTCCGGCGGCAAGCGGGGCGCGCCGCCGCCACGGTCCGCGACGCGCCGCCCCGCACGGCCCGCGTACGCGCGCGCCCCGCCCGGCCCGCGTACGCCTCCCCCCGCCCCGCCCCGCCCGGCCACCGAAGACACGGCCCCGAAGGGCCGCCGGATCGGGCGCCCCGAAACCTACGCTGGCCGCATGGCCCACGACAGCACCGGGGGACGCCGACCGCGCCCGGCCGACACCGCAGGGGGCGCGGCGGGCAAGGGCGCGGAGCAGCCCGCCGACCGGCTCACCTGGCTCAAGGAACGGCTGTACGCGACCATCACCATGATCTCCGTGGTGATCGGCCTGTCGGCCGCCGAGCACCCCTCCCCGACCGGGGCGGCGGCCAGTGTGGCGGCCGCCGCCATCGGCCTCTGGCTGGCGACGCTCGTCGCCGACGAGCAGGCCCACCGCACGGTGCACGGCCGCATCGCCACGCGTGCCGAGCTGCGCCGGATGCTGTGGGTCAGCAGCCCGCTGCTGCTCTCCGCCGTCGGCCCGCTGATCCTGATCGGCGCCGCCGCTCTGGATGTGATGTACCTGGAGACCGCGTTGTTCGCGGCGGCCGGGGTCAGCGTGGCCGGTCTGTTCGGCTGGGGCTGGTACGGCGGAGTCCGGCTCGGCAACGGCACCGCGGTCGCCCTGCTGGCCGGTGCGCTCGACGCCGCGATCGGGCTGGCCGTCGCCCTGGTCAAGGCCGCCGCCGGCCACTGACGGCAGCCCTGGCCGAGAGCCTTGGCCGAGACCCTTGAACAGGCACCTTGGCCAGGACCCGAGGGAGGCCAGGACCCGAAGCCAGGACCCGAGGCCAGGACCCGAAGCCAGGACCCGTGAGCAGGCACCTCGGCCAACCCGTGGTCAGAGTGCCGGGGAGCCCGGCCGGACCGGGGCGGCGTGGACGGACTCCGGGGACGGCCGGCGGTGGAGAGCCGTCAGACGCACGGCGAAGTACACCGCGGCCGCGGCCGCGACGATGTCCAGGCCGTCGGACACCGCCGTCCGCAGGGCGGCGCTCCTGATCTCCGCGAGCGGTGCGTCGATGTCGTAGCCGCTCGCGAACCGCCCGGCGACGCCCGAGAGGACGAAGAGGCTCCACCACAGCCGCACCGGCCAGGAGGACGGGTACCGGGCCGGTTCGGAACCCAGGGTCCGGGTGGGGGCGTCCCACATCTGGAGCGCGATGCGGAAGGGCATCCACAGCGCCCCGACCGGAATGAACCACGAGCCGATCGCCCAGCCGGGGCCCCGTTCGAACGCGTCCTGCGCCAGGGCTCCGACGTACCGGCGCATCCGGAAGAACCAGGTGATGAAGACGACCACGCAGGCGAGGTACGCGACGGCCTGGAGCAGGCCGGCGACTCCGTAGAGACTGTCCGCCGCGTCGAAATCCTCGGCAGGGGTGACGGCGAAGTTCCTGTCGCCGCCGACCAGGCTCGCCACCCTCAGGTCGGCGAACACGGCGAAGAGGTCGGTGAGCGCCACCAGGCCCAGCAGTGCGACGACGGCCTTCAGCAGGCCCTCCGGGGCGGGCGGCGGCTGAGGCGGCAGGGCGCCCGGCCAGGCCGGCTGCTGAGCTGGTGCGACGAATTCGGACACGACAGGGTCCCCCCGGACGGATGAAAGAGAAGGTGGCCCGCATCGGGCGGGCAGAGGGAACGTACGCCCCTGCTGAGCGGAACGTCCATTCGATTCGGAGCGGAGTGGATCAGAGCATGATGAGGAGACGGGTGTCCGCCTTGAGCTTGCGGTTCACCGAGCGGCTCTGCACGTACACCTCCAGCTTGGGGTTGGTGCCCGCCTTCACGGAGACGGTCCCGCGGATGCCGGTCCCGAACAGCATGCTGCGCGCGGCGTCGCCCGTGTACGCGCGGTCGGTGTCCTTCTCGACCACGATGACCTCCTTGTCCGGCTGGACCTGCACCCGGGCACCCAACTGGTAGTAGCAGGCGCCGCGTTGGTACGAAACGCCCGGGTGCGAGTCGACGAAGGACCGGATCTCGATCTCCTGGTCGACCTTGAGGAGGCGGTACTTGTCCGCCGCGATCGGCTCCAGACTCGCCCGCACCTGGTCCACCGATATGTCCTGGCCCACGGCGAACAGGTTCTTCGTGCCCCGCACGCCCTGTTCGCGGCCCCGGAGGAAGCTGGTGGCGGCGGCGCGCACGGTGCCAATCGCCTCTTCGACACCCTCCTTGGAGTCGGCGTCCCAGATGGCGATGTTCCCGGCCGGGAAGCCGTAGTTCTGGGCCGTCCGCTTGGCGAGGGAGTTCGGTACGAGAATCGCGGAGGTCCAGTGCCCCGGAAGTCCGCCCATCTTCGCCGAGATCCTGTCGAGCCAGGGGCCGAGGACGGTCATGTCGCCGTCGTGCCGCCGGTCGCCGCCGGAGGCGTTCTCCTCGCCGTCCGTCACCACGATCTGGAGGAAGCTGTGCTCGCCGTACTCCTCCCAGATGTGGCCGAGGTCGTCCAGGGACTTCAGCGACGCCTCGATGAGCGCGGTGGCGCCGTTGTTGACCTTGTACAGGCCCCGCATGGACGGCAGATGTTTCACGTCCATGTCCCAGACCAGGTTCTCCACCTGGTGGTCGAAGGAGTAGAGGCTGATCCGGGTCTCGTGGCCGAGGCTGTCCGATTCGGCCTTCAGCCCCGCCACGAACTCGTCCACGACACGGACGAGCTGCCCCTGGTGCGGGCGCATCGAACCCGAGCAGTCCACGACCAGCGCGACGTGGTTCACCTTGTGCTGGATCCTGTTTCCGGACACGCTTCCACTCCCCCTTCGACGGCCCCCGAGTGGCTCCCCGAGTGACGTTCCAACCCTAGGAGGGGGCACTGACATCGAGGTGGGGGTGCGAGGTGAGGAGTGCGCGCACACCCCTCCGTACGGCCTCCCAGTCGGTGCCGGGTTCCCGGTCCCGTGCGCGCCGCAGCCAGGTCGCCCGGTCCGCGTGCTCACGGCGCAGCTGCTCCATGGCCCCGGAAGCAGCCGGCCCCGACGCGAACTCCGATATCGCGCGCACACGTTGCTCCATCACGGCGAACAGCGCCCGGTCCAGTTCGGTCACCGCCGCGAGGAACTCGCTCGTGCGCATGGTCACCCGGCCCGTCCGCGGAACCGCGAATCCGATCACGCCCTCGGGGTCCGCCCGCTGCTCCCAGGCGGCGATCACCACGTCGTCCCCGCCCGCGACGGTGCGGCAGAAACGCAGGGCCGGGGCGACACGCAGATAGCCGGTGTACAGGTAGCCCGCACCGTGCCAGCCGACCGCGGCCTCCGCCTCCGGCGTGTCGACCCACTCCCACCCCGGTGAGGGGTCGGCGGCGATGCCGGCCAGGTCGCCGGGCACCGGTTCCATCGCGTCGGAGACGATCGCGAGCAGGTCCTCCCAGAGCCGGGCGACGTAGTAGTCCACGTACGGATGCGGTGGAACTCCGTCCTTCCTCAACTCCGCGACGGTGCGGGCGGAGTAGCGCAGCACCTCGTGGCCGTCGAGATCGACGCAGTACCAGCCGTCGGTCAGTCCGAACCAGTGCCGTACGGGGCGCTCCTCGCCCCAGGGCGCCAACTCGTCCAGCGGGGTGAGTCCGAAGCGGAAGCGGATCGCGGGGGCGGCGGAGGTCGTCATCCGTCCAGCATCCCCGTCCGCTCGCCGGCTCCGCGCACGGGTCCGCCCGGTGGGCGCGAGCGCGCGCGGAGCCGCGCCCCGGCGGGCCGGTCCGGCCCCGCCGACGGCGCTGTGGGCCCGGCGGGCCTCAGGCGGCCCCTGTCAGCTTCCGGGCGGTGCCGCAGTGTGCCGTACGCGCGTGGCGCCACAGTTGTACGAGCGTCACGGCGAGCAGCACGGTGAACACCCCCAGGAGCACGGCCGCGATCGCCACCGGCCTGCCCCCCGTCGCCGCGGGGCCCTCCTCCTGGGTGAGCAGCCCGAGCAGGGACAGCAGGGCGCCCACCAGGTAGACGGAGCGCACCCGCCGCAACTGCCGCAGCGCGCGGGGGGCCAGAGCCACATGCCTCTTCGATGCCATGGACGGATCCTGCCCCGAACGTGGGCTCCCAGACGCGGTGTTGGACCGGAAGACCCGCAGGGGGTCACGGGGTGCCGAGCCGGTCCGCAGGGCGAGGTGGCAGGGACCGTGACGCCGGGGGCCTCGTGGGGTCGCGCTCCGTCCGGAGTCGCGTCGAGGTCGGCCAGGGTGTGGACGAACTCGCGTCCCGGCAAGCGGATTGGCCGGTCCGGGCGGGGGCACACGGTGTGCGGGCCGCCGGTGGCGCGCGGTACGCGATCCGCCGGCAGGGCCGTCGAGGAGCGTGCGCCGGCCCCCGGCGCCCGCATGTCCGTTCGTGTCCGTTCGCCGCAGAAGGGTTCCTCGCATGGCTGTGCGCAAATCCCTGGTCCTCGTGCTCGACAGCGCCGACCCGATGGAACTGGCCGAGTTCTACGCCGCCCTGCTGGGCGCCGAGTCCAGGCCGGGCCAGGGC
The DNA here is from genome assembly GCF_053596135.1 of Streptomyces sp. NPDC001770. NCBI lineage: Bacteria > Bacillati > Actinomycetota > Actinomycetes > Kitasatosporales > Streptomycetaceae > Streptomyces > Streptomyces sp. NPDC001770. The sequence continues at coordinate 192,505 of NZ_JBSFFN010000007.1, read as the reverse complement.
AACGATTACGTGGAGGTCGTCGGGGAGGCGGGGGTGCATCTGGCGATCCGGCGGGATCTCGGGTACGCGCCGCCGAGCTGGCCCCGCCCGGACGACTCCCAGCAGGCCCATGTGCTGATCCGGGTCGAGCGCGAGGACATGGACGAGGCCGAGCGGGAGGCGATCGGCCTCGGCGCCACTCCGGTTGAGGCCAGGAACAACGGCGGGGTCCACGACACGCGGTACTACGCAGATCCGGCCGGGCACGGGTTCGCGCTGACCACCGTCTAGCGCGTGGCCCGCGTCCCGAAGCACCCTGGACGGAACCGCCGACTGGACACATTCGTGCAGGTCAGCGCCGCTTTCGGCGTGAAAGTGGGGGTGTCCGGGCTGTTCCCTGCGAGGGGGAGGCTGGGCTAAGGTCCCGTCCCGTCCGGTCGGAAAATCTCACCGGGCGCCCTCCGAAACCCGCACGGAGTTCCTTCCCCATGCCCAGAATCTCCAAGGCCGTCCTCGCCGCGACCGGTGTCCTGGTCGCCACCGCACTCGCCGGTCCCGGCGCGGCCGCTGCCCCGAGCCACGCCACCGGCCACGGCACCAGCGGCCACAGCCCGACCGCCGGAGCCGCCGGCACGGGCGCGCAGGTGTGGATCACCACGCCGGACGGCAGGCAGCGGCTGGCCGACGCCGGTACGGTCGCCTTCACCACCACGCCGAGCAGCGCCCCGACCGTGGTGGTCGACCCCAGCCGGACGTACCAGACGATGGCGGGCTTCGGCGCATCGATCACCGACTCCTCGGCGTCCGTGCTCTCCGGCCTGGCCCCGGAGGCACGCGACGCCGCCATGCGATCGCTCTTCGACTCCCGTACCGGGGACGGCCTGAACTACCTGCGTCAGCCCGTCGGCGCCTCCGACTTCACCGACGGCCCCGCGTACACGTACGACGACATGCCGGCGGGCCGGACGGACTACGGCCTCGCGCACTTCTCCGTCGCCCACGACAAGAAGCAGATCCTTCCGCTGCTGCGCCAGGCCGAGCGGATCAACCCCGGCATCAAGATCGTGGCGACTCCGTGGAGCCCGCCGGCGTGGATGAAGTCGGGCGGTTCCCTGGAGGGCGGGCGGCTGACCGACGACGCCCGCGTCTACCGCGCCTACGCGGCCTACCTGGTGAAGTTCGTCCAGGCCTACCGCGCGGAGGGCGTCGACATCGACACCCTCACGGTCCAGAACGAGCCGCAGAACCGGAACCCGAAGGGCTACCCCGGTACGGACATGCCGTCCTGGCAGGAGGCGAAGGTCATCGAGCAGCTCGGCCCGCTGCTCAAGAAGGCCAAGCTGAAGACGGAGATCCTCGCGTTCGACCACAACTGGTCGGAGCACCCGGACGACACCGTGGGCGCACCGGCGGACGAGGCGGCCGACACGGACGCCTACCCGCAGCAGTTGCTGGGCTCGTCGGCGGCGCGGTACGTCTCGGGCACCGCCTACCACTGCTACTACGGCGACCCGAGCGCGATGACCGCGCTGCACGACCGGTTCCCCGCGAAGGACATCTACTTCACCGAATGCTCGGGCAGTCAGTCGTCCGTCCCGGAGAGCACCTTCTCGGACACGCTCAAGTGGCACACCCGCAACCTGGTCATCGGCGCGACGCGCAACTGGGCGAAGACGGTCATCAACTGGAACGTCGCGCTCGATCCGGAGGGCGGCCCGCACGCGGGCGGCTGCACCGGGTGCACCGGTGTGCTGACGGTGGCGGACGACGGGACGGTCACCCGCAACGCCGAGTACTACACCCTCGGCAGCCTCTCCCGCTTCGTCGGCCAGGGTGCCGTGCGCATCGCCAGCACCTCCTTCGGCACCACCGGCTGGAACGGCCAGGTCGAGGACGTCGCCTTCCGGAACCCGGACGGCAGCACGGTGCTGGTCGCGCACAACGAGAGCGACGACCCGCAGACCTTCGCGATCCGTGAGGGCGACCGCTATCTGACGTACACGCTGCCCGGTGGCGCGCTCGCCGACTTCGTGTGGAAGCCGGGCCGTTCCTCGGGCACGGCCGGGAAGGCGGTGGACCCGGCCGGCTGGACCGCCACCACTTCCACGGCGGGCACGGCGACGGACGCCGTCGACGACGACGCCGCCACCCGCTTCTCCTCGGGCGCGGCGCAGGCCCCGGGCCAGTACCTCCAGGTCGACCTGGGCGGGAAGCGGCAGGCGGACCGGGTGGTCTTCGACACCGGCTCCTCCACCGGCGACTACCCGCGCGGCTGGACCGCGTCCGTGAGCACCGACGGGACGCACTGGACCGACGTGGTCACCGACGCCCCGGGCACCGGGCAGTTCACCACCGTCGAACTCCCGCACCGCCCGGTCCGGTACGTCCGGATGACGCTCACCGCCTCCGCGGCCAACTGGTGGAGCGTGGCGGACGTCCGCGCCTACACCGACGCCCGCTGACCGCGACCCCGCTCCCCCGTACGGCCGTCCCTCAAGCGCGAGGGGCGGCCGTACTGTTGCGTACGACCAGGCTGGTGGCGAGCTCCATCCGCGTGGTCATCGGGGCTTCGTCGCGCATCCGCAGCAGCATCTGGACCGCCTCCTCGGCCATCTGCCGCAGCGGCTGGTGGACGGTGGTGAGGGCAGGGCTGGACCAGCGGGCGATCGGCACGTCGTCGTACCCGACCACGGAGAGGTCGTGCGGGACGCGCAGTCCGCTGACCCGTGCCGCTTCGAGCACGCCGAGGGCCTGAAGATCGCTGCCGGCGAAGATCGCGGTGGGCGGTTCGGGCAGGGCGAGCAGTTCCATGGTCCGGTCGTAGCCGCCCTCGACGTGGAAGTCGCCGTAGAGCACCAGGTCGGAGGAGGCTTCCAGGCCTGCCATGCTCATCGCGGAGCGGTAGCCGTCCAGCCGGGCGAGGGAGCAGATCATGTCCTCGGGGCCGGTGATGATGCCGATCCGGCGGTGGCCCAGTTCGATGAGGTGGCGCGTCGCGGCGAGGCCGCCGCTCCAGTTCGCCGAGCCCACCGAGGGCACGTCCGGTTCGGGATCGCCGGCCGGGTCGATGATCACGAAGGGGATCGACCGGGACCGCAGCTGCTGCTTGAACTCCACCGGCAGTGCGGAGAAGACCAGCACCACGCCGAGCGGACGCCGCTGGAGCACCCCCTCGATCCACTCGGGGCTGGGTGAGTGGCGGGTGCCGCTCTCGGTGAGCACCACGCCCGCCCCATGGAGCTTGGCGACGTTCTCCACCCCTCTGATCAGCTCCATCGCCCAGATGCTGTCGAGCTCGTGGAAGACCAGCTCGATCAGCGGAGCCTCACGGGCGGACCGGGTCGTCCGCCGGTAGGAGTGCGTCTCCAACAGGCGTTCCACCTTGACGCGGGTCGGTGCCGCGACGTCCTGTCTGCCGTTGAGCACCTTCGAAACTGTCGAAATGGAGACGCCGGCCTGCTGGGCCACCTGGGCAAGGGTGATGCGGCCCACGTTCTCGTCATCGCGCATGGTGAGAAGCATAGGGCACGAACAATTGGCCAACAGAGATAACAAATCAGCAACTTGAGGCCCGAGGGTTGACCCCTCCAGCCGTCGAGCCCTAGCGTCCCGACGCATGAAGTTTCGGTAATGAAGCCGAAACATTTTCGAAAGGCGAGACCATGACGCGACGCAACCGGCTCCCACGGATCGCTGCCGTCGGCGGGCTGGCGCTGACCATGGCCCTGTCCCTCTCCGCGTGTGGAGGCAACGACTCCGCATCCGGCGGCGACAAGATCCACGTGCTGGTCTACGGGGACGCCACGAACAAGGTGGAGAAGCAGCTCGTCGCCACCTTCAACAAGACGTCGAAGGTCAAGGTGGTCCTGGACACCATCCCGGGGGCCGACTACCAGGCCAAGCTGCAGACGATCATCAACAGCAAGCAGGCGCCGGACGTCTTCTTCAACTGGGGCGGCGGCAGCATCAAGCCCTTCGTGGACGCCGGACTGCTCCTCCCGCTGGACGACTTCATCGCGAAGGACCCGGGACTCAAGGACAACTTCCTGCCGTCCGTGTTCAACAGCACCGTGGTGGACGGCAAGTCCTACGGCGTCCCGATGCGCGGTACGCAGCCGGTGCTGATGTTCAACAACAGCAAGGTGCTCAAGGAGAACGGACTCGCGGCCCCCAAGACCTGGGACGAGCTGCTGAACGCCGTGAAGGTCCTCAAGTCGAAGGGCGTCACCCCGATCGCCCTCGGCGGCGGTGACAAGTGGCCGACGCTGATGTGGTTCGAGTACCTCTTCGACCGCGTCGCCGGCCCGGAGCTCGTCCAGAGCGCGCTCAAGGGCGACAAGGACGTCTGGGCGAGCGCCGACGGCAAGGCCGCGCTCACCAAGCTCAAGGAACTCATCGACGCCGGTGCCTTCGGCACCAACTTCGACTCCGTGAAGTTCACCGACGGCGGCTCGCCCACGCTGCTCGCCACCGGCAAGGCGGCCTTCGAGCTGATGGGTTCGTGGGAGTACTCGACCCTGCAGGACTCCCAGCCGGACTTCGCCAAGTCGGACCTCGACTACAGCGCCTTCCCCAGCATCGACGGCGGCAAGGGCGCACCGACCGACATCGTCGGCAACACCAACAACTTCTACTCCGTGCTGAAGAAGACCAAGCACCCGGAGGAGGTCGCCGAGTTCCTGAAGCTCATGTACTCGGACCAGTTCGTGAAGGCGCAGCTCTCGATCGGCAACCTGCCGACGACAACCAACACCGAAGCGCAGCTGGACACCGCCGCCAACCCCGACTACGTGCACTTCCAGTACGACCTCGTCAAGAACGCGCCGTCCTTCCAGCTCTCCTGGGACCAGGCGTACCCGCAGACCGCCGGCACGGCCCTGTCGACCGCGGTGCAGCAGTTCTTCAACGGCGGGATCGACGTGGACGGCTTCATCAAGGCGATGCAGGGCCTGCCCACCTCCTGACCGCGCTCCATCATCCGACTGGGAACACCTCTCATGACCACAACTGCCACCGCGGTCTCCGCGGCCAGCAAAGGGGTCCAGCGGAGCGGCCGTCGACCCGGCCGCTCCCATGAAGGCGCCGGCCGCCCCGGCTTTGCCTGGGCGGCTCCGGCCGCCGTCTTCTTCGGCCTCTTCGCCCTCGTCCCGCTCCTCCTGGTCGTCGTCCTCTCCTTCGCGAGCTGGGACGGGCTCTCCGACCCGGAGTTCGCCGGTCTCGACAACTGGAAGAAGTTGTTCGACGACCCGATCATGATCAAGAGTCTCTGGCTCAGCCTGCTGCTCACCTTCCTCGGCGTCGTCGTGCAGACCCCGCTCTCCATCCTGCTGGGGGTGTGGGCCGCCGGACACCAGCGCAACCGGGCCGTGCTGTCCGCGATCTACTTCGTCCCGCTGCTGCTCTCCGCCACGGCCGTCTCCGTGCTGTGGCGCGCGGTGCTCGACCCCAACTTCGGTATGCCCGCGCACGCGAAGTGGCTGTTCGGCGACGGAAACCTGTTCGGCAACCAGAGCACCGCGATCGGGGTCCTGATCTTCGTCGGCACCTGGCAGTTCACCCCGCTGCACACGCTGATCTACCAGGGCGCGGCCCGTTCGGTGCCCCGGGTGCTCTACCAGGCCGCGGAGATCGACGGGGCGGGCCGGTACCGGCAGTTCTTCCACATCACCCTGCCGCAGCTGCGCAACAGCGTGGTCACCTCGATGATCCTCATGGTGGTCGGCGGTCTGACGACGTTCGACACCGTCCTCATCCTCACCCAGGGCGGGCCGGGCACGGACACCACGATCAGCGCCTATTACATGTACCAGAAGGCGTTCAAGACCTTCGACTACGGAACGGCCTCGGCCATCGGCGTGATGCTGGTCCTGGTCGCCACGGTCATCTCGCTGGTGATGGTGCGCCTCACGGGCTACGACAAGATGAACAGCACCATGGAGGGCATGTGAGCAGGCGCCGTCCCAATTTCCTCGCCGGCTTCGGCTCCACCGTCTGGCTCCTCGTCGTGGGGCTCCCGCTCTACGTGATGCTCGTCGCGACCTTCCAGAGCCGCGCCGACTACGGGTCCAACGGGCCGTTCGCGCTGCCCAAGCACTTCACGTTCGACAACTACGTCAACGACTTCAACAGCGGGTTCGGGCAGTACTTCCTGAACACCGTGATCGTCACGCTCTCCGTGGTGGCGATCGTGGTGCTGCTGGTCGCGCCTCTGTCGTACGCGATCGTCCGCAGCCGCAGCCGGATGACCAGCCTGGTGTTCCGGCTCTTCCTGCTTGGGCTCGCCATTCCCTCGCAGGCCGTGATCGTGCCCATGTTCTTCGCGATCAGCGAGGCGGGGCTCTACGACAACCTCATCGGCGTCATCCTGCCGACGGCCGCCTTCGCGATGCCGGTGTGCGCCCTCATCCTCACCGGCGTGATGCGCGACATCACCCCGGAGCTCTACGAGGCCATGACGATGGACGGCGCGACCCACCGGCGCGTCTTCTTCCAGCTGGTGCTGCCGCTCTCCAAGAGCGGGATCTCCACGATCGTCGTCTTCTCCGCCCTCCAGGCGTGGAACGGCTTCCTCTTCCCGCTCGTCCTGACGCAGTCCGCCGAGTCCAAGGTCGTCACCATGGGGCTCTACGACTTCCAGACCGAACACGGGGTCGACATGCCGGGGATGCTCGCGGCTGTCGTGATCTCCATGATCCCCATCCTGCTCGTATATCTGTTCGCCCGGCGAGCCCTGGTCCAGGGGCTGATGGGAGTCGGAGGAAAGTGACCGACCACGTGTCCGTACAGACCGAACCGGCCGAAGAGGTGACGCTCCCGCTGTGGCGGGACGCGTCCCGTACCCCGGCCGAGCGCGCCGATGCCCTGCTCCAGGAGATGACGCTGGAGGAGAAGATCGCCCAGCTCTTCGGAGTCTGGGTGGGCGCCTCCGACGAAGGGGCCGAAGTCGCCCCGCACCAGCACGACATGGAGGAGCCGCCGCCGCTGGCCGACCTGCTGCCCGAGGGACTGGGCCAGCTCACCCGGCCGTTCGGTACGGTCCCGGTCGACCCCGCCCTCGGCGCGCTCTCCCTGCTGCGCACCCAGAGCGCGATCACCGCCGCCAACCGCTTCGGCATCCCGGCCGTGGCCCACGAGGAGTGCCTCGCGGGATTCGCCGCCTACGGTGCGACCGCGTACCCCGTGCCGCTCTCCTGGGGCGCGACCTTCGACCCGGCGCTCATCGGCGAGATGGCGGGGGCGATCGGCCGCGACATGCGCTCGGTCGGTGTACATCAGGGGCTCGCCCCGGTGCTCGACGTGGTGCGCGACGCCCGTTGGGGGCGCGTGGAGGAGACCATCGGCGAGGACCCGTACCTTGTCGGCACGATCGCCACGGCCTACATCAAGGGCCTGGAGCAGGCCGGCATCGTCGCCACCCTGAAGCACTTCGCCGGGTACTCCGCCTCCCGCGCGGGCCGCAACCTGGCGCCGGTCGGCATGGGCTCGCGCGAGCGCGCCGACGTCATCCTGCCGCCGTTCGAGATGGCCGTGCGCGAGAGCGGTGTCCGCTCGGTGATGCACGCCTACACCGACACCGACGGCGTCCCGTCCGCCGCGGACAAGGAACTGCTGACCGGACTCCTCAGGGACACCTGGGGCTTCGACGGCACCGTGGTCGCCGACTACTTCGGCATCGCCTTCCTCAAGACCCTTCACGGTGTGGTCGGAACCTTCGGGGAAGCGGCCGTCGCCGCGCTCCTCGCCGGCGTCGACGTGGAGCTGCCGACCGTCAAGACGTTCGGTGAGCCGCTCCGCGCCGCCGTCGCCGAGGGGCTCGTCGAAGAGGCCGACATCGACCGCGCCGCCCGCCGGGTCCTCGTGCAGAAGGCGCAGCTCGGTCTGCTGGACGCCGGCTGGAACCCGGTGCCCGACGCGCTCGCCGGGGCCGAACTCACCCCGGCGACGCTGCGCGGCACGGTGGTCCTGGACAGCGACGCCAACCGCGCCCTGGCCCGCCGCATCGCCGAGCAGGCCATCGTGCTGCTCCGCAACGACGGCATCCTGCCGCTGAAGGGCGAGAACGCCCCCGCGCGCATCGCACTGATCGGCCCCAACGCCGACCTGCCCACCGCCGTGCTCGGCTGCTACTCCTTCCCCGTGCACGTCGGCAGCCAGCACCCGAACCTGCCCGCCGGCGTCGAACTGCCGACCCTGCGCCAGGCGTTGGTGGCGGAGTTCCCCGGCAGCGAGATCGTCACCGTGGCCGGCTGCGGCATCGACGACGACAGCACCGGCGGATTCCGCCAGGCACTGGCGGCCGCGCGCGACGCGGACGTCGTCATCACCGCACTCGGCGACCGGGCCGGCCTCTTCGGCCGGGGCACCAGCGGCGAGGGCTGCGACGCGGGCTCCCTCACCCTGCCGGGCGTGCAGGCACAGCTGCTCGACGCGCTCCTGGACACCGGCACCCCCGTGGTCGTCACCCTGCTGGCGGGCCGTCCGTACGCGCTCGGCCGCGCGGTGGACGAGGCCGCGGCCGTCGTGCAGACCTTCTTCCCGGGCGAGGAGGGCACCCGTGCCCTCGCCTCCGTGCTGAGCGGGCGGGTCGCCCCGTCCGGGCGGCTTCCCGTCAGCGTGCCGAAGAAGCCGGACGCGCAGCCGTCCACCTATCTCGCGGCCCGTCTGGGGCACGCGAACGAGGTCTCCAACATCGACCCGACGCCCGCGTTCGGTTTCGGCCACGGACTCACGTACACGACGTTCGAGTGGTCCGACCTCGCCGTCGCTGCGACCGGGATTCCCACGGACGGCCTGGCCGAACTGGAGTGCACGGTACGGAACACGGGTGACCGCGACGGCGTCGAGGTCGTCCAGCTCTACCTGCACGACCCGGTCGCCTCGGTCGTCCAGCCGGTACAGCGTCTGGCCGGTTACGTACGGGTCGAGCTCGCCGCGGGCGAGGCCGCCAGGGTGCGCGTGGGCGTCCCCGCCGACCTCGCCTCGTTCACCGGCCGCGACGGCGCACGCGTTGTGGAGCCGGGCGCGCTGGAGCTGCGGCTCAGCGCCTCCACCACAGACCCGCGCCTCACCGCCGAGGTGACGCTCACGGGCCCCGCACGGAAGGTGGACCACACCCGCCGGCTGCACGCCGAGTTCCAGGTGGAGACGCTCAAGGAGCGCTGACGGCCCCGAGCGGGCCCTGTGCGGCTGAACACCTGAACACCTCTGCGCCGGTGCCCGGCCGCCCGTACGACGGGTGGCCGGGCACCGGCATGTCCGGGGCAGGCGCGGTGGGGCGGTGAACCGGGGCCGCCTTGAGCGGTACGAGCGGTACGAGCGGTACGAGCGGTACGAGCGGTACGAGCGGTACGAGCGGTACGAGCGGCGGCGACGGCACCGAAGCGCCGGGGCCGGGCGGCCCTCCGCGGGGCGGGGCGCTCGACGACACCGCGCACGACGCCGGGCCGGCGTTCCCGGCCGCCCGCCGCGTCCCCCGCCGCCTGACGGCCGGTCCGTAGCCCCGGGCGGCATCCGGCCGGCAACGGCCGGACATCACCCGGCCGCCCACGCGAAGATGCCCGGCCGCCCCCTCTGGAACGGGCGACCGGGCATCCGTGCGTGGGCCTTGCGGCCGTCTTCGGCGTGCGCGTGCGGTGGTGGTCAGGACGCGGTGCAGACGCTCACGGTGGGGGCGGCGGTGTTGCCGTTCGCCTGCACGGTGAACCCGAAGCTGGTCGAAGCCCCGGCCGCCAGGCTGCCGTTGTAGCTGGGCGTGACCGTCATGACCTTGCCGGTGCTGTCCCAGGCGGTCGTGCCGTTCCAGACTCCGGTGGTCGTCTGGCTGGCGCCGAGGGTGACCTTGACGCTCCAGCCGGTGATCGCGGCGGAGCCCGCCTTGATGGTCACCTGGCCGTTGAAGCCGCCCTGCCAGGTCTGCGTCGCCGTGTAGGTGGCGGTGCAGGTCTTCGTGCCGGTGCCGGGGTCCGTGCCGCCGCCACCCGTACCGGGGTCGGTGGTGCCGCCGCCGGAGGTGCCGCCGAGGGCCGTCAGGACCGCGGTGTAGGCGGCCTTCTTGCCGTAGTTGTCGTCGAAGAGCAGCGGGGTGCCGCTGGCCCGCCACGAGTACTTGTCCGGGATGCCCCAGACGGTGATCCCGGTGCAGCGGGTCACGGCGAGGCAGGCCTTGACGACGTTGCCGTAGTTGGTGGCCTGGGCGGTGCCGGAGCCCTCGATGTCCAGCTCGGTGATCTGCACGTCGACGCCGAGGTCGGCGAAGCGCTGGAGGTTGGCCTGGTAGTCGGACGGGACGGGCGAGTTGCTGTTGAAGTGGCTCTGGAAGCCCACGCAGTCGATCGGGACGCCCCGCGCCTTGAAGTCCTTCACCATGTTGTAGACGGCGGTGGACTTCGCGTTCACGCCGTCGGTGTTGTAGTCGTTGTAGCAGAGCTTCGCGGCGGGATCGACGCTCCGGGCCGTCTTGAACGCCTCCTCGATGAAGCCGTCGCCCAGCTTGTCCTGGAAGGGCGAGGAGCGCCGCGCGCCGCTGCTGCCGTCCTGGAACGCCTCGTTGACCACGTCCCAGGCGTAGATCTTGCCCTTGTAGTGGGTCATCACCTGGGTGATGTGGTTGTTCATGGCGGTGCGCAGGTCGGCGGCGGCGAGGCCGCTCACCCAGCTCGGCAGCTGGGAGTGCCAGACGAGCGTGTGGCCCCGCACCTTCATGTTCTTGCTCTGTGCGTGGCTGACGATCGAGTCGGCGTTGGAGAAGTTGAAGGTGTTGCGGGTGCCTTCCACGGCATCCCACTTCATCTCGTTCTCCGGCGTCACCGCGTTGAACTCGGTGTCGAGCGTGGTCGCGTAGCCCGACTCACCGAGGTGGTTGGCGGCGACGGCCGTACCGAAGTAGCGCCCCGAGCCGGCGGCCGCGGCGCCGAGGGTGCTCCCGGCGGCCTGGGCGCTGCCGGAGAGCGCGACGACTCCGGTGACGGAGACGAGGCCCGCTCCGCCGAGGGCGAGGGCCCTGCGGGCGAAGGTGCGGAGCGGGGAGCGGTGTCGCCCGCCCGCGTCGGACACGTTGATGGTCATGACTGCTTCTCTCTTCCGTGGTCGGACAGGGAGGAACTGACCGCCGGGGGACGGCCACGATCAGGGGGCACGCGCGTTCACGCCATGCGCATGCCAAACATAGGGCGGGCCGGGGCGCCGGGCGCGTATCCCGCGCGACGGGCCGCGGGCCGGGCGGGCCGGTGCGACGGCATGGCGGCACCGGCCCGAGTACGTCGGGTCAGTGCCGGCCGGTGCGGTGCGCGGCGGCGCGGAGGCCGTCGGCGAGCGCGGTGTACGCGGGCTTGCGCACGAAGTTCTCGTCCATGATGTTCGCGGAGCCCTGGCCGGAGAACGTGTCCGGAACCCACGAGTACTTGTCGCTGAAGCCCCAGACGGTGAAGGACTTGCAGCCCCGGACGGCGATGCAGGCGTCGAGCAGCCTGCGGTAGTCCTGGGCCTGGCGCGCCTGCTTGGTGTCGTCCACCGGCAAGGTCATCCGCACGTCGATCTCGGTGAAGGCGGTCTGCAGGCCGAGGGCGTCGAACCGGGCCAGGTTGTCGCCGACGTCACCCGGGAAGCCGTACTGGATGTCCAAGTGGCCCTGGATTCCCAGGCCCTGGACCGGGATGCCCTGGGCGCGGAGCTTCTTGGCCAGGTCGTAGTAGGCGGTGGACTTGGCGTTCACGCCCTCGACGTTGTAGTCGTTCATGAAGAGCTTCGCCTTGGGGTCGGCCGCGTGGGCCCACTTGAAGGCGTCGGCGATGTAGGACGGGCCGAGCTTCTGCAGCCACAGGGAGTCCCGGTAGGTGCCGTCCTCGTCGAAGACCTCGTTGACGACGTCCCACTGGTAGATCTCGCCCTTGAAGTGACGGACCTCGTCGGTGATGTGCTTCTTCAGGATGGCGCGGAGCTCGTTCGTGTCGATCGAACCGTCCGAGACGCCCGAAGTGAGCCAGGCCGGCAGCTGGTTGTGCCAGACGAGCGTGTGGCCGCGCACCTCCTGGCCGTTCTTCTTCGCGAACGTGACCAGCTTGTCGGCCTGCGACCAGTCGTAGGTGCCGCGGGCCGGCTCGACGACCTCCCACTTCATGACGTTCTCCGCGGTCACCGAGCTGAACTCGGATGCCACGTCGGCCCGGTAGGGGGCGTCGGTGGCCAGTGCGCTGGTGTCGACCGCCGTTCCGACGAGCAGGTCCGGACGCTCTGCGAGGGTACGCAGCGTCGCCCCGTGCCCACCGTGACGGGCGGGGGCCGCCTGGGCGGCCGTACCGAGGGTCAGTGCGGCCACGGCACCGGTGGCGATGGCGAGGGCGAGTCGTCTGGACAGCATGGTGCAACTCCTCATAAGGGTGGGACCGGGGTGCGTCGCGCCGACCAGGACCCTGGTCCGACTCCCTGATCTTCCGAAACTCTCTCGACAAGAGACAGGTGGTGCTCCGCCCCTCTCGCCGGTTCGGGAGAGAGAACAACAGCCTGGACGTACCTGACCATTCAGGCACAAATAACCCCGACGGGGTTGCGTGCTGAGCCGTTCGTCGGCGCTGGAACAGATCCTGGGGCATGTATTGCCGCCGAAACAATGGCGCGTCACAAACGAAACATTTTCGTTCGAGATATCCTCGTCGAACAAGGCGATTCGACGACCCCGCACCCCGGAATCCGGACACGGACATCCCCCAGGCGGGCACGCCCGCCACACCCCCGCCACGCCCCGGCACCGCCACGCCGCGCCGCGCGGAGGCGGATCCGTCCGAACGACTCGGGGCCACCCCGGCCCGCCCGCCCCGGCCACCGGCACCGCAGGGCATCACGCGCCCCGCCCCGTCCACGACGGGTCACCACGCTGCGCCCCCGTGTGGCGTGGCTAACTTTTGTGCTTTCCGGCGGACTTGAATCACTCAGCTCCACACATACTGTGCGGGACAGGGCAGTTCACTTCGTCCATGTTGCGCCCGGTCGGTCCGGAGGCCGGATCGCGCACCCCTGCACATCCAGCCCAACAGCGCCTCGTGGAACCAGAGATCACCAATGGGCCGGGATCGCGGTGGAAGCCTCCGTTGTGTCTGAACTTCACGGGAACTCCAGCGAAATAGCACGTGTGTGGATATCGTGCACCAAGCGATGGCGCATCCGTCGGTCCCCTGGATCGGCGGGTGCGCCGCGTTTGAGGGATGCAACTGTGACTGGGGGGTTCATGGGGCATGTCGAAACACCCGAATCCGATATATCCGGGCCCGTGGGAGTGCGGCGTCTGCCACGCCCCCGCTCCACGGCGCCCGGGAACCGCACGACGGCCCTGGAACAGCTCTGGAGGGCCCCGACAGCACAGCGCGACCTGACCACCGGTCACGCAGAGCGTCCCGGCCGGCGTGCCGGCCGCTGGGGTACGCCCCTCACGGTCCTGACCGAGACCATGGGGATGGCCGTTCCCGCCTGGGCCGTCCTGTCCACGCGGGGGCAGCCGGTGGCCCTGCCCACCGCCGCGGTCGCGGCGCTCGCCTGGGCCGGGGTGCGGGCCGTGCGCGGGCGCCACACCGCCGGACCGGCGCGGGGCGGGACCGGAACGGCCGGGGTCCTCGGGGACTGGCTGGTCTTCGTCGGCCTGCTCGCCATCGCCTGGGCCGTGGCCGGCGACGCCGTCGACCCGACTTCCGCCCTGGTGGCCGCCGTGCCCGGCGCGGCGGTGGCGGTCGTGGTGACCTCGGCCGTCCGGCGCCGCGCCCGCGCCACGCACCGCCGTCCGGCCCTGCGGGTCCTCGTCGTCGGCGACGCGTCCGGCGTGGACACGGTGGCGGGCGCCCTCGACCCCCGTACGCAGAAGGAGGGTTACGCCGTCGTGGCGGCCGTGGCCGTGGGGGCGGCGGAGCCCGAGCACGAGCTGCCGCTGACCGGACGGCTCGGCGCCGACGGGACGGACGACGACGTCTCCACCGTGCTCGCCGGGGCGTACGCGTACGACGTGGACCTCGTCCTCGTGGCGCCCGGTCCGCTGCTCTGCGGCGACCGGCTGCGCCGGCTCGGCTGGGGGCTGCACGACGGTGGTATCGCGCTCTGCGTGCTCTCCGCGCTGACGGGTGTCACCACCGCCCGGGTCCGCCCCGCCTCGGTGGCCGGGATGACCTTGCTGCACGTCACTCCGCCGCTGCGGCGGGGGCCGCAGCCGGCGCTGAAGACGGTGCTGGACCGGTCGGGCGCGGTGTTCGGACTGGTGCTGCTGGCACCCCTGCTGCTGGCGGTGGCGCTGGGCGTGCGGCTCTCCTCGCGCGGTCCCGTCTTCCACCGGCAGATCCGGCACGGGCGGCACGACCGGCCGTTCACCATGTGGAAGTTCCGCACGATGGTGGTCGACGCCGAGTCCCGCAAGGCTGAGCTGACCGGGGCCAACGAGGTGGACGGACCGCTGTTCAAGATGCGCCGCGACCCGCGGGTGACCGCGATCGGCCGGGCTCTGCGGCGCACCTCGATCGACGAACTCCCGCAGCTCTTCAACGTGTTGCGGGGTGACATGTCCCTGGTAGGACCGCGTCCTCCGCTTCCCGAGGAGGCGGCCGGCTACGACGACCGCGAGCGGAGACGGCTCGCGGTGAAGCCCGGGCTGACCGGCCTGTGGCAGGTCAGCGGCCGGTCGGACCTCTCCTGGCAGGAGTCGGTCTCGCTGGATCTCTGGTACGTCGACAACTGGTCGGTCTCCACCGACGTGAACCTGCTGGCCCGTACGGTGCGCGCCGTCACCGACGGCCGCGGGGCCTACTGAGAGGCCTGAGTGGAGACCATGCGCGCAGTCCGGGTGCCCCGCGCACGGCAGGGCACCGGACTGTCCGGCTCACCCGAGAGCGGCTTCCCGGTCGCGCCACCAGGCGTAGGTCCCGGCGATGCCGTCCCGCAGCGAGATCTTCGGCGCGAAGCCGAGGGACGTCAGGCGCTCCACGTCCAGCAGCTTGCGGGGGGTACCGTCGGGCTTCGAGGTGTCCCAGGCGATCTCGCCCTGGTACTCCGTCACGTCTTTGACTGTCTCGGCGAGTTCGCGGATGGTGAGGTCGTCGCCGCAGCCGACGTTCACCGGCTCGTCGCCGTCGTACGAGGCGAGCAGGAGGGCGCAGGCCGCGGCCAGGTCGTCGACGTGCAGGAACTCGCGGCGGGGGGTGCCGGAGCCCCACAGGGTGACGGAGGGCGCCCCGTCCCGCTTCGCCTCGTGGAAGCGGCGGATCAGGGCGGGCAGGACGTGCGAGGTGGCCAGGTCGAAGTTGTCCCCGGGGCCGTAGAGATTGGTCGGCATGGCGCTGATGTACGAGGCGCCGTACTGCCTCCGGTACGACTGGGTCTGCACGATTCCGGCGATCTTGGCCAGCGCGTACGCCTCGTTGGTCGGCTCCAGGGGGCCGGTGAGCAGCGCGTCCTCGCTGATCGGCTGGGGGGCGTGCTTGGGGTAGATGCAGGAGGAGCCGAGGAACAGAAGCCGTTCGGTGCCCGCCGCGTGGGCGCCGGCGATCACGCTCAGCTGGATGCGGAGGTTGTCCTCCAGGAACTGCACCGGCCAGGTGCTGTTCGCCATGATCCCGCCCACCTTGGCGGCGGCCAGGACGACGGCGTCCGGCCGGACGTCCTTCAGGTACGCCTCGGTCCGCGCACTGTCGCGCAGGTCGAGGAGGTCGCGGCCGCGGGTGAGGACCTCATGGCCGTCCGCGGTCAGGCGGCGGACCACCGCCGAACCGACCAGTCCACGGTGACCGGCCACGAATATGCGTGCGCCGGGGCGCAGTAGAGGGCGATCGGATTCCTGGGGAAGGCCGGGGAGATCAGTCGTCATGGCTCGGATTGTGCCAGCAGGAGCCCGGCACTGCGCCCTTTTCACCGCAAACCACTCACTGTATGAAATTCCGGGTTCCAACCGCCGTTCAGGCGACCACAGAAGGGGGGAGTCATGGCCAAGACCGCACTCATCACCGGTGTGACCGGACAGGACGGCTCGTACCTGTCCGAGCTGTTGCTCGACAAGGGCTACACGGTGCACGGGCTCATACGTCGCTCGTCGAGCTTCAACACCGAGCGCATAGACCACATTTACCAAGGGCCCGAGGAGGCCGACCGCTCCTTCGTGCTGCACCACGCGGACCTCGCCGACGGTGTGGCGCTGGTGAACCTGCTGCGCGAGATCCAGCCGGACGAGGTCTACAACCTCGGTGCCCAGTCGCACGTCCGGGTCTCCTTCGACGCGCCTCTCTACACCGGGGACGTCACCGGACTCGGCGCGATCCGGCTGCTGGAAGCGGTGCGTGCCAGCGGCATCGACACCCGCGTCTACCAGGCGTCCTCGTCCGAGATGTTCGGCTCCACCCCTCCCCCGCAGAACGAGGGGACACCGTTCCACCCGCGCAGCCCGTACAGCGTGGCCAAGGTGTACGCGTACTGGGCCACGGTCAACTACCGTGAGGCGTACGGAATGTTCGCGGTGAACGGCATCCTGTTCAACCACGAGTCCCCGCGCCGGGGCGAGACCTTCGTGACCCGCAAGATCACCCGGGGGGTGGCCCGCATCAAGGCCGGACTCCAGGACCGGCTGCACCTGGGGAACCTGGACGCGGTACGCGACTGGGGGTACGCCCCCGAGTACGTGGACGCGATGTGGCGAATGCTCCAGCGCGACACCCCGGACGACTACGTGGTGGCGACCGGCGAGGGGGTCAGCGTCCGGCAGTTCCTGGAGCACTCCTTCGACCACGCCGGTCTGGACTGGCGCGAGCACGTGCGGTACGACCCGAAGTACGAACGCCCCAGCGAGGTGGACGCGTTGATCGGTGACGCCTCCAAGGCGGAGGAGCTGCTCGGCTGGAAGCCGGAGGTGCGGTCCATGGAGCTGGCGCGCATCATGGTCGACGCCGACATCCGGCTGCTGGAGGCGCAGCTCAGCGGGGCGGCCGTGCGGGTGGACCGGTGAGTGCGCCACGCCGCCCCACCGCCCGGTGGTGGCGGGGCGGGGTGGGTGCGTCGGTCCTGGCACTGGCGGCGGGGGTGCTCTCCGCCTCGGCGGCGGGCACTCCTCCGGCCGCCGCGCTGACCGCGCCGGTCGGGTTCACCGCCGACAATCTGTCCACCTACCAGACCAACGGCATCGTATGGGCGCTGGCGGAGGCGAACGGGGCCGTCTACGCGGGCGGTACCTTCGCCCAGATCCGGCCCGCCGGGGTGGCGGCGGGCGGCGCGGGTTCGGCGGCGGCGGTGAACTTCGCGGCGTTCAACGCGGCGACCGGGGCTCCGGCCGGCTGCTCGCTCTCCTTCACCCGTAGCAGCGGCACGGCCACGGTGCGGGCGTTGGCGCTCTCACCGGACAAGTCGACGCTGTACGCGGGCGGTTACTTCAATGCGGTCAGCGGCACCGCCGCCAATGGGCTGGTTGCGATCAACACCGCCACCTGCACGGTGCGTTCGGGCTTCGCGCCGAACTTCGGCGCGACGGTGCGGGCACTGGACGTGGCGGCGGACGGCACGGTGTACGCGGGCGGCGATTTCCAGACGGTCAACGGGAGCACCCGGCGCTTCTTCGGGGCGGTGACCCCGGCGGGCGCGCTGACCGCGTGGAATCCGGACGCTGACGATCCCGGGCGGGCCCTCAAGGTCACCCCGGACGGCGCCTCGGTGCTGATCGGGGGCGACTTCACCACGGTGGGCGGCACCGCGACGCACGCGCTCGCGGTGACGGACGCGGCCTCCGGCGCGCTCGTCCACACCTACCCGAACGGTTTCGTCCCGGCGTCCGCGGTCATCAAGGACATCGTCACGGACCAGGCTTCCGGTGGCTGGTACGTCGCGGGCGAGGGAATGGGGGGCAACTCCTTCGACGGGCGCATCGCCATGGAGCTGGACGGGTTCGGGCAGCGCTGGCGCGATACCTGCCAGGGCGCCACCCAGGCGCTCCGGGTCCACCGGGGCGTGCTGTACGCGGGCAGCCATGTGCACGACTGCTCCACCATGGGTGAGTTCCCGAACCAGGTGCGCAAGCATCTCACCGCCCAGTCGGTGGACGGTCCGGCGATGCTGGGGTGGCTGCCGGACACCAATGACGGCATCGGTGAGCCGGTCGGACCGCGTGCGCTGACCGTATCGAGCCGGGACGGACGCGACTTCCTCTGGGTGGGCGGCGAGTTCACCACCGTCAACGGCTCGTCCCAGCAGGGGCTGACCCGGTTCGCCGACTCTCCGGACACGGGTGCGCCCGCCGTACCGGTGGTGAGCGTCTCCTCACCCAGGGCGGGACAGGTGAGGGTGGACTGGCGTTCCTCGCTCGACCTCGACGACTCCTCGCTGACCTACCGGGTCTACCGCAACGGCGCGTCGGCCCCGGTGTACACCACGACGGGTTCCTCGCTCTTCTTCAGCCGTCCGCAGCTGACCTTCACGGACACGGACGTGGTGGCCGGGCAGACGTACTCCTACCGGGTCAGCGCGAGCGACGGCACCAACACCAGCGCCCAGTCAGCCGCCGCCTCCGTCACCGCGGCCTCCGCCGCGTCCCCGTACCAGGAAGAGGTGCTGGCCGACGGCGCCGAGCTGTACTGGCGGTACGACGAGGCGGGCGGCGCGTTCGCCGCGGACGCCTCGGACGGGCGCGACGGCGGGGTGTACGTCAACGCGCCGACGTACCGGGCGGCCGGGGCGGTGGCGGGTTCGACCGCGCTGGGCCTGAACGGCACGGACGAGTACGTCTACAGCGACCGGCTGCACCACTTCACCTCGCCGTCGCCGTACTCGGTGGAGACGTGGTTCCGTACGACGTCGACGACCGGGGGCCGGATCGTCGGCTTCGGCAACAACATCGGCGTCGACACCGGCCACACCAGCACCATCTCCGACAAGATCGTCTACCTGACGGACGACGGACGGCTCACCTTCGGGGTCCAGACCGGCAACAGCAGCACCCGGCCGACCATCACCACCACCACCGGCTTCAACGACGGCGCCTGGCACCACGTGGTCGCCACGCAGGGCCCGGCGGGCATGGTGCTGTACGTGGACGGCGCGGTGGCCGGCACCAACGCGGCAACCGGGAACCGTTCGTACGACGGGTACTGGCGGGTCGGCGGGGACGCGATGAACAACGCCTGGCCGAACCGTCCGACCAGCACCTACCTCGCGGGGCAGGTGGACGAGACCGCGGTCTACCCGACCGCCCTGACGGCGGCGCAGGTCGCCGCCCACCACGACCTCGCGGACGCCCCGCCCGTGCCCGGCGGCGGCGGGGGCGGTGCGGACACCACGTTCACGCTCACCCCCGTGGAGGACGCCTACGTCAACGGCGTCGCCCCGAACACGAACTACAACGACAGCCAGCTCGCCTCGCGCGGCACCACCGCGTACGTGGGCTACCTCAGGTACGACCTTCCGGCGGCCCCCGCCGGACAGGTACTCAAGGGCGCCCGGCTCGACTTCCGCACCTCCTCGGACTCGACGGCGGGTTCCGCCGAGAGCCACCAGGTGGTGCCGGTCACCGGCGCCTGGACCGAATCGACGGTCACCTACAACACCCGGCCGGCGCTCGGTGCGACCGTGCTGGGGACCATCACCGGCGCGAGTGCCGTGTCCACCGGCTACTCGGTGGCACTGGACGCGCCGGCCCTGGGAGGGGCCCTCGGCTCCACCACATCACTCGCCTTGACCAACACGGGTACGGACAGCCTCCGTATCTGGTCGAGCGAGGTCACCACCGCGGCCTACCGGCCGCAGCTCGTTCTCACCTTCGGAGCTGAATGATGAACGGACGTACGGGGCGGAGATCCGCCGGACGTGGCCGCAAGCGCGCCGCTTCCGCCGCTCTCTGCCTGCTGGGCGGAGCCCTGACCGCGACCGCGGTCGGGACCTCCCCGGCGGCTTCGCTGACGCCGCCGGTGTCGATCACCGCCGACGATCTCTCCACCTGGCAGACCAACGGCATCGTCTGGTCGATGGCCGCGACCGGCGACACGGTCTATGCCGGCGGCACCTTCTCCACGGTGCGCCCACCGGACGCCGCCGCCGGCACCTCGGAGACACCCGCGGTGAACTTCGCCGCCTTCGACGCGGCGACCGGCGCGCCGAACGGCTGCTCGCTGTCGTTCACGCTCTCCTCGGGCACCGCGACCGTACGGGCACTCACCCTCTCGCCGGACGGCGCGACGCTGTACGCGGGCGGGCAGTTCGGCTCGGTGAACGGTGTCGGGGTCAGCAACATCGTGGCGATCGACACGGCGACGTGCACCCCGCGCAGCGACTTCAAGATCGCCGTGTCGGCGACCGTCCGCGCCATCGCCGTCACGGACGACACCGTGTACTTCGGCGGTGACTTCAACAGCGTGGGCGGCCAGACCCGCCAGAAGTTCGCCGCCGTCACCACCGGCGCCGCCCTGCTGCCGTTCACCGCCAACGCCGACGAGGTGGCCCGCGCGGTCGAGGTGACCCCGGACGGCCAACACGTGCTGCTCGGCGGTGACTTCTTCACCGTCAACGGCACCACCTCGCACGCACTGGCCGTGGCGGACGCCACTACCGGGGCGGTGACGACCGCCTATCCCGGGTTCGTCCCCAACACCTCCACGGTGCAGGACATCACCACCGACGCGACCGGTTTCTACACGGCCAACGAGGGCACCGGCGGTGGGGTGTTCGACGGGCGCATCGCCGTGGACCTCGACGACTTCCAGCAGCGCTGGCGGGACACCTGCCTGGGCGCGACCCAGGCCGTGCTGGTCCATTCGGGCGTGCTCTACAGCGGGAGCCACGCCCACGACTGCGCCAGTATGGGCGAGTTCCCCGACCAGCCGCGCCACCACCTGCTGGCGCAGTCGGTGGACGACCCCAAGCTGCTGCCCTGGTTCCCGGACACCAACGACGGCATCGGTGAGCCGGTCGGCCCCCGGGTGATGGCACAGACGGATACCGGCGGACACCACTACCTGTGGGTGGGCGGCGAGTTCACCACCGTCAACGGGGCGGCCCAGCAGGGGCTGACCAGGTTCGCGGACGGCCCCGACACGGGGGCCCCGTGGGTGCCCAACGTGCAGCTGTCGACCGTCGTCCCGGGGCAGATCGAGGTCAACTGGCAGACCAGCTCGGACACCGACGACGGCCTGCTGACCTACCGCATCTACAAGGACGGCGCGACCACCCCGGTGTACACCACGACCGGGACCTCGCTCTTCTGGGACCGGCCGCAACTGCGCTGGACCGACACGGCGGTCGCCGCCGGGGAGACCCACTCGTACCGGATCACCGCGAGCGACGGTACCAACACCAGCGCCAAGTCCCCCGCCCTGTCGGCCACCGTGGCCTCGGCGGCGGAGGCGTACCCGGCGAAGGTGCTGGCGGACGGCGCCTCGCTCTACTGGCGTTACGACGAGGGCACCTCGACCTTCGCGGCGGACACCGGGACCGGGCTGGACAACGGCTTCCTGCGCAACGCCCCGTCCTACCGGCAGACCCCGGCCGCCATCGCGGGTGCCTCCACGGCCATCGGGTTCAACGGCACCGACGAGTACGCGTACAGCAACCGCAGGCACGCCAAGCCGGGCGCCTTCTCGGTCGAGACCTGGTTCAAGACGACCACGACCAAGGGCGGCAAGCTCATCGGGTACGGCAACCTGACGATGCAGAACAGCACCAACTACGACAAGCACGTCTACATGACCAACGACGGGAAGCTGGTGTTCGGCGTCCACGACGGCTCCACCCGCACCATCACCACCCCCGCCGCCTACAACAACGGCGCGTGGCACCACGTCGTCGCCACCCAGGGCACCGGTGGCATCGCCCTCTACGTCGACGGCGTGCTGCGGGCCTCCAACTCCTCGTACAAGACCAACCAGAACTTCGAGGGGTACTGGCGGGTCGGCGGCGACAGCCTCAGCGGCTGGCCGTCCGCCCCGACCAGTACCTTCTTCGCCGGTCAGCTCGACGAGACCGCCGTCTACCCGACGGCGCTGAGCGCCGCCCAGATCGCCGCGCACTACGCCCTCAGGACGGGCTGATGAGGAACCCGCTCCTGGCCGGCGCCGCCGTCGTCATCCTGACGGCGGCGCTGGCCGCGTGCGGCTCGTCCCACGACGGGAACGACCCGGAGGCCGCGGCGGCACCCCGCCCCGCGGCCTCCGGGCCCTCCGTCGCGGGGCCCTCGGCCGCCGCACCGACCGACGCCCCGACGTCCGGTGGGGACACCGACGCGTCCCCCACCGCACCCGCAGCCGAAGGCCCCAAGGTCCCCACCGACGAACTCACGCCCGCCACCGGCACGTTCACCAAGAAGGAGAAGGAGTACCTCACCGACCGGGTGCCCAAGGGCATGGACCCGGCCGCCGTCCTCCAGACCGGCCAGGAGACCTGCGACAAGCTCGACTTCCTGGTCAAGGCCGACCGCCGGATCGCCGTCGGCTCGATCGTCACCGGCGAAGTACCCGACGCCGCACCCGCCGTCACCCACCTCTGCACCGGACACCAGGACCTCGTGGACGAGGCCGCGCTCGGCTACGCCGACGGCACCCACACCGGCAAGGAACTGCGCCCGGGCCGCTACCGCTCGGTCTCCCCCACCCCCGCCTGCACCTGGCGGACCGAAGGAGCCGGCGGCAAGGTGCTCGACCAGGGTTCCTCCGCCAGCGGTCAGCCGGTGCGGATCACCCTCCCCGCCGCCGCCCGCACCTTCACCTCCACAGGCTGCTACGCCTGGCTGCCCGAAGGAGACAAGAGTTGAGCAAGCTGCCCATCGCCGTGGCGATCCCCACCAAGAACGAGGGCCTCAACATCGCCGAGGCGGTCAACTCCGTGCTCGGCCACTTCGAGGCGGTCGTCGTGGTGGACTCGCACAGCACCGACGACACGGCGAAGATCGCCGCCGAGTGCGGCGCCGAGGTGGTCGAGTACACCTGGGACGGCGGCCACCCCCGCAAGAAGCAGTGGTGCCTGGAGAACGTCCGCACCGACATCGACTGGATCCTCGTCCTGGACGGCGACGAACGCCTCAGCCCCGGACTCCTCGCCGAACTCCGCACGATCTTCGCCGACCCCGCCGCACCGAAGCCCGCGGCGTACGACATCCCGCTCGGCTACTGGTTCTCCGGCAAACGGCTGCGCCACGGCTACACCATCCGCAAACGCTCCCTGACCGACCGCACCCGCTGCGCCTACCCGGAGGTCGGCGACCTCGCGGCCCCCGGCATCGGCGAGGTGGAGGGCCACTACCAGCCCGTCGCCGACTCCGCCCAGGCGCTGCGCAACCCGATCGAGCACCAGGACCTCGACCCGGTGACCGCGTGGTTCGAGCGCCACAACCGGTACTCCGACTGGGAGGCCTGGCTGGAACACCACCCCGACGTCAAGGAACAGGTCCGCCGGGTCAAGTCCCGCCAGGGCCAGCTGTTCCACAAGGCCCCGTTCAAGCCGCTGGTGTCGTTCGCGTACATGTACGTCTACCGGCGCGGCTTCCTGGACGGGCGGGCGGGGCTGGACTTCGCCCTGGCGATGAGCTTCTACCGGTGGCAGATCGCGCTCAAGTCGCGGGAGAAGCCGACTGGTTGAGCCGGTCCCGAGTCGGCTTGGCTGAGGGCCGCGCCAACACCCGCGCGGCCCTCGGGGGGTGCGCTGATGGTGCACCGGTCAGCCGCCTACCCTCGTCGACTTCAATATGCCGAACGGTCTACTGGAGAAACAGCAGACTGTCACGAAGGTTTGACACCAAACCAGACTTGGCGGAATCTCTCAGTACAGAACCAACCAATTCCCCATGACCTCCAGAAGGGGAATATACATGCTCAGGAAAAAGCTCTGACGTTCTATCAAAATAGCCTCTGCCTGGGTGACGAAACAGAATCAGGCATGGAGGCTACCGCTTTCTTAAGGAAACCGCCGGATCCACCGTGCCCCTCGGCCAGCACCGACACGAGCTCTTCACGCCCCACCCGAGCCCGCTCGACCTGCTCCCGGGCGGCATCCCCCTCCGCCTGAGCCCGCTCCAAGACCTCCGTCCAGGACTCCAACTCCTGCCTCGCCCGCGCCTCACGCAGTTCCATCAGCCCAAGCACCGACGGCATCACGACCTCATCGAGCAACAACAAGCCGTCCGCTGCCTGCCCCTACCCCACAACAACCACGCCCCACCCACGAAGAAGCCCTGCTCATCGAACAGGGGCTTCCTCTGCCATAACGCACTTACTGGAAACTCCAAGATTTCGAAGGACAAATTCAGCAGGTGTCGATATCCCCGGAAATCAGCAAGCGGAAATGCCGTACCAGCACTTCCGGTGCAACCGTAGGGGAAACATTTAGCCATCTTATAATGTCGAGTTTCGGTTCACCCGTTTCATCCGGGGTGGTCCATCCCCACCCATGGCACCCCCCTGGCCCCATAAAGCAAAAGAAATCCATTTTCCCACGGTGCATCACCCGGGTTCGGGTTGCTTTCTGTCCAATAATAGGCCGTTCCTCCGACTTCATCCCACTGCTCCTGCGGTGCAACTCCCTCATCAACAAGAGCCTGGGTAACGCGCGAGAGGTACCGGTGGAGTTTTGCGTAGTCTGTGGCTGTCGAGTCACGACTCTCCGGCAACATAACGACCACTTCCTTTTGGTGCCAGTATCAGAAATAAGGTTTCATTGCAGGCACACGGAAAAGAGCCCGGACAGCATGGCGTCCGACGGCCCGCTCATGCGCATCAGCGACGTGGCGGCGATCCATTCCATTGAACAGCCCCTGGGGCAAGTCAAGTTGTTGACCTGTAACCTGCCCATGCCCGACGACGCAGCCGTACTCCTGAACGAAGAGGAAAGGCCCTCGATACCGCGAGTCCGGATCGGCGGGAAGAGCGCCCGGTAGCCGCTCGCCCTGTCGGGCACCCAAGGGCTGTCCCGCGGTTCCTGGTGGATCGGCGCAGGGCGTCGGATGCGGTGCCTCGCACGGCGGAAGTTGGGTCACCAGCCACTTCGTCCGGCGACCGCACGGTTCGGGCCGCACGACCGCCACTCCGGCGAGGAGGCACTGGAATACCACTCCGACGCCCTGAAGCTCCGCCTCGACGTCAGAAAGTGGAAACGAATAGCCAAGTCACGGGAGCAGCGGCAGGGTTGACCTGGCGGAGGAGACCGCGCCCAGTCGCGCCCGGTCGCGCCCCGGCCGCACCCCCACCGCCCCCGCCCCCGCCGCGCACCTCAGACCGGCTCCCGCGTCGACGCCCTCCGCAGCAGCGTGGCCGGTACCAGCCGATGCAGGGGACCGCCCCCGGCCACCGCGCCGCCGCCCTGGACGAGCTCTATCAGGAGCTGCGCCGCCTGCTTGCCGATCTCCTCGGGCGCCAGGTCCAGCGCGGTGAGCGCGGGGCGGGCGCTCCGGGCGAACTCGCCGTCGGCGCCGACGACGATCTGGACGTCCTCGGGTACGCCGAGGCCCAGTTCACGGCAGACGGCGAGGGTGGCGAACCCGAACTTCTCCATGACGACGTAGAGCGCGTCGGGGCGGTCCGGCCGGTCGAGGAGCCGGCGGGCGGCGTCGGTGGAGTCGGTGCCGGGTTCCGCGCGGTCCATCAGGACCGGGTTCCCGGTGCGGGCGCACCAGTCGCGGTAGGCGCGGGCCGCGTCCTCGTCGTAGGACTGGCCGGTCGATCCGGTCAGCAGGCCGATCCGGCGGGCGCCGGTGGCGGCGAGGTGGTCGAAGGCGGCGAGGGCGCAGGTGGACAGCTCGTTGTCGACCCAGGGGAAGGCGTCCTTGCGGGCCAGGTCGCGGCCGGTGGTGACGACGGGGACGCCCATGCCGGAGAGCCGGGTGAGCAGCGGGTCGTCGGTGAGCGGGTCGATGACGATCGTCCCGTCCAGCGGCAGCGACTCGAAGGGGCGGCCGTCGAGCGAGGGCGGGACGAGCACGAGGGAGTAGTCGTGGGCCATCGCCGTCCAGGTGGCGGCGTTGACGATCTTGACGAAGTACTCGATGTCGGTGACGCCGCCCTCGACGGCGGAGCGGTGCGTCAGGCCGAGCAGGCCGGTGCGGGCGCCGCGCAGCCCGCGCGCGTTGGGGTTGGCGCGGTAGCCGATCTCGGCGGCGACCGCGAGTACGCGCTCCCGGGTCTCGGCGCCGACCCGGCCGACGCCGTTCAGGGCGTGCGAAGCGGTGGTGACCGAGACGCCGGCGCGCCGGGCCACCTCGCGCAGCCCGCCCGTCTTCGCGGCGCCGGGGGCCTTCGCCGTGCCACCCGTCCTCGCCGTGCCACCCGTCTTCGCAGGGCCGGAGGTGCGGGGCTTGCGGGGCGTACCGCGCGGGTCCGGCTCTGTGACGTCTGACATGGCGGAGAGCCTACCGGTTGACTGCCAAAACGTTTAGGCAGTACGGTCCGAACCATTGCCAAAACGTTTACGCACTTCTCTGCGGGTTGTTGCCAAAACGTTTTGGCAACCCGTGCGGCGCGCCGGGTCCCCCGCCCGAGCCGCGCCGCGCGGCCCTCGCCGTACCGCTCCACCCCTCCCCCGTAGCACCATCCCCGCACACCGTCGTGCGGTCACCCGGCTCGCTCCGGGCTCCCCGTACATCCCTCGTCCCGTCCCTCCAGGCCGGGACGCGAGTCCGCAAAGGACGTCTGCCGACCATGGCCGAGGCCACCGCCACCGCCCCGCCCGGATCCACCGCCCACGCTGCCGACCAGACACCCCCGTCGCCCCAGACGTCCGTCTTCACGGTCGAGCAGCGGGGCATCGACGCCGTCCCCGCCGCCGAACGCCAGGGCGGCCCCGGCCGACTCTTCGGGCTGTGGGCCGGTACGAACACCACCGTCTTCACGGTCGTCTACGGGGCGCTGGTCGTCTCCTTCGGCCTGTCGTTCTGGTACGCCGTCGCGCTGATCGTGGTCGGCAACATCCTGGGCTTCACCGTCACCGGCCTGACCAGCCTCCAGGGCCCGCGCACCGGCACCTCCACGCACTCCGTCTCCCGGGCCTCCTTCGGGCCGAACGGCGGACGGCTGCCCGCGCTGCTGAGCTGGGTGATGCTGGTCGGCTTCGAAGCGGGCGGCATGGTCCTCATCGTGCTCGCCGGACTCGCCCTCCTCGACCAGGCGGGCGTCTCCACGGGCACCCCGCTGAAGCTGGTGACCATCGCGGTCGCGGCCGGGCTCCAGATGCTCCTGCCGCTCTCGGGCTACCACCTGATCATGAAGGTGCAGAAGTACTTCGCCTGGATCTTCGCCGCGATGTTCGTCGTCATGGCGTTCCTCGTCTTCCCGAAGGCGGACTTCGCCACCCACGGCGCGGCCCCCTCGGTGGTGACGATCTCCCTGGTCCTGGCCATGGTCACCGCCTCGGGCGGGCTGTCCTGGGCGGACATGGGCAGCGACTACTCGCGCTACCTCCCGGCCGGCGCCGCGCCCCGCAAGGTGTTCGCCTGCGCCGCGCTGGGCGGCATGGTGCCCAACATCGCGCTGCAGATCCTCGGCGCCGCCGTGGCCACCGCGACCACCAACGCCGCCGACCCGATCTCGGGGCTCCCCGAGGTCCTGCCCGGCTGGTTCGTCACCCCGTACCTGCTGCTCGCGATCGTGTCGCTGCTCGCGGTGAACACCACCGACATGTACTCCTCCGGCCTGAACCTGCTGGCCGTCGGCCTCCCGATCAAGCGGTGGATGGTCGTCTTCATCGACCTGACCCTGTGCACCGCGATCACCCTGTGGGCCGTGTTCTCCTCGGACTTCTACACCCTGCTGTCCAACTTCCTCAGCCTGATCGTGCTCTGGCTCGGCCCGTGGGCCGCCGTCTACCTCACCGACTGGGCGCTGCGCCGCGGCCGCTACCACGTGCCCTCGCTCTTCCCCCGGGAGACCGGGAGCAAGGGAATCTACTGGCACAAGGGCGGGGTACGCCCGGCCGGACTGATCGCGGTGCTCCTCGGCTTCGGGGCGGCGGTGCTCTGGGTCGACTCCACGGTGTTCGTCGGCCCGCTCTCCGACGCGGCCGGGGGCCTGGACCTGTCGGTCTTCGCCGGTGCCCTCGTCGCGGGCGCCGTCTACTGGCTGCTCGCCCGCCGCACCGTACGCGCCGAGGCCGAGCTCGTCCTGAACGCCTGAAGCACAGCCGCCCGGGCCTCGGGCCTGGAGCCCGGACGCCCGGGCTTCGGGCGCCTGAACCCCGGGCGCCCGAAGCCCGCACCCCTCGCACATGCACCCCGCACGTGCCCCCTCCCCCACCTCTCGTACGCGCCCTGGAGCGAACCCCATGAACCACCCCAGCCTCCGCAGCCTCATCGACGCCTCCGAAGGGGTCGTCAAGGCCGACCGGATCATCAAGGGCGGGCAGCTCGTCAACGTCCACACCGGCGAGATCTACCCGGCCGACGTCGCGATCACCGGCGAGCGCGTGGCCGCCACCGGTGACGTCAGCGCGTACGAGGGGCCCGATACCGAGATCGTCGACGCCACCGGCAAGTACCTCACCCCCGGGCTCATCGACGGCCACCTCCACCTGGAGTGCTCCAAGCTCTCGGTGACGATGTTCGCCGACGCCGCGGTCCGCTTCGGCACCACCTCGGTGATCTCCGGTCTCGACCAGTTCCTCGTCGTCGCCGGTCTCGAAGGGGTGCGCGAGGCGCTGCGGGAGGCCGACGCGAGCCCGATGAAGATCTTCTGGGGCGCTCCGTTCAAGACCCCGTACACCCTGCCCGAGACCACGGTCGGGTTCTCCTTCGGTCCCGAGGAGCACGAGGAGACCCAGGGCTGGGCCGAGTGCTTCGGGGTGTGGGAGACGGTCGCGGAGTTCGTCCTCAACCGGGACGAGAAGGTGCTGCGCGCCCTCGAACTCGCCCACCGCAACCGGCTGCCGATCTTCGGCTGCGCCCCGATGGCCGCGCAGACCACCATCAACGCGCTGTCGGCGGCGGGCGTCCGCCTCGACCACGAGAGCTACACCGCCGAGGAGGCCCTCCAGAAGCTGCGGGCCGGCATGTCGCTGCTCATCCGCGAGTCCTCGGTCGCGCACTTCATGAACGAGAACGTGCGCACCGTCACCGAGTTCGGCGCCCAGTCCCGGCACGTCGGGTTCTGCACCGACGACATGCACGTCGCCGACATCATCCGCGAGGGCCACCTCGACAAGCTGGTCCGGATGGCGATCAAGGCCGGTGTCCGCCCGGTCGAGGCGATCCAGATGGCCACGCTGAACTGCGCCGAGATGTACCGCATCGACCACCTCGTCGGCTCGATCACGCCCGGCCGCTTCGCGGACGTCCTGATCGTCGACTCCCCCGAGTCCTTCCAGGTGGAGCGGGTGTTCGCACGCGGCGAGCTGGTCGCGGAGAACGGCCGCACCCTGCGCGCCCCTCAGCCACCCGTACGCACCGCGGCGCTCTCCCCCGCCTTCCAGGTGGCACCGCTCGCGCCGGAGGGCGTCGGCATCGCCGCCGAGGGCGACGAGGCCCGGGTGCTGGTCGTGGAGATGGACCGCACCGTCCCGTTCGTCCGCAAGGGCGTCGAGATGACGCTGCCGGTGGTCGACGGCACGGTCCGCGCGGACCTCGCGCAGGACGCGCTGTACGTCACGGTCTCCGAGCGGTACGGCAAGAACGGCGGCGCCACCGTCACCGCGATGATCAACGGCTTCGGGCTGCGGTCGGGCGCCATCGCCTCGTCGGCCGCCCCCGACGACAACAACATCGTCTGCGTCGGCGCGGACCGGGCCGACATGGCCCTGGCGGTGAACCACCTCTCCGAGCACGGCGGCGGCCAGGTCGTCGTGGACGGCGGTGTGATCAAGGAGTTCCTGCCGCTGCCGGTGGCCGGAATCGTCGCCGACCTCACCCCGGAGGAGATGGCCGACGCGGAGGACCGCCTGGAAGCGGCTTCCCGCGCGCTCGGCTGCGAACTTCCTTCCGCGTTCGGCTACTTGATCTTCCTGGAGATCACCGCCATTCCCGAGTACGCCGTCACCGACCTCGGTGTCGTCAGCTACCACACCCAGGACGTCGTCGACGTCCTGCGCCCGGCCACCGCCAAGTGACCCGTCCCCCCGAGGAGATCGCCATGACCGAGACCGTCACCGTGGACCCCTTCGTCGCGGGTCTGCCCAAGTGCGAACTGCACCTGCACATCGAGGGCACGCTGGAGCCCGGACTGAAGTTCGCGCTCGCCCGCCGCAACGGCGTCGAGCTGCCGTACGCCGACGAGGCCGCGCTGCGCGAGGCGTACGACTTCGACGACCTGCCCGGCTTCCTCGCCGTCTACTACGAGGGCATGTCCGTGCTCCGCACCGAGGCGGACTTCTACGACCTCGCCGCCGCCTACGCGGCCAAGGCGCACGCACAGAACGTCCGTTACGCGGAGATCTTCTTCGACCCGCAGGCCCACACCGCGCGCGGTGTCGCCTTCGACACCGTCATCCGGGGCCTGACCCGCGCACTGGACGACGCCGAGCGGGCGACGGGCTTCCGGGGCCGTCTGGTGATGTGCTTCCTGCGGGACTTCCAGGCCGAGTTCGCCATGGCCACGCTCGTCCAGGCCCTGCCGTACAAGGAGTGGATCATCGGCGTCGGCCTGGACTCCGACGAGGCCGGCAACCCGCCGGTGAAGTTCCGTGAGGTCTTCGCCCGGGCGCGCGCCGAGGGCTTCCGGCTGACGATGCACTGCGACGTCGACCAGCAGAACTCCACGGAGCACATCCGCCAGGTGCTGGACGAGATCGGGGTCGACCGCATCGACCACGGCGTCAACGCTCTGGAGGACCCGGCGCTGGTGGCCCGCATCGTCGAGCGCGGCATCGGCCTCACCGTGTGCCCGATCTCCAACTCCCATGTCACGGACGGCCTGAAGGCCGCCGAGATCCGCGCGCTCCTCGACCAGGGCGTCAAGGTCACGGTCAACTCCGACGACCCGGCGTACTTCCCGGGTTACGTCTCCGAGAACCTCGCGGCGCTGCGCGGCCCCGCCGCCCTCTCGGACGAGGAGCTGGTCCTCCTCCAGCGGAACGCCATCGAGGTCTCGTGGGCGGCGCCCTCGGTCCGGGAGAGCTTCCTCGCCGAACTGGACGCGTACCAGGGCTGATCGGCAGGAGGACGGATGAGGGGCCCGGCTTCGGGGCCCCTCATCCGTCTTCGCCCGGCCGGTGGCACCCGGGTCCGCCCGGACGGGAGAATCCCTTCATGAATGTCGGTCGTGGCGGCCCGCTCAGCGAGTGGCTCGTCCACACCAACCGGCGGGCGGGCGGCGCCTGGACGCAACGCTACGAAGGCGGTGTCCCGGTGACGGACCTGACACCGGTCACCGGTCACCGGTCACCGGTCACCGATCACCGGTCACCGGTCACCGATCACCGGTCACCGATCACCGGTCACCGGTCACCGATCACCGGTCACCGGTCACCGGTCACCGGTCACCGGCCATGGCACGACCGGCTCCACGGGCACCACCGTCCGCTTCAGCCCCTGCGCGGAGTTGCCGACCGCCTCCCTCTCCTCCGAAGCGTTCGAGCGCCCCTGGCCCCGGCCCACCGTCGAGGTGCACGACCTCCGGACCGGCTGAGGGATCACCCCCGCCGTCGCCTGTGCCCGACCACGTCCTCGTAGGTCCGGCGCAGCGTGGCGGTGACCACGTCGATGGTGAAGTCGGCGTTGACCAGGTCCCAGGCGGCCTTGCCGGCCTCGGCGGCGGCCTCCGGCTCCAGCAGCTCCAGCACGGCCTCGGCGACCTTGGCGGCGTTGGCCGCGTCCTCGCCGACCCGGCTGTCGATCACCCGGCCCGCCCCGGCCTTGGCCACGTCCGGGCCGAGGCCGCAGGTGCGGGTGATGACGACCGGGGTGCCGACCGACATCGCCTCCAGGACCGAGACCCCGAGGGGCTCCTCGATCGACGGGAGCACGTAGACGTCGGCCTCGCGCCCCGCCGCCAGGACCTCCTCGTGGCCGAGCGGGCCCACGTGGTCGAGGGAGCCGGTGACGCCGAGCTTCTCCGCCAGTGCCAGGGTGCCCGCCAGGGCCCCGGTGTCCGGGCCCGCCAACACGAAGCGCGCGTCCGGGTGTCGGGCGAGCACGGCGGGCATCGCGGCGACGAAGTCCTCGGGGCGCTTGCGCTCCTGGACGCGGGCGAGGAAGAGGATCGTGGGCGGCCGGCCGGGTTCGCGGGCCGGTTTGCGCTCCTGGGGGCGTACCCCGTTCACCAGCCGGACCGTGCGGGTGAGGGCGACCGGCGCGGCCACCGCGTTGACGTCGAGGCGTTCCGTCTCGGTGAGGTGCAGCACGGCGTCCGCCTCGCGGAGCACCTTCCGTACGCCGAGCAGGTCGGTCAGCTTCGCCACCGGCTTCTCGGTGGGGTCGATCATGCCGTGGGTCTGTACGACCAGCGGGGTACGGGTCGCGAGCGCGAGGAGGGCGACGGGCAGGGTCACCAGGTCGCGCATGAGATGTACGTGGACGAGGTCCGCGTCGCGCATGGCGCGGCGGGCGGCGCGCAGCAGGGCGAGGGACGTGATCCCGCTGACCTCGAACATCGGCAGTACGTGCCGGGCGCGGTGAAGGAGGGCCGGAACTCCTTCTACTTCCCTGGGCAGTTCGCCGGACCCGAAGCCGTCGCCCAGGGCCATGACACGCGCGTCGTCACCGGCCGCCCGCTGGACCTTGGAGAGGTTGAGCGCCACTCGGGTGGGCCCGCCGAACGCGTGGTCCGGAGTGTGCAGCGTGACGACGTGCAGGATTTTCACCAGGGTTCCCCTCAACCTCGGCCGGCTGTTCACAGAGTAGTCATCGTGCCCCCTCAAGTGGCTTGATTCGTTAAGGTGTTCGCAGGTCCACGGAACGGGGGGCGCATGACGTCCGTGTACGACACGGCTTCGGCCTCGAAGGCCGGTGCGGCCCGCGTGGCCCGCGCGGCCACGGTCCGGCGGACCCTGGAGCCCGTGACGAGGCCGCTCGCCTGGGCGATGCTGTCGCGCGCGCTGGCGGTGCCGCTGATCCTGGGCCTGGTCGTCTTCCTGCCCGCGGTGGTCGCCGCGCAGCCGGGGACGGGCAGCCGGGACACCGTGTTCTGGCTGCAACTGGTCCTGACGTGCTACGCGGGCGCCCGGCTGGCGACGATGATCCTCTCCACCCGGCGGCGGCTGCTCCAGGGCGTGTTCTGGATGTTCGTGTACATCGCGATGGGTGTCGCGCCGCTGGCGCAGGCGGTGATCGGGCAGACGCCGACTCCGCTGGTGGGGCCCCGCGCGGATCTGGTGACGGCCACCGCGATGGTCCTGGTGGGGTGCTCGGCGTTCGACCTGGGTGCGCTGCTGGCCTCGCGCCGCCCGCTCCGGCGCCGCTCCCCCTCCTCCCGGTCACGGCACGGCCGGCCCGCGATCGCGAGCCGTACCAGGCTGCGGCTGCTGTTGCTGCTGGCGTTCGCGGCGAGCGGGTACTACGTGGTGAAGCTGGGCGGGCCCGCGATCTTCTTCAGCAGCCGGCAGGAAATCAGCGCGTCGGTGGCGGAGAGCGGGGTCGCCTCGACCGAGTCGAACGTCGGCTCGGCGTTCCTGAAGGGCTTCGGTACGGTACCGGCGCTGCTGGCCCTGCTCTTCTGGACGCGTCGTCTGGTGACCTCGCGCCGGGCCCGCCGCTCGCCGTCGACGGTGCTGGCGTGGACCGCGCTGCTGGCGCTCAACCTCATCGTCAACAACCCGATATCCAACGCGCGTTACTGGTTCCTCACGGTGCTCGTCTCGCTGCTCTTCACGGCGTTCCCGAGCAGCGCGGCGGTGTACCGGACGGTGCTGGCGCTGGGCGTCGTGGGGGCGCTGGTGCTCTTCCCGTACGCGGACCGGTTCCGGTACGACGACTCGGGGTACCGGCCGGTGCAGTCGGCCTCGGCCTTCGAGCCGTTGGCGACGAAGGACTACGACCAGACGGTCATGTTCGCCAACACCATCGCCTGGGTGGGCACCCGGGGCCACACGTACGGCCGCCAGCTGGCGGGCTCCGCGCTCTTCTTCGTACCGCGCGCGGTGTGGAGCGGGAAGCCGGAGGACACCGGGGTCCGGGTGGGGCAGTGGATGGGGATGAACATGACCAACCTCTCGGCCCCGCTGTGGACCGAGTTCTGGGTGGACTTCGGTCCGGCCGGGATGGCCGGGGGGCTCGCGCTGATCGGGTACGTCGCCGCGCGCACCGACCGGCGGTACGCGCTCGCGGTCACCCGGGCCGGGCCCGGGCCGGGGAGCGTGCTGGCGATCGCGGCGCCGCTGGTGGCGGGTTACACCTTCATCCTGCTGCGCGGCCCGCTCCTCCAGTCGGTGGGGAAGCTCGCCATCGCGGCGCTCTGCCTGGCGTTCGTCACCACGTTCACGGAGCGGAGCGAACAGCGGCCGCGCTGACGGCCCCCGTACCGGCCCCGTCCGCGCGCCGCAGCCTGGCGACCCGGGCCCAGGTGGCGACGGCCTTGCAGACGGAGCCCAGGCAGAGCCCCCAGGCGGCGCCGGTGACCCCGGCAGCCGCGTAACCGGCGATCAGGAAGACGACGGCGGCGAGCGAGAACACCACCTGGATGGAGAGCGTGGTGCGCGGGTCGAGCATCCGCAGGGCGAGGAGTCCGCAGGTGCCGAAGGCCATCGCCGCGTACTGGCTGCCGGTCGCGGGCAGCAGCGCGGCGGCGGACGACCAGGTCTCGCCGAGGAGTTGGGCGCCGGCCTTGTCGGGCAGCAGCGCGAGGGCG
The DNA here is from genome assembly GCF_053596135.1 of Streptomyces sp. NPDC001770. NCBI lineage: Bacteria > Bacillati > Actinomycetota > Actinomycetes > Kitasatosporales > Streptomycetaceae > Streptomyces > Streptomyces sp. NPDC001770. The sequence continues at coordinate 157,847 of NZ_JBSFFN010000007.1, read as the reverse complement.
GTGGCCCAGAGCGCGGCGGTCGTGGCGAGCACCCCGGCGAGCGCGGCGGTGGCCCGTATCCGGCGCCGCTCGTCGCCGACCCGGGCCAGCAGCGGAGGTCCGAAGCTGGTGGCGGAGGTGAACAGGACGTTGAGCGGTCCGAAGAGGGTGGTCGCGCCGCGCAGGGCGCCCACCACGAGCGGGCTGCCGACCGTGCCGAGGCCGAGCACGGAGAGCTGGCTGGTGGCGTTGCCGACCCCGAACTCCACGACGAACCGCTGCCCCAGGTGACCGCGGCGCAAGTAGGGACGGAGTTCGGTGCGGGCCCCGGCGGTGCGGCCGCGCAGCAGCACGGCGGAGAGCAGCAGCGCGGGAAGGGCGGAGAGCCCCCAGACGGCGACCAGCCGCGCCGCCCCGGCTCCGTGGCTCTGCGTCCCGAGCGCCCCCAGGACGCAGCCGAGGCGGAGCAGGTCGGCGACGAGGGCGAGGTGCGGCAGCCTGAGGGTGGAGAAGGCGTACCGCATCGCGTCCTGGCCGAGGACGACCGGCAGGACGAGTCCGAGCGCCACCAGGGCGCGGGCGGTGTCCCCCGGGACGAGGAGGGCCCCGCCCGCGAGGAGGGCGCCGAGCACGGACGCCGCGAGCAGGGCGAAGGCGACCGCGGAGCGGCAGGCGTTCCGGACCGCCTCGCCGCCCCGGGTGAGGACGAGCGGCTGGCCGGTATAGGCGCCGAAGACGCCGAGCAGCACGGTGAAGACGAGGTAGACCGCGGAGAACCGGGCGAAGCCGGCCACGGTGGAGAGCCGGGCCGCCGCGATGAGCACCAGGATGTTGGTGAGGGCGGCGACCCCCTGGTCCGCGACGGAGCTGACGACCGCGCCGCGGGCCCTCACCGGCGGGCGGGCGGCACGGTGAAGGTGCGCAGCCCCATCGTCTCCGCCGGGTCGCCGGTGATCTCCGGCCGTTCGGCCTGCTCGGGTTCGGGCCCCTGTCCGCCACCGCCGCCGCGCCGTCCGGCGGACTTCTGGTGCTTCCTGTGCTCCTTGCGGGCCCGCCGGGTGCGTCCGGGGTGCAGGAGCACCCCGAGCAGGTGGCCGCCGGCCGCGCCGACGACCTCGCGGATGCGCTCCAGGTCGCTGCGGTGCACTTCGCGCGGGTCGCAGACGATCATGACGCCGCCCACCCGGTCCACGAGGGCGACGGCGTCGGCGTACGAGAGGATGGGCGGGGCGAGCACGATGACGACGGCTCCGGGCGCGTCCGCCTCGGCGACGATCCGTCCGACCGGGGCCGAGGTGAGGGCGCGGGGGACGTTGTCCACCTGGGCACCCGCCACCAGGGCGAAGGCACCGGAGCCGGGCACGTCGACGTTGGTACGGCTGCCGGCGGGCCAGCCGCGCTTGTCGTCCGAGGCCCACCGGGGCCGGGGTTCGCTGACCGCCGGGCCCAGGTCGCGGGCGAGGGAGGGGGTCCGCAGGTCCGCCTCGACGAGGAGGACGTCGCGGCCCATCTCGGCGAAGGCGGCGGCGACGTTGGCCGCCGCGGCGGTGGCGGCCGAGTTGTCCCCGCGCGGGGCGGTGACCAGCAGCCGGCGGTTGTCGGCGAAGGCGGGGTCGTAGGCGAGCCGGAAGGCCACCGCGCGGTATTCCTCGGCGAGTCTGCTGCCGCCGCGCCCGATGGCGAGCAGGGCCGCGGCGGCTGCGCGCTCCCTCGGGAGGGTGCCGAGCAGGGGGGCGCCGAGCGAGCGGACCAGCTCGTGGGTGGAGCGTACGGTCGGGTCGAAGACCAGGCGGACCCAGGAGAGCAGCAGTCCGAGGGCGAGGCCGACGACTCCGCCGAGGCCGAGGAGGAGCGGCAGGCTCGCGCCGGTGGGTGCGGTGGGCGTCACCGGCTTCTTGTTGAGGTAGCCGGGGGTGGCGTCCAGCGCCTTCAACTCGGATATCTTCTGGCTGAGTCCGGAGATGGAGACGATGAGGCTCGCGCGGGCGCTGGTGACGTCGTCGGCGGTGGAGGCGCCGATCTGCTCCTCCAGCTGGTCGCGCTTCTCCTCCAGCGGTTTGAGCTGGGCGCGGTAGCCGTTCGCCATGTTCTCGATGCTGTCCTCGGTGAGCTGCTTCCGGTTGGCGAGGTAGGCGGTGGCGAGGGCCTCGGCGCGGTCGCGCGCCTGCTGCGGGGTGGCGCCGGTGTAGGCGAACCGGAGGGTGAGGGTGTTCGGCGGGTTGGTGACCTGGAGCCCGGCGAGCAGGTCGCGGGAGGAGACCTTGTCGCCCTTGGCGGCCAGGGTGCGGGAGGCGAGGGTGCCGACGGTGTCGCTGACGGCGGTCTGGCGCTCGGAGCCGATGTTGATGCCCTTGTCGGCGGAGGCTCCGGTGGCGAAGGGGTCGGCGGTCGCGGAGCGGACCAGTACCTCGCCGGTGGCCGACCAGGTCTCGTCGCCCGCGACGGCGAGGTAGCCGCCCCCGAGGAGCCCGAGGAGCACCCCGGTGGCCAGCAAACTGCGGTAGCGCAGCAGTTGGCGGAACTGGTCGCGCAGGAGCGCCGGCTCGTCCTGGTCGTCCAGGGGTCGGATCGGATGGGTCATCGGCGTGTGCTCCCTTGTGCGTTCCCGAGTGCCTCGGCGAGCAGGGCGTCGAAACGGGCGAGCCCCGCCTCGCGGCTCAGGTGCTGTGCGACGTACGTGGCTCCGCGTGCGCCGAGCCGGCCGGCCTCCGCGGGGTCGGCGGCCAGCTCGCGTACGGCGGCGAGCAGGGCGGCCGGGTCCTCGGGGCTCACCAGCACGCCGGCACCGGAGCGGCGGACCTCTTCGGCGGTGCCGCCCCCGCCGGCCACGGAGGCGACGACGGGCCGCCCGGAGACGAAGTACGAGGTGAGTTTGGAGGGGACGGACATGTCGAGGACGGAGGCGCGCTGGGTGACGGCGAGGACGTCGGCGGCGGCGAGGACGTCGGTGAAGTCCTCGGCCGCGGCGGGCGGCAGGAAGTCGAGGTTGGCCAGCCCGGCCGCCCGTGCGCGCAGTGCCTCGCGCTGGTTGCCGTCGCCCATCAGGACCACCCGGACGTCGGGCGCCAGACGGGCGAGGTCGACGAGCACGTCGAGCCCCTGTTTGAGCCCCATGTTTCCCGAGTGGAGCAGCACGGGGGTGTCGGGGTGCCAGCCGAGGCGGGCGCGGGTGGCCGCCCGGTCGGCCGTGGGGCCGGTCACGTGGGTCCAGTTGGGGACGGTACGGATGCGGGCGGGGTCCACGCCGAGCGCGGTCACGCCGGGCACGAAGCTCTCGTGGATGACGCCGACCAGCGTCGCGTCGCGCAGCGCGTACCGCTCGGCCGCCGCGGCGGCGGACGCCGCCCTGCCGCCGCCCCGGATGCCGCTCTGGGCGGCGGCGGCGCCCATCAGGTCCTGGACCACGGGGATGTACGGGACACCGTGGCGGCGGGCGATCCGGGCGCCGACGACGCCGCCCGCGAGGCTCGGCATCTGGGCGACGACGGCGTCCGGGCGGCCGGGCGGCGGGGCGAGCAGTCCGTGGCCGAGGACGGTCAGCTCGAAGAGGCCCCGGCGCAGCGCGGTCTGCCGGGGCGGTACGTAGTGGCGCCGGCGGTGGACGTGGACCCCTTCGCGTCTCTCCGTGGTGCGCCACACGCCCCGGTACTCCGCGTCGGTCCGCCAGGACGGGTAGTGCGGCATCCCGGTGAGCACGTCGGCGCGCGCTGCCGTGGCCGCCCAGTGTTCGGCGAGCTGGGTGGCGTACGGGCCTATGCCGGTCAGCTCGGGCGCGTAGTTGGTCGAGACCACCAGGATTCTGCGGTCGTGCAGCGGCATGTGTGGTGCGGCAGCGGACATCGGACGATCGCCTTCCCCCCGGAACGGCCCCCTGTTCCCCGAGGGAACAGCCCCGCGTCGAGCTTATCCGTTCACGGGTTGCACAAGTGTTCTTCACAGTAAGGTCGTTGGAAACATCAGCACATGACGTTCACCTGGGGGGAGAGAACGGATGGTGCAGCACAGGGTGGGGTACGCGCCGGGCGTGTACGACCTGTTCCACGTGGGTCACCTCAACATCCTTCGTCATGCCCGCAGTCAGTGCGACTACCTGGTCGCCGGGGTCGTCTCCGACGAGATGGCCGAGCTGGCCAAGGGCCACCGGCCGGTGATCCCGCTGCCGGAGCGGCTGGAGATCGTCCGCAGCATCCGCCACGTGGACGCCGCGTTCGTGGAGACCGTGCCGGAGAAGATCGACACCTGGCAGCAGGTCCGCTTCGACGTGATCTTCAAGGGCGACGACTGGCGGGGTACGGAGAAGGGGAAGAAGCTCGAACGCGACTTCGCCGAAGTCGGCGTGGAGGTCGTCTACTTCCCGTACACCGTGCACACGTCCAGCACCCAGTTGCGCAAGGCGCTGGACGTGCTCGTCACGCGGCCCGGAGCGCTCTCAGCTCCCTGAACCACTTGGCCAGGAAGGCCACCAGGAAGAGTGCGTGCACGACGGCGAGCACCGCGTACCCCGCCAGGAAGGCCGCGGGCTCGCCGAGCAGCAGGAAGACCAGGCAGAAGACCCCGTAGTCGGCGGGGAGCAGCGCCACGGCGCGGACCGGGGAGACCGGTCCGGCGGGGGCGGCGGCCCCGGCGCCCGCGCGCTGCGCCGCCTTGCCCAGCTGCTCGCGCAGGAGTCCGGCGCAGAAGGTCAGGACGGCGGTGAAGAGGAATCCCAGCGGCAGCAACAGCCATGCCTCGCCGCGCTGTTCGCCGACGCTGTAGGCGTCGGAGCGGTAGAGGGAGATCAGTACGGCCGTGTGGACCAGGATCATCTTGGCGCAGTCCACCACGTGGTCGAGCCACTCCCCGTCCGGGCCGCCGCGTCCGGTGAGCCGGGCGAGCTGGCCGTCGGCGGAGTCGAAGGCGAAACCCACCACCAGTCCGGCCCAGACGAGCACCCCGAGCGCCCACGAGGGCCCGGCGAGCGCGAGGGCCGCGAGGGCGGCGAAGGTGAACGCGGCGCTCACCAGCGTGACTTGGTTGGGCGTGAGCCCCACCCGGAAGGCCGCCGCCGCGAGCACCCGGCCGGCGGGCCTGTTCACGTACCTCGAATAGAGCGAGACGCCCTTGGCCGTCTTCTGTGCCCCGCGCAACTCGCGCAGCACCGTACCCGTGCTTCCCATACGCCCCCCAGCGTCCGGCAGTCGACCCGCATCATGACACGCTTCTGTTTCCGGGCATACCGCGCCGAAGGGCATGGACGTCCGCGAGGCCACGGCACGGGCACTCCGCCGCCGGGCAGGTCAAGGGTCAGCGCTCCTCGGTGAGTTGCGTGTCCAGGTCGTCGAAGAGCAGGTCGTCGTGGTCGATCTGGCCGGTCCGGTACGCGGACCGGGCCACCAGGTGCGCGGCCACCGGGCCGGTCATCATCTGGAAGAAGAGGATCAGGGCGAGGGTCGCGAGGTCCATCCCGCTGCGCAGGCGCATCGCCACCCCGATGAGCACCAGCAGGATGCCGAGGGTCTGCGGCTTGGTCGCCGCGTGGCTGCGGGAGAGGACGTCGGGCAGCCGGAGCATGCCGAAGGTGCCGAGCAGGCAGGTCGCCGCGCCGAGCAGGATGGCGACGGCGCCGGCGGTGTCGACGACGGTGAGCCAGGTGGTCACGGTCCCATCTCCTTCGTGCCGGTGGGGCGGCCCGGCGGTCGGCGCGGACGCGGGCGGTCGCGTACCGCGATGAAGCGGGCGATGCCGACGGACCCGGTGAAGCCGAGGAACGCCAGCACCAGCATGATCGGGAAGTAGAAGGTGTCGCGGACCAGGGCCGCGCGGGCGCCGAGCCCGGCGATGATCAGGGCCGCGCACACGTCGAGCGAGAGCGCTCGGTCGAGCATCGAGGGGCCGCGCCAGATGCGCGCGAGCAGCAGCAGCCCGGCGACGACGATCATCGCCACCGCCACGTACAGCAGCCAGCGGTCGGTGTTCTCGGTCGTGGTCATGCGGGGGCGCTCCCGGTCGTCGGGTGGGAAGGCGGCGGCTCCGCGACCCGGGCGATCTCGTCCCGGGTCCCGAAGGCCCGTACGGCCAGGGCCTCCATCCGCCACACCGAGCGGCGGGCGGCGTCGAGTTCGGCGGGCCGGTCGGCGTCGAGCACGTGCAGGAAGACGGTGGCGGTGGAGCGGCGCACCTCGACGATGGCACCGCCCGGCACGTTGGAGACGGCGACGGCGGTGGCGGCGAGCATCAGGTCGCTCCGGCAGCGCAGCGGTACCGCGATGACGGCGGCCCGGTGCGGCCTGCCGGCGAGGATCTGCCCGGCCACCCTCACCCCGGAGGTGACCATGTCGTAGAGCAGGTAGCCGGCGAGCACCAGGATGCCCCAGGGGTGCAGTCGCAGCCCGAGGTCGACCCGGGGCAGCGGGAAGGCCAGGCAGACGGCCACCGCGACGATCACCCCGATGAGGACGTTGGCCCAGGTCAGGGTGGACCAGAGCATCACCCAGATCAGGGTGAGCCAGCCGATGAGCGGCAGGTCGAGCACGCGGCGCCCGCTCCTGCCCAGGGTGAGGCTGAGCGGTGGCGTCCCGGGCACGTGCGGGAGTCGGCGGCTCACCGGCCGAGCACCTCCTCGATGTAGGGGGTGCGCCGCAGGAGTTCGGCGGCGGCCCGGTCGGTGTAGGTGGTCAGCGGTCCGGCGAAGACGGTGAAGGAGAGGCTGATCGCGACTCCGGCGGCGGTGGCCGCGACCATGGTGCGGGGCAGCCGGGTCGTGGTGGTGATGGCGCGCCCGTGCAGGGTGGCGGCGAACGCGCGTCCGGCCGGTCCGGGCCGTTGGCTCACCGGCTCGTCGCCCGTGCCGGGCATGCGGTCCGGCCCCACGTCCGTGTCGTCGTCGTCCTCGTCGGAGTCGGCCTCCAGGACGGTGCCGTCGAGCGCCTGTCCGGGCGGGGCGTCGCGCCAGAACGCCAGGTTCCAGACCTTGGCCATCACGTACAGCGTGAGCAGGCTGGTCGCCGTGGAGCCGGCCACCAGGAGCCAGGCCCAGACGCTGCCGTCGGCCACACCGGCCCGCATCAGGCCGAGCTTGCCGATGAATCCGGAGAACGGCGGGATGCCCGCCATGTTGAGGGCGGGGACGAGGTAGAGCACGGCGAGCAGCGGGGCGGCCCGGGCGAGGCCGCCGGTCCGGGTGAGTTCGGTGGTGCCGCCCCGGCGTTCCATCAGCCCGGCGACGAGGAAGAGCGTGGTCTGCACGGTGATGTGGTGGGTGACGTAGACGATCGCGCCGCCGTAGGACTGGCGGGTGGCGAGGCCGATACCGAAGATCATGTAGCCGATGTGGCTGATCAGGGTGAAGGAGAACAGCCGCTTGAGGTCGGTCTGGGCGACGGCGCCGAGGATGCCGACGATCATCGAGGCGAGGGCGAGGGCCATCAGCAGGTCGCCGACCCGGTTGCCGGGGAAGAGCAGCGTCTCGGTGCGCAGCATGCTGTAGACGCCGACCTTGGTGAGCAGCCCGGCGAAGACGGCGGTGACGGGCGCGGGCGCGGTGGGGTACGAGTCGGGGAGCCAGGCGCCGAGCGGGAAGACGGCGGCCTTGATGGCGAAGACCGTCAGCAGCATCGCCTGGATCAGCGTCTGTACGCCGAGCGGGAGTTCGGGGAGCCGTTGGGCGAGCTGGGCGAAGTTGGCGGTGCCGGTCGCCGCGTAGGTCATGGCGATGGCGGTGAGGAAGAGCATCGAGGAGAAGAGCGAGATGATCACGTAGGTGGATCCGGCGCGCACCCGGGGCCCGGTGCCGCCGAGGGTGAGCAGCACGAAGCTCGCGACGAGCATGATCTCGAAGCCGACGTAGAGGTTGACGAGGTCTCCGGCGAGGAAGGTGCAGGAGACCCCGGCGACCAGGATGAGGTAGGCGGGGTGGAAGACGGCGACGGGGGTCTCCTCGTCCCGGTCGGCCATGCCCTGCCCGAGGGAGTAGACGAGCACGCAGAGGGTGACGGCCGAGGAGACGGTCAGCATCAGGGCGGAGAGCCGGTCGGCGACCAGGGTGATGCCGAGCGGCGGGGCGAAGTCCCCGAGGTGGACGGAGAGCGGCCCTTCCGACTGGGTGGCGGCCATGAGTCCGGCGGAGAGCCCGAGGACGAGCGTGAGCACGGCGACGCTGATGAAGCGCTGGAAGCGCTTGAGCCGGGTGCCGAAGGCGAGGCTGAGTCCGGTGGCGCAGAGCGGCAGCAGCACCGGCAGCGGGACGAGGGCGTTCATCCGGCGTCTCCTGGGTGGTCGTCTCCCGGGCGGGGGCGGTGGGGGGGCTCGTCCGGAGAAGGGCCGGCACCGGCTGCTTCCGCGTAGTCCTCCGGGTCGGCGCCGAGCACGTCGTGCCAGAGGTCACCGGTCGCGTCCCGGCCCCGGGCCTGGAGGGCACGGTCGGCGCGCAGCCGGTGGCGCAGGCGGCGGCGTTCCTCCAGGTAGCGGGTGCGCTCCTCGCTGGTGGGGGTGTCCCCGGTCCGGTACTCCTCGATGAGCTGGGCGCGTTCGCCGCGTACTTCGGCGCGGAGCGCGATGCGCCGGTCCTCCAGGTCGTCGTGGACCTCGTCGGTGCCGGTCAGCTGGTGGCTGCGGTAGGCCATGGCGAGCAGGAACGCGGTGGTGGCGAGGGTGATGACGATCGCGGTGAGGGCGATGGCCTGCGGCAGCGGGTCGGTGACCTCGCGCAGCGGTACGCCGTAGAGCAGGGGCGCCGCGCCGGCCGAGCCGGTGCCGGAGAGCACGAGGAGGTTGATGCCGTTGCCAATAACCACCGCGCCCAGCAGGATGCGGGTCAGCGGCCGGGTGAGCATGAGGATGCCGCCGACCGCGCAGAGCACGACGGCGGTGGCGAGCAGGGAGGCGCTGACGGTCACCGGGCGCCGCCCCCCGCCTCGGCCGGGCCCTGGTGCCGCAGCGCGGCGGCCCGTTCGATCTGCCGGTCGATCTTCGCGCCGAGGGCGCGGACGATGTCGAGGACGACGCCGAGGACCAGCAGGTAGACCCCGCAGTCGAAGAGCACCGAGGTGCCGAGGTGGTAGTCCCCGAGGACCGGCAGGTGGCCGTGGTAGGTCCAGGCGTGCAGCACCGTGCCGTCGAAGAGCCCGAGCAGGGCGACACCGGTGGAGAGGAACAGGCCCATGCCCGTGACGAGTCCGGGGGGCAGCGGCGCCGCCTCCGCGAGCTCGAACCGGCCGCCCGCGAGGTAGCGGGTGATGAGGGCGACGGAGCCGACCAGTCCGGCGACGAACCCGCCGCCCGGCATGTTCTCCGCGCAGAAGAGGAGGTAGACGGAGAGGACCAGGACGGGGTGGAACAGCAGCCGGGCCACCACTTCGAAGACCAGTGAGCGGTGTTCGGGGGCGAGGGTGGAGGTGGCGGCGAGCCAGTCGCGCTCGGGGGCGCCCTCGTCGCCCTGCGGGAGCCCCGCGAGTCCCTCGCCGTCGCGGGAGAGCGACCAGGCGGTGCCGGGTGCCGGGGTGGCGGTGAGCGAGGGGACGCCGGCGGGTGGCGGGGCGGCGGAGGGGGTACGGCCTGGGGGCTCCTCGCCGGAGGCGGGTGGCTGCTCGCTCCTGCGGTGCAGGTAGATCAGGCTGGTGACGCCGACCGCGGCGGCGGCGAGCACCGCCGACTCACCCATGGTGTCCCAGGCACGCAGGTCGACCAGGATGGTGGCGACGACGTCCTTGAGGCCGTGGCTCGCGGCCTCCGCCACCATGGCCGCGCCGGCCGGTTCGGCGGTGCGTGCGGCGGCGGAGACCCAGACGGCGACCCCGAACGTGGCCGCCGCCGCGAGGGCGACGGGGATGCGTACGGCCCGCCGCCAGGAGCTGACGGTCTCCTGGAAGTGCACCGGCATCCGCCGCAGCACCAGCACGAACACGATCATCGAGACGGTCTCGACGCAGAACTGGGTCAGAGCCAGGTCCGGGGCGCCCTGGACGACGAAGAGCAGCGCGGTGCCGTAGCCGGTGAGTCCGGCGAGCACCACGGCCTTCATGCGGCGGCTCACGGTGAGGCAGAGCAGGGCCGCGGCGCTGGTGAGGACCGCCAGGGCGCCCTGGAGCGGGGAGTCCCAGAGCCGGGGGGCGGAGGCGCCGTCCCAGGGGCGGTCGGTGACGAGGACCGCGAGCTGTCCGGCGATCAGGACGAGCAGGGTGGTGGCGAGGTAGACGGAGAGCGAACCGCGTTGCACCAGGCCGGTGATCTGGAGGGCGAGGCGTTCCAGGCCGAGCAGGAGGTGGCCGAAGACGCTGTCGGCGGTGGGCCAGGCGATGCGCCGGGAGAGCGTACGGACGGGGGCGCGGGCGGCGAAGAGCAGGGCGCCGCCCGCCCAGGCGACGGCGGAGAGCAGCAGTGCGGTGGTGAAGCCGTGCCAGAGCGCGAGGTGGTAGGGGTACGCGGTGGCGGGCAACTCGTCGGCGTACGAGGCGAACAGGTGGTCCGTCCAGCCGATCCCGGGCCCGAGCACCAGCCCGGTGACGGCGAGCACGGCGGGCGGGGCGAGGAAGGCGGCGGAGACCCGGTGGACGGGGGTGTCGGCGGTGCCCGGCTTGCGGAGGAAGGCGCCCCAGACGAACCGGAGTGCGTACGCGGTGGTGAGCGCGGAGCCCGCCACGGTGGCGGCCAGGGTCCAGAGGTCGGCGGTGTCCCCGTGCAGGAGTGCCTCGAACGCGGCCTCCTTGGCGGCGAATCCGAGCATCGGGGGCAGCGCGGCCATGGACGCGGCGGAGAGCACGCCGACCGCGCAGACGAGTGGCAGGGAGCGGCCGACGCCGGAGAGCCGGCGCAGGTCGCGGGTGCCGGTCGCGTGGTCGACGATCCCGATGACGAGGAAGAGCGGGGCCTTGAACACGGCGTGCGCCAGGATCATCGCGGCGGCGGCGAGCGCGGCGTCCCGGCTGCCGTCCCCGGCCAGCAGGGTGAGGAAGCCGAGTTGGCTCACCGTGCCGTAGGCGAGGACGAGTTTGAGGTCGTGCAGGCGCAGCGCGCGCCAGCCGCCGAGCAGCATGGTGGCGGCGCCGAGCACGAGGACGACCGGGCGCCACAGCGGTACGTCGGCGAAGGCGGGGGCGAGCCGGGCCACGAGGTAGACGCCGGCCTTCACCATCGCGGCGGCGTGCAGGTAGGCGCTGACCGGGGAGGGGGCGGCCATGGCGTTGGGCAGCCAGAGGGAGAACGGCCAGATCGCGGACTTGGACAGCGCGCCCGCCAGGACCAGCGCGACGGCGACCTGGACGGCGACGGTGGCGGTGGGCGGGTCGGCGACGATGCCGGAGATCCGGTAGGTGCCCGCCGCCCTGCCGATGATCAGGAACCCGACCAGCATGGCGAGGCCGCCGAAGGTGGTGACGGTGAGGGCCTGGAGCGCCGATCTGCGGTTCTGCTTCTTCTCGCTGGTGTGCCCGATCAGCAGGTAGGAGAAGACGGTGGTCAGCTCCCAGAACACGTAGAGCGTGATCAGGTCGTCGGCGAGGACGAGCGCGAGCATGGCGCCGGCGAAGGCCAGCAGGTTCCCCGCGAACCGGGCCAGTTGGGGGGTGTCGTCGGCGAAGTACGAGGCGCAGTAGAGGAGCACGAGGGTGCCGACCCCGGCGGCGAGCAGCACCATCAGCTCGGCGAGGGCGTCGAGCCGCAGGTCGACGGAGACGTCGTAGGCGGGGATCCACTCCCAGGACCAGGTGTCGGCCCGTCCGTCGGCGGCGCTCGTCCACAACGTGAAGGCCCAGACCGTGGTGGCGGCCGGGGGGAGCGCGAGCACGACGAACGCACGGCTGCCCAGCCGGTGCACCAGGGGACCGGCGCAGGCCGCCAGGGCGAAGTGGCAGAGGACGAGCGCGATCACAGCGGGGTGTCCGGAGAATGAGGCACTGAGTATGGATATATCCCCCGGCGGCGTTCACCCGACCGGCACGCCGCACGAGGTGCGGCGGCAGCCCATGTCCACCCGGGCGGTCCCCGGGCGCCCCTCCGCGCGAGCCCTACGCGTGTGAGGGATATGTGGGACCGGTGTTGTTCATGTGAGCCCACTTTCTCTTCATTTTTTCACTGTGCCTAGTATCTATGTGTCGAAGTTCTCAACGGAATTGACTGGTCGTGAGACCGTCACCCACGTCAAGGAGAATGCCCTGCGCACGCGCGCGTCTCGGCGCACCGACTCGACCCCCATGTCGCTGCGGACAGCCCTGCTCATCCTGGCCATCGTCCCCGGCATCGCCCTCGCGGCCCTCTGGGCGGTCACCAGTGGTCAGATCCTGCTCGACTTCCAGCGGCAGGCAGCTCAGGGGCAGTTGGCCCAGAAGGCCGGCCAGCCGTCCAACATCGTGTACTACAACCTGCAGGAGGAACGGCGGCTCAGCGCAGAGGCGCTGGCCGATCCCGATGCTTCGAAGGAGGCGCTCCAGCGGCAGCGCAAGCTCACCGACAAGGCGATCGAGACCTTCCAGTCCGTCTCGGACATCTCCGCCGACAGCGCCCCCGCCAAGGTGCGCGAGGCCGTCGGCAAGGCCCGAGAGTCCATCAACCAGCTCCCCGCGCAACGGACGTTGGTGGACCAGGGCGACGACGAGCAGCAGGCGGTCGTCTACGGCTACTACACCGACCTCATCGCGGTCGACCTCCAGCTCTTCGCTGCCCTCAGCCAGGTGGACGACGGCGAGGTGACCACGGCGTCCGCGCCGCTGGTCGACCTCTTCTGGGTCAAGGAGATGGTCTCCCGCTCGGACGCACTGCTGGCCCGCGGCTGGTCCGACGGCAAGCTCAGCACCGCCGACCTCACGGAGCTGCGCAAGGAGATCACCGGCCAGTCCTTCCAGTACTCCACCAAGGTGCTCCCCAACCTCCCCGCCGACGAGCGGGCGATGTGGAACAAGATCGCCGGTGGCGAGGCCTGGAAGACGAAGACGAAGCTGGAGTCGCAGATCCTCGCGCCCCGCGACGCCGACTCCAAGGGGTTCGTCCGGATCGCCGCCTCGGAGAAGTCCTGGCGTTCGACGATGGACGAGGTCACCCCCCAACTGGTGAGCCTGCTCGAACACCGCACCTCGCTGGTGGTCTCGATCGGCAAGAACACCATCGTGTCGCTGCTGGTCAAGATGGTGGTCACCACGGTGGTCGGCCTGCTGGCCGTGATCGCGGTCGTCCTGACCACCTGGCGGCTCACGCGTAACCTGCGCCGCCGCATCAAGGGTCTCCAGGACCGCGCGGAAGAGCTGGAACGCACCCTGCCGGACGTCGTCGAACGGCTCGGCAAGGGCGAGAAGATCGATGTCGAGGCCGAGGCCCGCGCCATCGAGTCGGACCGCAAGGGCAAGGCCGGCGACGAGATCACCCAGCTCGGCGACGCGCTCAACCTCGCCCGCACCAGCGCGCTCGCCGCCGCCGTCAAACAGGCCGACCAGCACCGCGGGTTCGAGCGCCTCCTCCAGCGCATCGCCCGCCGCACCCAGCAGCTCATCGGCCAGCAGCTCAAGAAGCTGGACGAGCTGGAGCGCAAGCACGAGGACCCCGAGGTGCTCGACGGCCTCTTCGACCTCGACCACCTCACCGCGCGTCTGCGCCGGTACGAGGAGAACCTGGTCATCCTGGCGGGCGGCGCCCCGCACCGGCGCTGGCGCAAGCCCGTTCCGCTGCTGGACGTCATGCGCTCCGCCCAGGGCGAGGTGCAGGACTACCAGCGGGTGGTGCTCGACCTCGACGGAACGCCCTGGCTCTCCGAGCGCGCCGTCGGTCCGGTCTCGCACGTACTGGCCGAACTGATCGAGAACGCGCTGGCGTTCTCCCGGCCGCCGAGCCCGGTGGAGGTGCGCGCCGCCAAGGTGAGCCGAGGCCTGGCCATCGAGGTCGAGGACCGCGGACTCGGCATGGAGGAGCACCAACTGGCGGAAGCCAACGAGCTGATGAGCCGGCCGCCCCGGATGGACGTGCTCGCCCACTCCGAGGACATCCGGCTCGGCCTCCACGTGATCTCCCGCCTCGCCCACCAGCACGACCTGCGGGTGGAGTTCCGTTCGTCGGCGTTCGGCGGCACCCGGGTCGTCGTCCTCGTCCCCGACGAGCTCACCGTCGCCCATCCGACCGGGCGCCCGGTCGCCGCCGTGTCCGCGGCCCCGGCCCCCGCGCCGGAGCCCGTACGCGAGGAGGCCCCCGCCTCCACCGGAGCGCTGCCGTCCCGCGTCCAGGGCCGGGCCATGGCCGGGGTCACCGCCCTGGTCGACCACGCCGCCGCCCGCTCCCAGCGGTCCGCGCCCCCCGTCGTGTCCGAGGCCCGGCCCCCCGCCGCCCCGGACACGGACCGGCCGGTCCAGTCGGGTACGTACACCGTCCCGGAACCCCCGTACTCGGCCCCCGGGGATCCGTACGGACAGGAGTCCTACGCCGACAGCTCCTACGCCCCCGCGCAGGAGTCGTACGGCACCCCCGAGGGCTCCTACGGTTCCGGAGGCCGGCCGCCCTACGGTCCGGGCGACCAGGCCTACGGGCCCTCGGCCCCCTACGCGCCCGGCGACCAGGGGTACCCCGCCCAGGAGCAGCCCTACATGACGGCGGCCGGACAGTACCCGGTGCCGGGGCACGGCTTCGGGGACCAGGACGCGGGGGCCGGGCAGTTCCCCGAGCCCGGGCCCGCCTACCAGGAGCAGTACCAGGAGCCGTACCAGGAGCAGCCGTCGTACCCGGGCGGTTACCCGGACACGGACGCGGACACCTCGCCCTACGGGAACCACGCGCACGGCGGCGACCGGCAGCCCGAGGTCCTGGGCCATCCGGCGCTCCCGCCCGGCGGGGACGCCCCGGCACCCGGTTCGGAGCCCCCGCTCCCCCGTCGGGTCCGTCAGGCCAGCCTGGTCGACGAGTTGCGGGTAGACCCCGCGGCCGGCCGTCAGGCCGCCGCGCCCAGGACCCCGAGCTGGGACGAGAACCCCCTGCTCAGGCCGGCTCCCCGGCGTGCCGGTGCGGCGATCGGAGCGTTCCAGCGGCGGTCGCGCGAGGCGCGCTCGGCCGACGGGACGTCCGCGCAGACTCCCCCTCCCCCTTCGCCCCTCAACCCGAGAGAAGAACGGTCATGACACGCACAACGGCCACGCTCCAGGATCTCGACTGGTTGCTCGACGGCTTGGTGGACTCGGTGGCCGAGACCGTCAACGCCGTGCTGCTGTCCGACGACGGACTGGTCGTGAGCCACTCCCGGACCATCGACCGGTCCGACGCCGAGCGGCTCGCCGCGATCTGCACCGGGCAGCAGAGCCTCGCCCGTGGCGTTGGCCAGCTGTTCCGGGGCGGCACGGTGCACCAGGTCATCGTGGAGCTGGCCGACCTCTGGCTCTTCATCATCACCGCCGGCCAGGGCACCCACCTCGCCGTCGTCGCCTCGCAGGAGGTGGACGCCGAGGTGATGTCGCTGGCCATGCACAACCTGGTCCAGCAGGTCGGCCAGAAGCTCACCGCACCCGTGCGCGGCGAGTTCGACGCCTTCGGCACCGGGGACGGGCAGCGGGTGTGACGCCCTACTGGGACGACGACGAGACCGACGCGTATGAGGACGACGGTGCGGGCACCATGGTGCGCCCGTACACGATCACCCGGGGCCGGACCGCTCCCGAGCGGGACGACTTCACCCTCATCACCGTGCTGACGACCGCGCGCGAGCCGCGGGACGAGCACGGTGCACCGTTGCGGCCGGTCCGGCTCCAGCCGGAACACCGCATGATCCTCGACCGCTGCGTGCACCCCGCCGCGGTCGCCGAGGTGTCCGCCGATCTCGACCTGCCGATCTCGGTGACCAAGATCCTGCTGGCGGATCTGGTCTCCCAGGGCCTGCTGCTGGCCCGCGCCCCGCTCTCGGTGGCACGGGCCTCCGGCGGGGCCGACATGGGCCTGCTGGCCGCCGTACGTGACGGACTCCGGAGACTCTGAGCAAGATGACAACGCCTCAAACGGCGCCCAGCGCCGTCAAGATACTCATCGCCGGTGGCTTCGGCGTCGGAAAGACCACCCTGGTGGGCGCGGTCAGCGAGGTCGCCCCGCTGCGCACCGAGGAGTTCCTGACCAAGGCCAGCATCGGCGTGGACGACCTGGCCGGTGTCGGCCAGAAGAGCACCACGACGGTCGCGCTGGACTTCGGCCGCATCACGGTCAGCCCCGAGCTGGTGGTCTACCTGTTCGGGACGCCGGGCCAGGAACGCTTCTGGTTCATGTGGAACGACCTGGTCAACGGGGCCCTGGGCGGTGTCGTCATCGCCGACACCCGCCGGCTGGACACCAGCTTCGCCTCGATCGACTTCTTCGAGAGCCGGGACATCCCGTTCGTGGTGGCGATCAACTGCTTCCACGGGCACAACACCCGCAGCCCCGGGGAGATCCGCGCGGCGCTCGACCTGGACCCGCACGTCCCCCTCCTCGTCGGGGACGTGCGCGAGCGGTCCTTCGGCCGCGACGTGCTGCTGGCCCTGGTCGACCATCTGATGGCCCTGCCGGCGGCGGTCGGCTGACCGCGTGCCGGCCGCGCCCTCCCCCCGTTCCACACCCCTCGACCTCCTCGGAAAGAGAACAGACATGGCAACACCCCTGCGCGTGCTGATCCACGGTGGCGGGATCGGCGGCCTCACCCTGGCCACCGCGCTCGCCCGGAGCGGTCACACCGTTCAGGTCGCCGAAGTGCGCGACGGCGTCGAGGCTCTCGGCGTCGGCATCATCCAGCCGTCCAACGCCCTGCACGTCATGCGGGAGATCGGGACCCTGGAAGCCTGCCTCGAAGCGGGCTTCGAGTGGGAGATCCTCACCATCTGCGACCCGGCCGGCGCCCCGCTGGCGAAGATCCCGCAGCCGCGCATGGACGACGCCCCGTCGAACAACGGCATACCCCGGCCCGAGCTGGCGCGGATCCTCGCCGAGGCCGCGGCGGCCGCGGGCGCGTCCGTCTCCTACCGCACGACGATCACCGAGCTGTCCGACGACGGCGCCGGGGTCGACGTGACCCTGTCGGACGGTTCGTCCGCCCGCTGGGACCTGGTCGTCGGCTTCGACGGCATCGGCTCCCCGCTGCGGACCCGGCTGTACGGCGACGCGTACACCCCCGAGTACACGGGCTTCGCCAACTGGCGCGTCACCGTGCCGCGGCTGCCGGAGGTCCAGGGCGTCGTGATGAGCGCGGGCAACGAGGACGCCAAGGCGCTGCTCACCCCGATCACCGACGAGCTGATGTACCTGGGCGCGGTCTTCGGCGAGGAGCCGGACTTCCGGCCGGACCCGGAGCGGGCGCACGAGGAGCTCGTGGAGCGGCTCACCGCGTTCGGCGGGCCAGTGGCCGAGGCGGTGAAGCACGTCACCGACCCGGCGGCCGTGGTGTACTCCCGGATCTCCCAGGTGACCGTCGAGGAGCCCTGGCACGTCGGCCGGATCGTCCTCGCCGGCGACGCCGCGCACGCCAGCGCGCCGCAGCTGGCGCAGGGCGCGGCGATGGCCGTGGAGGACGCCCTCGTCCTGGCGCGGTCGCTGGACGCCGAGGCCGACGTCCCGGCGGCGCTCGCCGCGTGGGAGGCCCGGCGCCGGCCCCGCGCGATGTTCGTGCAGAGCCTGTCGCGGGCGGTTCTCAAGCAGGAGACCGGCAACCCGACGACGCCCGAGGAGGACGAGCTGCTGAAGATCGGCATCCCGGGCGCCGCCCACGTGCTGGTCAAGCCCTACTGATCCACCCCGCAACACCCGGCACCCCGACGGGGCCCGGCCGTCCGCACGGACGGCCGGGCCCCGTCCCGCGTCCGGGGCGTGGGCCGCGCACGTGCGACCACACAGGGTGTACGGGCACCACCCGGTGCCGCGTAGAGTGACTGTCCTCACAGCCACGGGTCGGGCGGTTCGTGAGAGTGTGGCCCGAAAGTCCTTTTCATACCGGTCGGGTGGCCCCTGTACATGGACGTCCCGATCCGTAGGTTGGAACACGGAAGCCATCCGCACATGGACGGCCGCGCGCACCGCGCGACGGCCCCGCTGTCACCGGAAGGCTTCCGCGCAAGGAATCCCGCGACCCGAACGGAAGACGTCTTGCCGCCCGTCGATCCCGCACCCGCCTCCTGGCGCATCGAGCTGCCGCACACGACCGCGGCCGTGCCGATCGCCCGCGCCCTTGTCCGCAGCGCGCTCAACGACATCGACGCACCCCCGGACAGTGACACCGCCGAGCTGCTCACCGCCGAGCTGGTCACCAACGCCGTCGAGCACACCGACAGCGACGAGCCCATCGAGCTCGTGGTGGAGCTGCTGCCGACCGGCTGCCAGGTGGAGGTCCACGACCGCGACCCCGAACCGCCGGGCGGGCTGGCCGCCGCGGGCCCGGACACCATGCCGGATCCCTGGCAGGAGCACGGGCGCGGTCTGCTGCTCATCCGTACCCTCAGCTCCGCCTGCGGTCACCGCACCACGGAGCACGGCAAGGCGGTCTGGTTCACGCTGCCGGTGGTGCCTGCCCAGCCGGGTCCGGCTCCGCTGAGCTGACCAGGCGCGAGCGGCTCCGGCTGTAGAAGGAGTACAGCAGGGAGCCCGCGACCAGGAAGCCCGCGAACTCGGCCCAGGCCTCCCAGCCCGTCCCGTACATCAGGTACAGGCAGAACGCGACGCCCAGGACCGGGCTGACCGGGTAGAGCGGCACCCGGAAGGAGCGCTTCAGTCCGGGGTTGCGGCGGCGCAGCTGGATGACGGCGAGGTTGACGACGGCCATCGCTCCCAGGGTGCCGATGGTGGTCAGGTTCACCACCGCGTCGAGCGAGGAGAAGGCGGCCGGGACCGCGAAGACGGCGGCGACGATCCAGGTGTTCGCGACCGGGGTGTGGGTCTTCGGCGAGACCCGTTCGAAGATCCTCGGCACCAGTCCGTCCCGGGCCATCGACATGAGGATGCGGGTCTGGCCGTACATCACGGCCAGCACCACCGAGGCGATGGCGACGACCGCGCCGAACGCGACGATGCCGCCGCCCACGGTGGAGTCGGTGACCTGGTTGACCACGGCCGAGAGCGCGGCGGGTGTGTCGGCGACCTTCTCCGGGCCGAGCGCCCCGATGGCGGCGACGGCGACGGCACAGTAGAGCAGTGTGACCAGGCCGAGGCAGATCATGATCGCGACGGGGATGTTCCGCCGGGGGTTCTTGACCTCTTCACCGGCGGTGGTGATCGCGTCGAAGCCGATGTACGAGAAGAAGGCCAGCGAGGCCCCGGACGTGATCCCGGAGATGCCGCTGCCCGCGAACGGCGACAGGTTGTCGTGCTGGTACGCGGTGAAGGCGATGGCGCAGAACGCGATCAGGATGGAGATCTTGAGGACCACCATCGCGGCGGTCGCGCCCGCACTCTCCCGGACGCCGCGCACGAGGAGCGCGGCGGCCATGGCGATCACCAGGACGGCCGGCAGGTTGACGACACCTCCGTCGGCGGGGCCGCCGGAGAGCGCCTCGGGCAGCTGCACCCCGAAGAGGCTGTGCAGCAGTTCGTTGACGTACTGGCTCCAGCCCACCGCGACCGCGGAGACCGAGACGCCGTACTCCAGCAGCAGGCAGCCGCCGACGAGGAACGCGGTGCGCTCGCCGAAGGTGGCGTAGGCGAAGGAGTAGGAGCTGCCGGAGACGGGGATCGCACCGCCCAGCTCGGCGAAGGAGAACGCCGTGAAGATGCAGGTGATCGCCGCCAGCACGAACGAGATCACAACCGCGGGGCCGGCCTCCGAGACGCTGTCCGAGAGCCCGACGAAGATGCCGGTGCCGACGACCGCCCCGATGCCGAAGCAGACCAGCTGGAACAGGCCCATGGTGCGCTTGAGGCCGTGCCCCTCCAGGTCGGCACCGGACTCGGCGACCAGCTGTTCGGGGCTCTTGCGGCGCGGGCCGGAGCTGGGTGGGCCCGGCCGGATCGTGCGCTGCGCGCTCATGCGGCGTTTCTCTTCTCTGGTGGTGCGGTGGGGGGACCACGCACGGCGCACCGCGGGGGCGCGGCGCCGTGGGGGGCGCGGCGCGCAGTGGAGAGCGGTGCCGTGCATGGCAATGGGGCCCGAGCCTGCAAGCTCGGACCCCAACGAGACGGACCATGGTAGCCGCCGACGCGCATGTTCACCCAATTGGATGCATCACCATGCAGACCGGACGGGGTCGTGGAAGCCGTCCGCGTCCGTCGTGCCCGGTCGTTCCGCTCAGGCGCCCGCGAGCGTGGCGACGAGGATCGCCTTGATGGTGTGCATCCGGTTCTCCGCCTCGTCGAAGACCACCGAGTGGGCCGACTCGAAGACCTCGTCGGTGACCTCCAGCTCGGTCATCCCGTGCACGGCGTGAATCTCCCTGCCGACCGCGGTGCCGAGGTCGTGGAACGCGGGCAGGCAGTGCAGGAACTTCACGTCGGGGTTCCGGGTGGCGCGCAGCACGTCCATGGTCACGGTGTACGGGGCGAGGGCGGCGATGCGCTCGGCCCAGACCTCCTTGGGCTCACCCATGGAGACCCAGACGTCGGTGGCGATGAAGTCGCTGCCGGCCACGCCCTCCGCGATGTCCTCGGTGAGGGTGATCTTCGCGCCGCTGCCGGCGGCCAGCTCCCGGGCCCGCGCCACTATGTCCTCGTGCGGCCAGTACGCCTCGGGCGCCACGATCCGCACGTCCAGGCCGAGCAGCGCGCCGGTGATCAGGTAGGAGTTGCCCATGTTGAAGCGGGCGTCACCGAGGTAGGCGAAGGCGAAGCCGCCGTCGCGGATGTCCTTGGCGGTGTGCTCGACCATGGTGAGGACGTCGGCCAGCATCTGGGTGGGGTGCCACTCGTCGGTGAGGCCGTTGAAGACCGGGACGCCGGCGTAGGCGGCGAGCTCCTCGACCGCGTGCTGGCTGTCGCCCCGGAACTCGATGCCGTCGAACATCCGGCCGAGCACGCGGGCCGTGTCCCGTACGGACTCCTTGTGCCCCATCTGCGAACCGGACGGGTCCAGGTACGTGGTGGAGGCACCCTGGTCCGCGGCGGCGACCTCGAAGGCGCAGCGGGTGCGGGTGGACGTCTTCTCGAAGATCAGCGCGATGTTCTTGCCGCGCAGCCGCTGGACCTCGCTCCCCGACTTCTTGGCCGCCTTCAGCTCCGCGGCCAGCTCGACCAGCCCGAGGAACTCCTCGGCGGTGAAGTCGAGCTCCTTGAGGAAGTGACGGCCTGCGAGGTCTATGGCCATGGTTCTTGCTCCTGGGTCGGACGGGGATCTTCGGCGTACCGTAACTCTGGAAGTGTATACGAGGCAATGCATCGCTATACAGAGCTCTGCGGGGCCTGCCACCCGGCGGAAGTGGCCGGGCAGCCCTTACACCGGATCGCGTACGACGGGGCAGCTCATGCACCGGGGGCCGCCCCGGCCCCGGCCCAGCTCGCTGCCCGGGATCTCCAGCACCTCGATGCCCTGCTTGCGCAGATGGGTGTTGGTGGTGGCGTTGCGCTCGTAGGCGACGACCACCCCGGGCTCGATGGCCAGGACGTTGCAGCCGTCGTCCCACTGTTCGCGCTCGGCGGCGTGGACGTCCTGGGTGGCCGTGAGGACGCGGATCGCGTCCAGGCCTAGGGCCGCGGCGATGGCCCGGTGCATGTGCTCGGGCGGATGGTCGGTGACCTTCAGCTCACGGGGCCCGTCGCCGGGCTCGATGGTGTACGAGCGGAGCATGCCGAGACCGGCGTACTGGGTGAAGGTATCGCCGTCGACCATCGTCATCACGGTGTCCAGGTGCATGAACGCCCGTCGCTTCGGCATGTCCAGCGCCACGATCGTGTGCGCGGACCCGGCGTCGAAGAGTCCGCGCGCCAGCATCTCGACCGCCTGCGGGGTGGTGCGCTCGCTCATCCCGACGAGCACCGCGCCCCGGCCGATCACCAGCACGTCCCCGCCCTCGATGGTCGACGGGTAGTCGTGCTGGCCCTGCGACCAGTGGTGGAAGACGCCCGCGTCGGGGCCGGTGAAGAGCGGGTGGTGGCGGTAGATCGCCTCGAAGTGGACGGTCTCGCGCTGCCGGGCGGGCCAGCGCATCGCGTTGATGGAGACCCCGTCGTAGATCCAGGCGGAGGTGTCCCGGGTGAAGAGGTGGTTGGGCAGCGGGCCGAGCAGGAAGTCGTCCGGCTCCATGACGTGGAAGCGGACCGAGACCGGCTCGGCGTGCCGGTCCAGGAACTCCCGCTTGGTCATCCCGCCGACCAGCGCCTCGGCCAGTTCCGCCGGGGTCAGCTCCTCGAAGGCCGCGCGCAGGTGCTCGGTGGCCAGCGGGCCGTACTCCTTCTCGTCGAAGACCCGGTCCAGCACCAGCCGCCGGGCCACCGGGACGCCCAGGGCCTCCCGGAGCAGGTCGCCGAAGAGGTGGACCTCGACGCCCCGGTCGCGCAGCAGGTCGGCGAAGCCGTCGTGCTCCTGCCGGGCGCGGCGCACCCAGAGCACGTCGTCGAAGAGGAGCGCGTCCTTGTTGCTCGGGGTGAGCCGCTTCAGTTCCAGATCGGGGCGGTGCAGGATGACGCGGCGCAGCCGCCCGGCCTCGGAGTCGACATGGAATCCCATGTCCTCATCCTCACCGGGCGGCACCCCCTTCACCCCGCGAACCGCCTGCCGATCGCGGGGCGTGCGTCACAGCCGGGCCGGCCCCGGTCCGCTACAGCCGGGGGTCGACCGGCTCCGACTCCAGGGCGAGGACGGCGAAGACCGCCTCGTGGACCCGCCAGAGCGGCTCGCCCCCGGCCAGCCGGTCCAGCGCCTCGAGACCGAGTGCGTACTCCCGCAGCGCCAGCGACCGCTTGTGGCCGAGGAACCGGGAGCGCAGCCGTTCCAGGTTGTCGGGGCGGGTGTACTCGGGGCCGTAGATGATCCGGAGGTACTCCCGGCCGCGCACCTTGACCCCCGGCTGCACGAGCCGCCCCTTGGCGTCCCGTACGAGAGCGCCGAGCGGCTTGACGACCATGCCCTCGCCGCCGCTTCCGGTCATCTCCAGCCACCAGTCGACGCCCGCGCGGACGGACGCCTCGTCGCCGGTGTCGACGACGAGCCGGCGGGTGACCTGGAGCAGTCCGGTCGGGTCGTGCTCGACCAGCCGGTCCAGCCACCCGAGCTGCGCGTCGTGCGGTTCGGCGGCGAGCGAACGGCCCCGCACCGCGAGGACCTGGAACGGCGCGAGCCGCACGCCTTCCAGCCCCTCGGTGTTCCAGCAGTAACGCCGGTACGCCTCGGTGAACGCGGCTGCGTCCCCGGCCCGTTCCCGCTGGCGCCCGGCGAGAGGGGCCACGTCGACGCCCCGGGCCTCGGCGGCCTCCAGCGCGGCGAGGGCCGGCGGGAGCGCGGCACCGGCGGCGGCGCCCACGGCGGCGTACTGCGAGCGCAGCAGTCCGCCCGCCTTCAGCGACCAGGGCAGCAGTTCCGCGTCGAGCAGGACCCAGTCGGTGTCCCACTCCTCCCAGAGCCCCGCGGCGGTGACGGCGGCCCCGATCCGGCCGAGGAGCGTCCCGGTGAGCTCCGCGTCGTCCAGGAACGGCCGTCCGGTACGGGTGTAGAGCGCACCGGCCGGCCCGTCCGTGCCGAACCGCTCGCGGGCGGCGGCGGCGTCCCGGCAGACCAGGGCGACCGCGCGCGAACCCATGTGCTTCTCCTCGCACACGACCGCGGTGACGCCGTCCGCCCGGTACTGCGCGAAGGCCTCGGCCGGGTGCTCCAGGTAACCGTCCTCGTGGGAGGTGGCGGTCGGCGCCATGGTCGGCGGGAGGTACGGCAGCAGCCTCGGGTCGACGGCGAACCGGCTCATCACTTCGAGCGCGGCGGCGGCGTTCTCCTCGCGCACCGAGACCCGGCCCATGTGGCGGGTCTCCACGATCCGGCGGCCGTGGACGTCCCCGAGGTCGAGCGGCCGGCCCTCCCTGCCCCCCGGAGCCTCGGTCGCCAGCGGCTTGACCGGCTCGTACCAGACCTTCTCGGCGGGTACGTCGACGATCTCGCGCTCCGGCCAGCGCAGCGCGGTCAGCTTGCCGCCGAAGACGGCGCCGGTGTCCAGGCAGAGGGTGTTGTTGACCCAGGAGGCCGTGGGAACCGGGGTGTGGCCGTAGACGACGGCGGCGCGGCCCCGGTACTCCTCGGCCCACGGATAGCGCACGGGCAGGCCGAACTCGTCGGTCTCGCCGGTGGTGTCGCCGTACAGGGCGTGCGAGCGGACCCGGCCGGAGGTGCGGCCGTGGTACTTCTCGGGCAGCCCGGCGTGGCACACCACGAGGTCGCCGCCGTCCAGCACGTAGTGGCTGACGAGCCCCGCGACGAACTCCTCGACCTGCTTGCGGAACTCGGGGGCGGTCTCGTCCTCGCGCTCAAGCTGCTCGATGGTCTCGGCGAGTCCGTGGGTGTGCTGGACCTTGCGGCCCTTGAGGTAGCGGCCGAGCTTGTTCTCGTGGTTGCCGGGCACGCAGAGGGCGTCGCCCGAGGCCACCATGGACATGACCCGGCGCAGCACCCCGGGGCTGTCCGGGCCCCGGTCGACGAGGTCGCCGACGAAGACCGCCGTGCGCCCCTCGGGGTGGCTGCCGTCCGTGTAGCCGAGTTCGGCGAGCAGGGAGTCCAGTTCACTGCTGCAGCCGTGGATGTCACCGATGATGTCGAAGGGGCCGGTGAGGTGGCGCAGGTCGTTGTACCGGCGCTCGCGCTCGACGGTTGCCCGGTCGGTCTCCTCCTCGGTGTGCAGCACGTGCACCTTGCGGAAGCCCTCACGCTCCAGACCGCGCAGCGAGCGGCGCAGCTCGCGCCGGTGACGCTGGACGACGTGGCGCGGCAGGTCCGCCCGGTCGGGCCGCTTCGCGTTGCGCGCCAGGCAGACCTCCTCGGGCAGGTCGAGCACCACGGCCACCGGCAGCACGTCGTACTCCCTGGCCAGCCGGACGAGCCTGCGGCGGGCCTCGGACTGCACGTTGGTGGCGTCCACGACGGTCAGCCGGCCCGCTTCGAGGCGCTTGCCGACGATGTAGTGGAGCACGTCGAAGGCGTCGCCGCTCGCGCTCTGGTCGTTCTCGTCGTCGGCGACCAGGCCGCGGCAGAAGTCCGAGGAGACGACCTCGGTGGGCTTGAAGTGCCGGTGCGCGAACGTCGACTTGCCGGAGCCGGTGGCCCCGATCAGTACGACGAGGGAGAGGTCGGGCACGGGCAGGGTCCGGGGCCTGACGGACGTACCGCCGGGGGTGCTGCTGGTGTCGGTGGTGCTGGTGTCGGTGCTGGTGATGTCAGTGGTGTTGGTGGTGTCAGTGGTGTTGGTGGTGTCGAGGTGCTTGTCGCTGCTGCTGTCGCTGGTGCCGTTCATGCCGCCTTCACCTCCTTCGCTCTCTCGTTCTCGCGCCGGTTCGTGCTCCGGTTCGTGCTCTCGTTCTCGCTGCGGCTCGCGGTACCGCTCTCGGCCAGCGTGAACACCGCCAGCTGGGTGGGCGGTCCCACCTCGGGGTCGTCCGGCCCGACGGGGGTGAACGCGACCGTGTAGCCGTAGCGGTCCGCCACGCCGTCCGCCCAGTCCTGGAACTCGGCCCGGGTCCACTCGAAACGGTGGTCGCCGTGGCGGACGTGCCCGGCCGGAAGGGTCTCCCAGCGCACGTTGTACTCGACGTTCGGCGTGGTGACGAGCACCGTCCGGGGGCGCGCCGAGCCGAAGACCGCGTACTCCAGCGCCGGCAGCCTCGGCAGGTCCAGGTGTTCCACGACCTCGCTGAGCACCGCCGCGTCGTATCCCCGCAGCCGCTCGTCGGTGTACGTGAGGGAGCCCTGCAGCAACGCGACCCGGCGGGCCTGCCGCTCGCCCATCCGCTCCAGCTTGAGCCGGCGGGCGGCGATCGTGAGCGCGCGCATCGACACGTCGACGCCGAGGATCTCGGTGAACCGCACGTCCTTGAGCAGAGCCTGGACCAACTGCCCCTGCCCGCAGCCGAGGTCGAGGACCCGCGCCGCTCCGGCACCGTGCAGGGCGGACAGGATCGCCTCGCGCCGCTGCTGCGCGAGCGGCACCGGGCGCTCCGGGGTGTCCGTGGTCTCGTCCACCGCGTTGTCCACGCTCTCCACGTCGAGGTCGTCGGACTCGGCGAGGCGTACGAGTTCCAGCGCCTGCTCGGCCTGGCGGGTCAGCCCCCAACGGCGGGAGAGGTAACGGCTGGTGATCAGCCGGTGCTCCGGGTGCGCGGCGAGCCACCCCTCACCGGCCCGCAGCAGCTTGTCCACCTCGTCCGGCGCCACCCAGTAGTGCTTGGCGTCGTCGAGCACCGGGAGCAGGACGTAGAGCTGGCGCAGCGCGTCGGAGAGCCTCAACTCCCCTTCCAGTACGAGCCGTACGTAGCGTGAGTCGCCCCACTCGGGGAACCGCTCGTCCAGCGGTACGGGTTCCGCCTCCACCCGTGCCCAGCCGAGCGGCCCGAACAGCTTGGCCACCAGCTCGCCGCCGCCGCGCGCGGGCAGGACGGGCACCTCGATCCGCAGCGGCAGCGGTGCGCCGGCCCGGTCGGGCATGGCCCGGCAGTCGCCCCGCAGTGCCGACTTGAAGACGGTCGTCATGGCCACCGACATCAGCGAGGAGGCCGCGTACGGGCGGTCGTTGACGTACTGCGCGAGCGCCGCGTCGGGGGCTCCGCCCCGCCCCTTGCCCTTGCCGCGCCTGACCAGCGCGACCGGATCGACCTCCAGCAGCAGCGCGGCCGTGCACCGCTCGGGGGACGCCTCGGGGTAGAAGACGTGCGCCGTGCCGTGCGAGGTGGAGAACGTCTGCGCCTTGTCGGGATGCTTGTGCAGCAGGAAGCCCAGGTCGGTCGCGGGGCGTTCAGGGGTGCCGGTCGTACTGATCGTCATGAACACCCGTCCGAGTATGGGCGGGCTGCCCCCTCCTCACCAGGGATTTTCCGCGCCCCCGACGTCCGGCGTGGGGTCCCCGCCCGGGCCCGGGTCGTGGGCGGTGCCCTCGCCCCTCTCCAGCACGCGGCAGAGCGTGGCGATCCGCTCCGGGCCGACCCTGCAGCAGCCGCCGACCAGGCGTGCGCCGTGCCGCGTCCAGGTGCGGACCCGTTCCGGGCCGCCGTAGGTGCTCGCGCCCGTCCACCGGCGTGCGCGCGCGTCCCACTGCTCACCGCTGTTGGGGTAGGCGACCACCGGCTTGCCGGTCGCCTCCACCGCGCACCGGACCGCACCGTCCACGTCGTCGGGGTCGCAGCAGTTCACCCCGACCGCGATCACCTGGTCGTTCCCGGCGGCCTCGGCGAAGGCCTCCCGCAGCGGCTGCCCCGCCCGGGTCAGCCCGCCCGCGACGGTGTACGAGAGCCACACCGGGATTCCGGTGCCGGCGACCGCCCGGAGCAGCGCCCGCGCCTCGTCCGTGTCCGGCACCGTCTCCAGCGCCAGTACGTCGGGTCCGGCCGCGGCCAGCACCTCGACCCGGGGGCGGTGGAAGCGCTCCAGCTCCCGCACGGAGAGTCCGTACCCGCCCCGGTACTCGCTGCCGTCCGCGAGCATCGCCCCGTACGGCCCGACCGAGGCGGCGACCCAGGTCTCGCGTCCGGAGCGGTCGCCCGCGCGGCGGGCCAGCTCCACGCTCCGCGCGAGCAGCTCCCGCACCCGGCGGCGTCCGGTCCCCCGGCGTGCGAACCCCTCGAACGTCGCCTGGTAGCCGGCCGTGGTGAGTACCTGCGCGCCCGCCCGTGCGTACGCGGTGTGCGCGGCTTCGATCTGCTCGGGCGCGTCAGCCAGCAGACTCGCCGACCACAGCGCGTCGGACAGCTCGCACCCCTGGGCCTCCAACTGGTTGGAGAGCCCTCCGTCGAGCACCACCGGGCCCTCGGCGAGGGCGTCGGCGAGGGATCTCCGGACGGGTCGCACAGGCACTCCTTCCACTCCTCCGCGTCACCTCACCGGTTCATCGGCCCAGCTGCGACTGGACCTGCGAGGAGATCAGTTCCAGGTGGTCCAGGTCGTCGAGGTCGAGGATCTGGAGGTAGATCCGCGAGGACCCGACCGCCGCGAACTGCCCGATCCTGTCGACCACCTCCGCCGGCGAACCGGCGAGGCCGTTGGCCTTCAGCTCCTCCACGTCCCGGCCGATGGCGGCGGCCCGGCGGGCCACCTCCGCGTCGTCCTTGCCGACGCAGACCACGAGGGCGTTGGAGTACACCAGGTCGTCGGGTCCGCGCCCGGCCGCCTTCGCGGCCTCCCGGACCCGGCCGAACTGCTTCTCCGTGTCCTCCAGCGAGGCGAACGGGATGTTGAACTCGTCCGCGTACCGCGCGGCCAGTCGCGGGGTACGGACCGCGCCGTGTCCGCCGATCAGCACCGGCACCTTGGGCTGGGCCGGCTTGGGCAGCGCGGGCGAGTCGGTGAGCTGGTAGTAGGTGCCGTCGTAGCTGAAGGTCTTGCCGACCTCGGTGGCCCACAGGCCGGTGACGATGGCCAGCTGCTCCTCCAGGCGTCCGAACTTCTCCTTCGGGAAGGGGATGCCGTACGCCTTGTGCTCCTCCTCGAACCAGCCCGCGCCCAGCCCCAGCTCGACCCGCCCGCCGGACATCTGGTCGACCTGGGCGACCTGGATGGCGAGCACTCCGGGAAGGCGGAAGGTGCCCGCCGTCATCAGCGTGCCGAGGCGGATGCGCTTGGTCTCGCGGGCCAGGCCGGCCAGCGTGATCCAGGCGTCGGTCGGGCCGGGCAGGCCGTCACCGGCCCCCATGCGGAGGTAGTGGTCGGAGCGGTAGAAGGCATCGAACCCGAGGTCCTCGGTGGCCTTGGCGACGGTCAGCAGGGTGTCGTAGCTCGCCCCTTGCTGGGGCTCGGTGAAAATGCGCAGATCCATGGTTCCATCCTGCCTCTTCCCGCCCGGCTCCCTTCGCGCGGCTCCCGACGCGCCTCCCCCGCACAGGCCCGTCCGGACCGGGTCCGTTCCCGTCACGACACGGCACCGGACGCGACCCGAGCCCTCTGAAGCGCGCTGCGAAAGTCCCGCCTGGCCGGCGACGCCCGGCACGCCCGCTCGCCGCGTTGTCGGGATCACCCCGGCACTTCCACTTGTCGGGGTGATCCTCCGCCTTGCGATCACACGCACCGGACGCCGCCCAGCCCGGTCTCCGGCCGAACGACGGCAGTCCGAACGACGGCAGTTCGGAGCGCACCCCCAGGGCCTACCCCCGCATCGCGCCGTACGGGCCGTCCCGCTCCCTCGCCCGCTCCCGCGCCTGTTCGGCGAGGCGGCCGAGCATGCCCCGCACCCGGTCCATCGACTCGTCGGCGGCGTCTATCGCCTCGATGCACTGCCAGTAGAGGGTGTCCTCGCCGGTGTCGCAGGCGACCCCGACGAGCGCCATGCCCGCCTCGCCGAGGAGCAGCGCCAGCCCGTCGAGGGTGCGCGACACGTCGGCCACCTCCGTGAGCCGGGCCGCACGCGCCTGCCCGGGGAGGCGCACCGGCGAATCCGGCGCGGACCAGTCCCTCCCACCGATCTCACCGAGCCCACGCGCGTCACCGCGTAACTCGGCGGGCCCGGCGACGGCCAGCCGGTCGCCGATGGCCCGCGCCAGCGCCTGGGCCTGCCATGCCTCGGTCATGATGTCCGCCGCGCCCCGGCTCTCCGCCAGCGCGCGCCGTCCGATCTCGACCAGTCGTTCCGCTTCCATCCTGTCCCCCGTCACTGTGAAAACCCGGTCACCCAGTCCATTACCCACAGTGAGTGAGGCGGTACCGAAAGGACAGAGGAATTCGGAAATCTGTGGATACGAAGGCGATTGTGGATAAGTCGATCACTCCGAAGAGTGATGCTCAGGGGCTTCGGACCGCCCCGGCACCGGGAAACGCGTCTCGTTCCGGTCGATCTTCGCCGACAGCGCCGCCAGCGCATCCACTCCGAGCACCTCGCAGAACTGGAGCAGATAGGCGAGGACGTCGGCCACCTCGTCCTCCACCCGGTGCGCCGTCCCCGGGTCGCTCATCACGGCCGCGGCCTGTTCCGGGGTCAGCCACTGGAAGATCTCCAGCAGTTCGGAGGCTTCCACGCTGAGGGCCGCGGCCAGGTTCTTGGGGGTGTGGTACTGGCCCCACTGCCTGGACTCGGCGAAGGAGGCGAGCCGTTGCTGGAGCTGTGCCACATCGAGTTCGTTCACCCGGACAGGTCTACCACTGTCGCGCCCTCGGTCCGGCCGGCCAGTGCCGCGCCCGGCTCCCCCACCGTGCCGATCATCCGCAGGTGCCCGTCGGCGCAGATCCCGGCGGCGAGCCGGATCAGCTCGCCCGACTGGCGCCCGTCGAGCCCCCGGTCGAACCCGTCCGTCAGCACGGTGAGGGCACGCATGGCCCAGGGGATCTCGTCCGGGGTGTTCACCTCCAGCACATGAGGTCCCGTCAGCAGCACCAGCGCGAGGGCGAGGTAGCGCAGCTCGCCGTCGCCGAGGCGCCCGAGCGGGGTGGCGCGCCCGGCGCCGCGGCCCACCAGGGCCTCCACCGTGCCGTCCGCCAGGTCCCGGGTGGTCAGCCCGGTCACCGGCCCCGCGCACCCCGCCGCCGCGGTGGCCACCAGCCGGGCGTGCCGCTGTGCGCACTGTGTACGGGTCCGGGCGAGCACGGCGGCGAGGTTGTCGCAGCCGGGGCGGAGCCGATCCTCACCGGCGCGGGCCGGTCCGCGCATCCCCCGGGGCAACGGATCGCAGGGGAAGGCCGAGTGCAGGCCCACCACCACCTGCTCGGCGGCGGCGAGTACGCGTAACTGGCCCTCGGTGATGCCGGCCACCCGCAGCGGCAGCAGCGCCGTGGCGAGACGGCCGTCCGGGAGGGGGGCCCGGGTCACCGGCACCTGGCCCGCCGTGTGCCAGGCGGCCTGCACGGTCGGGCGGCGCGGGTCGCGCAGCGCGGTGCTGAGCAGGATCTGCCCGTCCGCCGTGAGCCGCTCGCCCACGATGCGCAGCGAGGGTTCGGCCTGGACCGCGACGTCGAGCCTGACCGGTCCGGCCGGACCGTCCACGGTGCAGCCGATGCGGAACCCGCGCCGGCCCTCGGTGTCGGCCACCGCGCGTTCGGGCACGCAGGAGACGGAGTCGGGGAACACCTCCTCCAGCGCGTCGCCCGCGCCGAGCCGGGCCAGCGCCTCGTAGGCGCGCAGCGCGGAGGAGGTACCGCTGCCGCTGGGGCCGGTGAGCAGGGTCAGCGGCCCCAGCGGCAGGGTTCGGCGCCAGTGCGAGGCGAAGGCGGCCAGCCGCAGTTCGGTGACGACGGGGCGGACGGGCCGGGCCGGGGCGTCGGGGGCGGCCCGGGGCGGGCAGACGCGGGTGGTGCTCGGAGGAGGGGCTGTGGTGGTCATGCCCGGACCGTACGCACGGCTCCGGCGGGCGAACCGTTTTGCCCGGACGAGCTTCCTACGATTGAGGGATGCCCGCCGGGGTCACGCCCTCCACCTCCATGCCGATGGGCGCGAGGAGGAAGACGTTCCGGTCCACCCGGTGCATGCCGCTGCCGAGTCCGAAGACGACCCCGCTGCTGAAGTCGAGAATGCGCTTGGCCACGTCCGTCTCGGCCGCCGTCAGGTCCAGCAGGACCGGGACCTGGGCGACGAGGTACTCGGCCACTTCGCGGGCGTCGGAGAAGACCTGGACCCGCAGCACCACCAGCCGGCGCTGTTCCTCGGCCCTGTCCTGCCCCATCGCACCGTGATCGACCCGGGAGGGCCACTCGTTGCGGCCCCGCAGCGGAACCACCTGCGCCAGGCCCTCCCACTGTGCGTCAGTGGCGTCGTACCTGTCGTACCTGCTCACAGGGTCACCTCGTCCGTGTGCCGGTCGACGGTGCGCCGGCTGCGCTCGCTGTTCATCGGCCAATCCTCTCGTTACTCACCCGTTCGGCCCACCAGCGACACGGCCGGGAATCCGATTCCCCGGATCGGCCCCGCCGTGTACCGGGCCGGCTCTGGCCGCGGCATCAACGTAGCCGGAGAGGCCGGGGCCGATCCAGTCGCCCTGCGCGCGGGCGGACGGGCCGGGCGGGCGTACGGCGGAGCGGACCGGCCGGGACCGGGGAGGATGTTCCCGTCCGCGACCGGGGCGGCCGGCCGGCGGCGTGCACGGGTACGGGATCAGGCGCGGGCCGGGCCGGCCAGGCCCCGCTCGATGTCCTGAGCCAGCGAGGCGACTTCGGACATCACCTCGAACACGCCCGTCTGCTCGGTGCCGTTCAGGTGCCGGTACTCGGTGCCGACCGTCACGGCCAGCCGCTCGGGCAGGCCCAGGTCGGGGTGGCGGCCCTCGGCGACGATCCGGCGGGCCGCCTCCGGCGCGGGGACTCCGGCCGCGTGGAAGGTGTGGGCGCGTGTCCGAACGTGGCCGAGGTAGTCGATGTGGTCACGGACTCCGGCCGGACCCAGGAGCGGTCCGTGGCCCGGCACGATCGTCCTGGCGCCGGTGGCCAGGACGCGTTCGCACGCCTCGATCACGTGGGCGAGCGGACCGGCCCAGTGGCACGGGTGGTCGCCCGGCCGCTCGGGCGTGGAGCCGAAGATCACGTCTCCGGTGAACACCGCTTCGTGGTCCGGCAGATGGACGATCAGATCGCCCGTGGTGTGGGCGGGCGGCAGCGCGGTGATCCGTACCGGGTGGCCGTCCAGGGTCAGTTCGAGTTCGCCGGTGAAGTACGTGGTGGGCACCACGGGTTCGGTCTCCGCCCAGTCGAAGGCCCCGAAGTGCCGGGCCAGATAGGCCCCGAGAGGCGTATCGGGGTCGCCGGAGGCGATCAGGGAGTGCTGCTGCCGCGGAGTGGGCTCGAAGTGGATGTGCTCACGGGCCCCGCGCGTGACGATGATCTCGGCGTCCGGTACGACCCCGGCGCCCCAGAAGTGGTCGCCGTTGGCGTGGGTGACGATCACCCGGTCCACCGACACGCCCTTGGGGAGGCGCTCCTCGCTCGCCGCGAGGAACTGCCCGGCCAGCGCCCGGTCGTAGGGGGTGTCGATCCACAACGCCCCCTTCGCAGAGGCGAGCAGGCCGCAGTTGGCCAGCCCCCAGCCCCTCTCCGGCGGCTGCCAGACGTACAGTCCGCGGCCCAGACCGACCATGTCCCCACCTGTGTTCGGCATGGTCGCGATTATGCGCGCACCCTGAGGCGTACGTCCCCTCAGGGCGCGTGACGGAGGGCCGGCAGGCCTCCGCAGCCTCCCGGCCCTCCTGGTGGTGGAATCAGGCGTTCCCGTTCGCCGTCCCGTGTCAGGACTCCTCCGACTCCTCGAAGTAGGCGTCCAGGACCACGTCGAGCTCCTCCGGCCACTCCTTCAGCCGCTTCCGGCTCTCCGCGACCACCTCGCCGTTGAACCAGCGGCGCGAGGAGACGTGCACGGTGAGGGTGAACCGGCGGGCCAGGCCGGCCGTCCTCACCTCGACCGCGGAGACCTCGGACCAGTCGAAGACGGCCTCCTGGTCGTCGAGCGTGAACCGGATTCCCGCCTTGGCCACACGGATGGACCCGCGTCGGTCGCTGATCTCGAAGGCCGGCGCACCGGACTCGTCGGCACCGGCGGAGTCGTCGGCGGACGCACCGGCGGGCACGTCACCGTCGCCGGACGCGTCGTCGGCGGCGGCCGTCGGCTCCGTACCGGAGGCGGCGGACCCGCCGGCCCGGTCCTCCACGTCCTCGTCCACCCCCTCGGCGGTGGTCGCGGAAGGCCCGGCCGGGACGGCGTCCTGGATCCCGGCGTCGTCGGCTGCCGCCTCCGCCGACGTGCCGGCCTCCTCCTCGTCCCCGGTCCGTACCGGAACGGGGGCCGTCAGGCCGGGAATGTACGCCGGGTCTGTTCCCGCGGCGAACTCGGACTTCGTCTTCGCATCTATGCTCTGCTCCACGGCGGGCAGTATGGTCCACGAACCTGTACGAGAACCAGTCGCGGGCCTCCCGCTCTGCTCAGAGCACCCCCTTGCGCCACTCCCGCACCAGCAGCCCGCCGAGGTAGAGGCCCCCGATCGCCATGGTGCAGATGCCCACCGGCAGGTCGTCGAAGAGCGGCACCTGCTGGGTGCAGAGGTCGGCCACCACCAGCAGCAGGGCGCCCGTCAGCGACGAGAGCAGCAGGTGCGGGCCGGAGAGGCGGGTGAGGCGTCTGGCGATCTGCGGCGCGGTCAGCGCGACGAAGGCGATGGGACCGGCCACGGCGACCGCGCCCGCCGAGAGGACGATGGCGAGGACGATAGCGACGCTCTTGGTCCTCTTCGGTCCGGAGCCGAGCCCTTCGGCGATGTCGTCGCCCATCTCGCCGACGACCAGCCGCCGGGCGAGCAGCGCGGTGACCGGGACGACCAGGGCGAGCACCACCCCGATGGTGGCCGCGTCCGTCCAGGACCGGGCCGTCAGGCTGCCGTTGACGTAGGACGTGAGCGCGGAGGCCTTGTCCCGCTCGACGGCGTAGACGACGTACTGGGTGATCGCGCCGCCGATCGCCGCCACACCGATGCCCGCGATCACCAGCCGGGCGGGGTTGCGGAAGCCGGTGCCGGTGGAGACGTACACGATCCCCATGGCGACGACGGCTCCGGCGAGGGCACCGGCCGGCACGGGGACCTCGCCGGGGAAGAACAGGGCGACGACGGCCGCGCCCGCGCCCGCCCCGGAGGAGAGCCCGATGACGTCGGGGCTGCCGAGGGGGTTGCGGGTGACGGACTGGAAGAGAGCGCCGGAGAGGCCCAGCGCGGCGCCGGTGCCGAGGGCGGTGACCAGCCGGGGGCCGCGCAGGCGTTCCAGCACGAAGCGGTCCTTGCCCCGCGCTCCGCCGGTGAGCGCGGCCGGCAGGTCGGCCAGGTCGACGCCCAGCCGCCCGAGGGTGAGGGTCGCGACGGCGGCGGCGAGCAGCAGGACCACCAGCGCGAGGGCCACCAGGACGGACGCCCTGCGGACGGGTATCGCCACCGTCGTGCCGATGCGCAGGTATCCCCGCGCCCGCCCGGGGGCCGGCCGCGCGGGCCGGGTGGTGGAGGTCATGCCGTCCCCTTCATCCTGCGTACGGCGACGAGCAGTGCGGGTGCCCCGATGAAGGCGGTCACCACGCCGACCATCAGCTCGGTGGGCCGCATGACGACCCGTCCCACCACGTCCGCCAGGAGCAGCAGCGTGGGGCCGAGAAGGGCGGAGAACACGATCTGCGCCCGGAAGTCGACCCCGACGAGCGCGCGGACCACATGGGGCACCGCGAGACCGACGAAGGCGATCGGGCCGACGGCGGCGGTGGCCGCCGCGCTGAGCAGGGTGGCGGCGACGAGTCCGGCGGCGCGGGTGCGCGCGGGGCGCGAGCCGAGCGCGATGGCGGTGGCGTCGCCGAGGGCGAGGGCGTTGAGACCGGGGCCGAGCAGGAGGGCGATCACCAGGCCCACCGCCGCGAACGGCAGCACGGACCACAGGACGTCGAAGTCCCGGCCGCCCAGGGCGCCGACCACCCAGTACCGGTAGCTGTCGAAGACCTTCGGTCTGCTGAGGGTCACGGCCTGGATGTACGCCATCAGGACGGCCGAGAGGACCGCGCCGGCCAGGACCAGGCGCACCACGCCCGGACCGGCGCCCGCCGTACCGACGACGTGGACGAGCACTCCGGCGAGCAGGGCTCCGGGCAGCGCCCACCACATGGTGGCGGTGGTGCCGGAGGCACCGAACCACGCGGTGGCGGTGACGATTCCGGCGGAGGCGCCCGCGTTGATGCCGAGCAGGCCGGGTTCGGCCAGGGGGTTGCGGGAGACGCCCTGCATGAGGGTGCCCGCGACGGCGAGACCGGCTCCGGCCAGCACGCCGAGGAGCGTGCGGGGGTAGCGGCTCTCGACGACGGCGGTGACGCCGGGGGCGGCGCGGCCGGTGAGCACGTCCACGACCTCCCCGGGGGAGGTGGCACGGCTGCCGAACATGACGCTCGCCGAGAGCGCGATTCCGAGGGCGACGAGCGCCAGGAGCATGAGGAACGCCGAACGGGCGGTGCCGGTACGCGAGGTACCGGCACCGCTCGACGGCGCGACCGTGGTGGTTGCCATGGAAGGGTGGACGCTCCCGCGGGGTTACTTGCCGGCGGCGGCGACGGCCTTGTCGATGAGCGGCAGGTAGCGGTCGATCACCCACGGCACGGTCAGCGGGTTGATGATCGAGGAGGCGGTGACGAAGGAGTTGTCGTTCGAGGCGACGACCGCGCCCTTCGCGACGGCGGGCATCGCGGCGTACAGCTTCTGCGCCTCGGTCTCCTTACGGGTCTTGTCGTCGGTGTAGAAGGTGAAGAGCAGGTCGCTGTCCTTCAGCTTCTCGGCGTTCTCCAGGCCGATGAGGGCGGAGTCGGTGCCCTCGGTCTCCTTGAAGGTGTCGACGACCGGGTCGACGGTCAGACCGAGCTTGGAGACCATGGTCACGCGCTGCTCGGTGGGCTTGAAGATGCCGAGGGTGCCGGGGCCCGAGGTGTAGATGTACGAGAACGTCACGTCCTTGTACCGGGGCCGGCTCGCGGCGGCGTCCGCGAGTTCCTTCTCGATGGTCGTCTTCAGGCCGTCGGCGTCCTCGGTCTGCCCGAGCGCCTTGCCGATGATGTCGATCTGCTGGTCCCAGTCCGTGCTCCAGGCCTGGTCCGGGTAGGCGACGGTGGGGGCGATGTCCTTGAGGACGTCGTACTGCTTCTGCGTGATGCCCGACCAGGGGGCGAGGATGACGTCCGGCTCCAGTTCGGTGATGGCCTCGAAGTCGATCTCCTCGCCACCGGTGAACTGGGTGGGGAGCTTGTCGCCGTTCTTCTTCACGGCTTCGTCGATCCACGGCAGGTAGCCGGAGGAGTCGCTGCCCCACGCGTAACTCTCGATGCCCACCGGGGTGGTGCCGAGCGCGATGGCGGTCTCGGCCGAGCCCTGGCCGAGGGTGACGACGCGTTCGGGCTTCTGGTCGATGGTCGCGGTGCCGAGCGAGCTCTTGATCGAGACGGGGAACGCCGCGTCGCTCTTCGCCGCGGACTTCGCCGGCTCCTTGTCGTCGCCGTCGGACGAGCAGGCGCCCAGGGCGAGCGTGAGTGCGGCGACGGTGGCGGAGGCGGCGAGCGCGTGACGGCGCGCGCGAATGGAGCCGAACATGTTCTGTTCCCATGATCGTGGATGAGTAAAGTAAATACTTAGGTAAAGCTAACCTAATAAATAACTCATCCTCAACGGGGGTACCCGTCCAGCCGCCTCGCCGCATGGTGTAAAGGGAAGCGTCGCTTCCGCGCGGGGAGACGCGCGAAAGCGACGCTCGGTTCAGCTCACCTCAGCTGCCGAGGGTGCAGCTCTTGCCTCCCAGCGTGAAGGCGCTCGGCGCTGCGTTGCTCCCGGTCCAGCTGCCGGTGAAGCCGAAGGACGCCGAGGATCCGGCCGCGAGCTTGCCGTTCCAGCCTGCGTCGGTGGCCGTCACCGCGGTGCCGGTCTGCTGGACCGTGGCGTTCCACGCCTGGGAGATCTGCTGCCCGCCCGGGAAGCTCCAGGCGAGTTTCCAGCCGTCGATCGCGGTGGTGCCGGTGTTGGTGAGGGTGACGTCGCCCTGGAAGCCGCCCGACCACTGGTTGGTGATCTTGTACGTCACCTTGCAGGCCGCACCGGCAGGGGTGCCGGGGTCGGTCCCGGGGTCCGTGCCCGGATCGGTTCCGGGGTCGGTGCCCGGGTCGGTGGTGCCGGTGTCACCGGCCGCGGAGTCGCCGTAGAGGATGCCGCGGCCGTTGGTGGAGACGTACACCCGGCCGAAGATCCGCGGGTCGCCGGTGATCGCCCCACCGGTCCAGCCCCACTGGTGCGCGTCGTCGTTGATCCGGGTCCAGGTGGCGCCCGCGTCGGTGGACCGGAAGATGCCGCGCACCCCGCCGATCTTCGCGCTGGTGAACAGGGTCTGGTACGAGGCGCCTTGGGCCGCCTTGCCGAACCCGATGGAGTCCGCCTGCGCCACGTTGGACAGCTTGGTGAAGGTGGCGCCGGAGTCGGTGGAGTGCCACAGGCCGTACGTGCCGGTGGCTGCGCCGCCCGCGAGCCAGACGTCGCCCTCGGTGCCGGGGACGGCCTTGAAGCGGACGTTGCCCTCGGCCGGGAGGCCGGTGGACGGCTTCGCGGTGAAGGTGGCGCCGGAGTCGGTGGAGACGTAGAAGACACCGGACTTGTAGCCGTAGAACTTCTTCGGGTTCTTGCGGTCCGACTCCACGGTGGCGCCGGCCGGGATGCCGGTGGAGGCCGTCCAGGACGAGCCGAAGCCGGTGGTGCGGTACACCCCGGTGCCCGCCGGGCTCCACACGAAGGAGCTGCCGTCCGCCGCCGCCGCGACCGTGCCGCCGCCGGTGACGCCCGAGGGGTCGGAGCCGCCGAACCAGTTGGCGCCGTTGTCGGTGGAGAACGCGACGTGCGGCGCGGCGTCCGCGTCACCCACGCGCACCACGGTGTTGGGCGATGCCTCGGCGAAGTCGAGGCTGGTGGAGGAGGTGAAGTTGGGCGAGGTGTACATCATCGCCGGCACGGCGTCGAGATTAGTGTGCCGGAAGCCACCGACGTCGAGCAGCGCGCTGAGCAGCGGGGCGCCGGAGGGCGGGCTCGCCAGGTCGTTGACGGCCGTCTCCTCGATCCCCTTCACCATGGGCGTGATCTTGAACTGGCTGCCGGTGTCCCAGTTCTTGAGGTTCTCGGTGCCGTAGAGCGTGGCTCCGGTGCCGTACATCATCCGGTTGGAGTCGAACGGGTCGATCTCCAGCGACTCCGTCATCCAGCCGAGCTTCGGACTGGTCTCGGGCGGCGAGGGGTTGGCGCCCCAGGTGAGCCAGGGCACGGAGGAGACGTCCTGGGTGTAGCGGGTGGAGCGGTTGGGGTAACTCGTGTACTGCCAGGCGGTGGTCCAGGTCGCGCCGCTGTCGGTGGACCGGAAGATCTGGGTGTCCGGCCACCAGGAGCTGTAGGCGGTCGCCATCAGCGTGCCGGGCTTCTGCCGGTCCACGGTGAGCCCGCTGAAGCCGTAGTACGTGTCGGCCTCGGCGACGGGACTGACGTCCAGCCAGGTGCCGGTGGCCGTGTCGTAGCGGGCGATCTTCCCCTTGCCACCGTCGTACGGGCCGCCGGTGTCGCTCAGCGAGAGGTAGAGGTAGCCGGTGCCCTCGTCCAGGACGCCCTTGTGCGCCAGGTAGCCGGTGGGCTGTCCGGCGATCCGCGACCAGGTGGCACCGGCGTCGGTGGAGCGGTAGACGGTGTTGTCCTTGTCCGCCACCCCGACGTAGATGTTCTTGGTCGCCGTACCGGAACTGCCGCCGCGCCCGTCGAACGTCACCCAGGTGACGCCCTGGTTGTCGTTGCCGTAGCCGCTGGTGTCGGTCGGGTCCTGGGAGTAGTTCCCGGGGTTGGTGAAGGAGGTGACCTTCGCCCAGGTGGCACCCGAATCGGTGGACCGCCAGAGGCCGTTGCCGCTCGGAGCCCCGAGGTAGAGCACCGAGTTCTTGTGCGGGTCGACGGCGAGCCGCTCGCCCATCCCGCGCCCGGGCATGTTGCCGCCGAGCTTGAAGGGGAGCACCGACGTCGTCCAGGTGGCGCCCCGGTCGGCGGAGCGCAGCACCGCGCCCTTGTTCGGGTCCCAGTCGTTGGTGTACGTCCCGGCGGCGACGTACACGTTGTTCGGCTGGACCGGGTCGGAGGCGAGGCTCACCACACCGGTGTAGCCCCAGTGGTCCCAGTCCACCGCGTCGAGCAGGGGCTTCCACTGCTTGCCCGACTGGTCCCAGCGGTAGGCGCCGCCGATGTCGGTACGGGCGTAGGCGAGGTTCTTCTCGCTCCGGTTGAAGATGATGCCGGGGACGAAACCACCGCCGTCGACACGGACGTTCTTCCAGGTGTACGAGTCCGCGGCCAGGGTGGTGGCCGACGACAGATCGGATGCTTCCGCCGCGGTGGCGGCGGTCCCCGACGTCCGGGGCTGCGCCACCGAGGGGGTGGCGATGCCCGACAGGCCTGCTGACAGGGCGAACACCGCCAGCAGGGCGGCTAGGGGTCTGGCTCTCAAGCGCACGGGGGAAAGTCCTCTCCGAGCTGAACCGCCACACGGGTGGCAGTGGGCCGATTGCGGGTTGTGGGAGCGCTCCCAAACGCAGCCCGATGGTAGCGGCGCACAGCATCGCGGAGAAGGGGTGGGACAGGAGGTCATCGGATGAATCAGGTCTGGTGCGCGAAGCGTCAGACCCAGCAGCGGCAGACCGGCCCGCAGGAGGACGCACTCACGCCCGGCCTCGAGCGCGCCCCCGCCGGGCGGACTGCCGACCGGGCTGATGTGATGCTGATCAGCCCGCCGGACTTCCGGCGAGGTGGCACATCGGGGAGGACACAGAAATGGTGACGCGGAGAACTCTGTCCGTGCTGTTGTGCGGCGTGGTGGCGACGGGGGCGATGACCGCGTGCGGTGGGAGCGGCACCGGAAGGTCGGAGGGCAAGCCCTCGCCGGTGCCGTCCGCGAGCGACGCGGAGCGCATGACCGAGGCACTGGCGCTGTTCAGGGGGTACCGGTCCTACGGACTGAAGGGGGAGGTCAGGGACGACGTGGGCACCCGGATCGACTTGCACGTCGACCGGCGGGGCAACTGCGCCGGAAGCTACGAAACGCTGGGGAACACCACCCGGTTCGTCATGGTCGGGAACCAGGTCTGGGAAACCTACGACGAGGGGGGCCTGAGCAGTTTCGTGGAATTCGCCAAGCTGGTGAGACCCGAGGCGGTGGCCTCCACGGAAGCGGCGGTCGAGAAGACGCGCGGCAAGTACGTGGAATGGTCGGCCCGTGAGCTGAAGAACGTCGTCGCCCTGTCCCTGTGCGGGATGGACCGGGCGTACGAGGAGGTGCCCGACTCGGTGACCACGGCCGAGCGGGGCAACGGCGGAACGAAGGACGGGGTACGCCTGGTCTCGCTCACACACCCCGAAGAGGACGGCGAGGTGGTCGTCCAGGTGCCCGAAACGGGCACGCCGACGCCTCGTCACATCGAGTTCGAGATCGGGGACGTACCTGTCCTGGTCGACATCGACGACCCGAACATGCCTTTCGAGGCGGAACCGCCCGCTCCTTCCGCCGTGGTTTCGGCGGACGACGCACGCGGGCTGGAACTGCCCATCGAGTGACGCCGCACCCACCACGGGCGCCGGAAAGGCGGCACTTCTCCTGGGCCACCGCCTATTCGGCGCCCGCCGGCTCCTCGTCGGAGTCGAGGATCGAGACCTCCAGCTTGCGCAGCAGCACGGCCAGTCGGCGCCGCTCGGCCGGGGAGAGCCCGGCGAGCATCCGGTCCTCGTTGTCGAGGTGCTCGGAGAAGACGGTGTCGACCGTGGCGAGGCCCTTCTCCGTGAGCCGGGAGTAGACCACCCGGCGGTCGTCGGCGACCCGCTCCCGCACGATGAGCCCGCCCTTCTCCAGGCGGTCGATGCGCAGGGTGACCCCTGCGGAGGAGACGAGCCCCGAATCAGCGAGCTGACCCGCCGTCAGACGGTAGGGCGCGCCCGCCCGCCGCAGCGCCGTCAGGACGTCGAACCCGGCGACGGAGAGACCGTGGCGCTCGATGGAGGCGGTGAGGCGCGTGCTGTAGCGGAGGAACGAGCGGTGGAGGCGCGCGAGCACTTCCAGTGGGCTCGTGTCCAGCTCGGGCCGCTCGCGTGCCCAGTCCTCGATCACCTTCGCGACGGCGTCGCGGTCCCCAGGCCTCGGTGCGGCCATCGTCATCACCTCGTACGGCTCGTGCCGATTTATCACGGTGCCGAGAATCTTACTGCTGAGACGATGAGGGTGGGGACGGGTGGCCGCAGGGCCGTCGCACCCGTGGAGCGACCGGATTCCGGCCGACGGGCGGCGCACGTCACGCACAGCGGCCCCGGGAGTGGCGAACAGCGCGACGCAGTGAATCCCGTGCGTGAGGATGACCGCCTGGACTGCGGAGACGGTCCTGCGGTCCGGCCGTGTCGGCGACGAGGGGTACTGGCGGAGGGGCCGCATCCCATGGCTGATCGCGGCCGAGGCCGGCACCCCCGCTCGCGGGGCCGGCCCCCTCAGGAGTTCAGCTCCTCCAGAGTCCGCCCCTTCGTCTCCACCGCGAACCACGCGATCACCGCGCCCACCCCCGCGACCACGGCGAGTTGGGCGAAGACGAGGGGGAGGCCGCCGCCGGAGCCGATGACCGCGCCGACCGTGACGGGACCGAGGATGACGCCGATCCGGTTCCACAGGCCGCCGAAGGCCGCACCCCTGGCCCGGGTGGAGGTGGGGTAGAGCTCGGGCGAGTAGAGGTAGAGCGCCGCGTTGATGGCGTAGAGGAAGAAGGTCGTACAGGACGCGAAGAGGGCGACCTGACCGCCGGAGGTCGCTCCGGCCAGTGCGAGGACGGCGAGCGAGAGCACGGTGCCGACGAGTGCGCCGACCAGGGCGGGCCTGCGGCCGACGCGGTCGATGAGGAGCGCGACGACGAAGGTGCCGAGCAGGCCGGTGACGTTGCTGACCAGGGTGTAGACGAGGGCGGTGGTCAGATCCAGGCCGAATTCCTTGGTGTAGAGCGACGGCAGCCAGGTGGAGATGCCGTGGTTGACGTAGTAGGCGACGAACCACAGGCCCGAGAGCACGGCGGTACGGCGCAGGTACGCACCGCGGAACAGGTCGGCGAACCGGCCCTCGGCGACATCCCCGGTGGCGCTTCCGGCGGCCCGGGGCAGCGGTTCGGCGGTGGAGCGGACGACCTCGGCCTCGATGCGCGCGAGGGCCGCCTCGGCCTCCTCGGTACGCCCACGGGCCAGCAGCCAGCGCGGTGACTCCTCGACCTGGCGGGGCAGGACGGCGGCGATCACGACGGGCAGCGCGCCGCCGACGAACATGGCGCGCCAGCCGAGGTGGGGCACGACCCAGACGGCGATCAGGGTCGCGGCGGCGAGGCCGGCGGGGAAGATCATCTCGTACAGCAGGACGAACCGGCCCCGCTTGTCGGAGCGGGCGATCTCGTTGATGTAGGTGGCGGCGACGGGCACCACGCCTCCGATGCCGAGCCCCTGGACGAAGCGGAAGAGCGAGAAGGTCTCGATCCCGCCGGAGAGGGCGACGGCGAGGCTGGCGAGGCCGGTGACGGCGACACCGAGGCCGACGGTGCGCACCCGGCCGATCCGGTCCCCCAGCCAGCCGGCCGCGAGCGCCCCGAGCAGCATGCCGACGGAGGCGGAGGTCACCGCGAAGGTGGCCTGGCCGGTGGTCAGGTGCCACTGCTTCGTGAGGACCGGCAGCGCGGACGCGGCCAGCAGCTGGTCGAACGCCTCGAAGAAGGTGACGGCGCCGATCAGGAACCGGACCTTGACGTGCCAGCGGGAGTGCGGC
The DNA here is from genome assembly GCF_053596135.1 of Streptomyces sp. NPDC001770. NCBI lineage: Bacteria > Bacillati > Actinomycetota > Actinomycetes > Kitasatosporales > Streptomycetaceae > Streptomyces > Streptomyces sp. NPDC001770. The sequence goes on along the minus strand of NZ_JBSFFN010000007.1, from coordinate 114,562 downwards.
AGCCGTTCGAGCCGGGCGGAGATGGAACCAGAGGCCTGCTGGCCGGCCACAGTCGTCATGGGGGTCCTTCCGCGGATGACAGGAGTTCCCGCGACCCTAGGGTGATGTACCTAAGCGGTCAATGATTAAGCCCTTAGTAATCTCAATGTAACGCGCACGAGGCCGCGTTCGCGTCTCGAAAGAACGAGCGCTCACGGTGGCCGGAACGAGAAGTTCCGGGAGCGGGGTCTTGCGCGAATAAATTTAAGCGCTTAGATTTCTAGCACTTCGACACCCCAGGTGGACGACCACCCCCAGGACGACGCGCCCTGGCTCCCGCACCTGGATCGCGTCCGCAGGACCCATCCGAAATCCCGCCGTCCGGAGGTCTCTTCGTGCCCCACTTCTCCACCGACATCCTGGTCGCGGGCGTGTGGCGGCCCGGCACGGGCGAGCCCGTCGCCACCGTCGACCCGGCCACCGGCGAGGTCCTCGCCACCGTCGTCTCCGCGTCCGCCGCCGATGTCGCCGAGGCGGCCGAGGCCGCGGCGGTGGCGGTGGCTGACCCGGCCTGGCGGGACATGCTCCCCCACGAGCGCGCCCGACTCCTCCACCGGATCGCGGAGTTGACCGAGGAGGCGGCCGGTGAGCTCTCCGCGATCCAGACCGCGGACACCGGGAAGACCCTCGCCGAGACGCGGGCCCTCGCCGTCAGCGCGGCCGGCACCTTCCGCTACCTGGCCGCCGCACTGGAGACCGCCGAGGACACGATCACCCCGTCCCGGGGCCCGTACGTCACGGTGAGCACGCACGAGCCGATCGGGGTCGTCGCGGCGGTCAACCCGTGGAACTCCCCCATCGCCAGCGACGCCCAGAAGATCGCCCCCGCGCTCGCCGCCGGCAACGCGGTACTGCTCAAGCCGGCGTGCTGGACCCCGCTGGTCTCCCTCGCGCTCGGCCGCCTGATCACCCGGGCGCTGGAGGAGGCCGGACTCCCGACCGCGCTTCTCTCGGTGCTGCCCGGCAGTGGCCGGGTGGTCGGGGACGCGGTCGTACGCCACCCGCTGGTCGGCCGCATCGGCTTCACCGGAGGTACGGAGACGGGCCGCTCCATCGCGAGGGCCGCGGCGGAGAAACTGATCCCGGTCTCCCTCGAACTGGGCGGGAAGTCGCCGACCGTCGTGCGCGCGGACGCCGATGTCGAACAGGCCCTCGCGGGGGTTCTCTTCGGGATCTTCTCGTCCAGCGGCCAGTCCTGCATAGCCGGTTCACGACTCTTCGTCGCCCGGGAGATCTACGCCTCCTTCGTCGGTGAACTGGTCGAACGCGTCCTTGAGTTGCGGGTCGGACCCGGTACCGATCCGCGGACCCAGGTGGGCCCTCTGGTCCACCACCGCCACCGGGACTCGGTCGCCGCCTACGTGGATCTCGCCCGCTCCGAGGGCGCCAGGGTGCTCTGCGGCGGCGCGGTGCCCGAGGGCGAGGAGTACGCCGGCGGCGCCTACTACCTGCCGACCGTGCTGGACGGCCTGCCGAACACCTCGCGGACCTGCCAGGAGGAGATCTTCGGCCCGGTGCTGGTCGCGCTGCCGTACGACGACGAGGACGACCTGGTCCGCCAGGCCAACGACTCGGTCTACGGCCTGGCCTGCGGGATCTGGACCCGCGACCACCGCGCCGCCGCGCGGATCGCCCGGCGCGTCCAGGCCGGCACCGTCTGGATCAACACCTACAAGCAGTTCAGCGCCGCCACCCCGTTCAGCGGCTGGAAGGACAGCGGCCTCGGTACGGAGAAGGGGCGCGACGCGATCCGCGCGTACCAGCGCCAGAAGTCCCTGTACTGGGGCACCTCCGAACTCCCCCTCCCCTGGGCGCTCTGACGGACGCCTCAGGGCGTGCCGCCGAACTGCCCCACCGCCCCATGGAGACACTCATGCACCAGCCACCGCCCGGACCGGTCGCCCGGCTCCGCTCCCTGCGCTACGTCGAGCTGCACACGCCCGCCTTCTCCGAGGCCGCCGACTTCTACCAGGAGGTCTGGGGGCTCACGACCGTGGAGTCGGACACCGGCGCGCGCTGGCTGCGGGGCACGAGCGACGAGCACCACGTCCTCCACCTGACCGAGCGGGACCGGGTCGGCCTCGGCCGCCTCGCGTTCGCCGTGGCCACCCCCGCCGAGGTCGACGAGGCGGCCCGCCGCCTCGAAGCGCGGTCCATCGTGCCGGTGTTCGGGCCTGGTGCGCTCGAACAGGCGGGCGGTGGATACGGGTTGCGCTTCACCGACCCCGAGGGGCGGCTCATCGAGATCAGTGCCCAGGTGCACGCGGTCACCCCGCGCGGCCGCGAGGAGGCCGTACCGGTCGGAGTGACGCACGCCGTGCTCAACACCACGGACATCGACGCGGCGGTGGCGTTCTACCGCGACGTGCTGGGGCTGCGGGTCTCCGACTGGTCGGAGCACCAGATGGCGTTCCTCCGGTGCAACGCCGACCACCACTGCATCGCGTTCAACCAGGCCGAGTGGACTTCGCTCAACCACGTGGCGTACGAGATGAGTTCGGTCGACCACTTCATGCGGGGCATCGGCCGGCTCCGCCACCACGGCATCACCCCGCAGTGGGGACCGGGCCGCCACGGTCCGGGCGACAACACCTTCTCGTACTTCACCGACCCCTCCGGGCTGGTCTGCGAGTACACCTCCGAGGTCGCCCAGATCGTCGAGGACGCCTGGATCGCCCGGGTGTGGCGGCGGGTCCCGGAGCTCTCCGACCTCTGGGGGACGGCCGGGGCGCCCTCGGAGGAGATCCGCTGCCACATGGCCGGAACGCCCGACCCCGGTCCGCTCGCGCCCGTGGACGCCCCGCCGACAACCGATGCACCTGTACCCGCATCGAAGGAGACTGCCGCATGAGTGCCGTACGCAAGGTTGGCCTGGTCGGCTGGGGTGCCATCGGCCGCGTGGTCGGCACCGCCCTCGCCGAGGGCCGGGTGGCGGGAGCCGAGTTGGCGTGCATCGTCGACAACCGCCCGCTGGGCGAGGCCGCGCCCGCCCGGCAGGTCTCCTTCGAGGAGGCCCTCGAGCTCTGCGACCTGATCGTGGAGGCGGCCGGTCAGGGCGTCGTACGCGAGTGGGGCGAGCGCGTCCTCGCCTCCGGCACCGACCTGCTGATCGCCTCCAGCGGGGCGCTGACCGACGAGGAGCTGGCGAAGCGGCTGCTGAACACCGGTCCCGGCCGGGTGTACTTCACCGGGGGTGCGGTCGGCGGACTCGACCTGCTCCAGGCCGCGTGCTCGCTCGGCCCGCTGGACGAGGTCCGCCTCACTACCACCAAACTGCCGTCCACTCTCGAACAGCCCTGGATGGACGCGGAGTTGCTGACGCGGATGCGGACGGCGACGGGACCGGTCGAGGTCATGTCCGGTACCGCGCGCGACGTTCCGGTCAAATTCCCCAAGTCGACGAATGTGGCCGCCTCGGTCGCGCTGGCCGTCGGCGACCTGGACACTGTGCGGGTCCAGGTCGTCGCGGATCCGGCGGCGCACCGTACCCGGCATCTGATCGAGGCGTCCGGCCCGCACGGCTCGTACCGCTTCGAGGTGGCGCACCGGCCCGACCCCGAGAACCCGGCGACCAGCCAGGTCGTGCCGTACGCGGTGCTGCGCGGTCTCGCGGCGCTCGCCGGCCGCAGCGGGCAGATCCTGTGACCGCGCCCGCCCGTGTCCACGTGGTGGAGGCCGGGGAGCGGGGACCGCTGCTGCTCTGCCTGCACGGCATCGGCTCCTCGTCGGCGGCGTTCGCAGCCCAGCTCGCCGAACTCTCCGCGCACGCACGGGTAGTGGCCTGGGACGCCCCCGGCTACGCGGCCTCGCCCGACCCCGGGGAACCGCTCACCCTCGACGGCTTCGCGGACGCGGCGGCCGGGCTGATCCGGGAGCGGGGCGGCAGCGCCCACGTCCTCGGGGTCTCCTGGGGCGGGGTGATCGCGCTGCGCCTCGCCACCCGCCACCCGGAGCTCGTGGCGTCCCTGATCGTCGCCGATTCGAGCGCCGGTTCCGGCACCGACCCCGCGAGGGCCGAGGGGATGCGTGCCAGGGCCGCCGAGCTGGCGGAGCTGGGCCCGCGCGCCTTCGCCGAGGCCCGCGGCCCCCGCCTGGTCTCCCCCGACGCACCGGACGAGCTGGTCCGGCGGGTCGTGGACACCATGGCCGCCTCGGTCCGGCTGCCCGGCTACACCCACGCCGCGGAGTCGATGGCCTCGGCCGACCTGCGGAGCGAGCTTCCCTCCGTCGCCGCGCCCACGCTGGTGCTCTGCGGCGACCAGGACCGGGTCACCGGCGTCGACGCGAGCCAGGTCATCGCCGGGGCCGTCCACAGATCCGCCTACGTGATCGTCCGCAACGCCGGTCACCTGGCCAACCAGGAGCAGCCCGGGCACGTCAACGCCTGGGTGCTCGCCCACCTCAGGATCACCGCATCCATACCCGAGTAGGAGTCTCTCCCATGCCGCTCACCACCACCGCGTACGACAACGGCGACGACCTCTCCGCGTACACCGACTCGCTCATCGCCTCCAAGGAGTCGCGCGTCGCCGACTTCGACACGCTGTCCTTCCAGGAGAAGGCGGGCCCGCAGTACCGGCGCGGCCAGATCCGTTACGTCGGCTCCGGCGCCACCGGCAACCACGAGGGCGACAGCCGGATCATCCCGTCCGGCGGGTTCACCTTCTCCAACATGCTGCTGCCCCCGGGCGCCGAGGGCCCGGCCCACACCCACCACGACGTCGAGGAGGCCTTCTTCGTCCTGGAGGGCGAGGTCAAGGTCGGCATCCACCGCGGACCGGACGAGGCGGAGTACCGCACCCTCGGTTACCGCGACATGATCGTCGTGCCGGCCGGGGTGACCCGCTCGCTGAAGAACGAGGGCGACACCGACGCGCTGTTCTGCGTGGTCATCGGTACCCGTAAGCCGCAGGTGCCGTCGTACCCGGAGTACTCCCCGATGCACGGTGTCACCCGTGACTGACCGCGGTCCGGACGGCGTACGCACCGTCGTCGTCACCGGTGCGGGCCGTGGCCTGGGACTGGCCATGGCCCGCCGGGCGGGCGCCGACGGCTTCCGGGTCGTCGTCGCCGAGCTGGAGCGGCAGCGGGGCGAGCGGGCGGTGGCCGGGCTGCGCGCGGAGGGCCTCGACGCGCACTTCGTGCGGTGCGACGTGGCCGATCCCGCCTCGGTGGCGGACCTGGCCGAAGCCGTGCGCGGACTGGGGCCGCTGTACGGCCTGGTGAACAACGCGGCGCTCGCCAACGGGGTGGGCGGCAAGGAGTTCTGGGACATCGGCGTCGAGGTGTGGGACCGGCTGATGGCCGTCAACGCCCGCAGCCCCTGGCTGGTGTCGAAGGCGCTGTATCCGCTCTTCGGCCCGGTGGGCCGCATCGTCAACCTCGCCTCGGACGCGGCTCTTTACGGCTCGCCCCGGCTCGCCCACTACATCGCCTCGAAGGGCGCGGTCATCGCGCTCACCCGGGCCATGGCGCGGGAGCTCGGCGAGCGGGGGATCACCGTGAACGCGGTGGCCCCCGGTCTGACCGAGTGCGAGGCGACCGAGACCGTGCCCGCCGAGCGCCACGACCTCTACCGGGCCAACCGGGCCATCTCCCGGCCGCAGCGGCCCGACGACCTCACCGGGATCGTCTCCTTCCTGCTCGCCGAGGAGTCCCGCTATCTGACCGGACAGGTGGTCGCCGTCAACGGCGGCTTCACCATGAACTGAAGCGCAGGAGATACGAACCATGGATCTGGGCCTCGCGAGCCGCACCTACGTGGTGACCGGCGGCAGCTCGGGCGTCGGCCTGGCCACGGTCCGCGCCCTGCTCGACGAGGGCGCCCATGTGGCGACGTGCGGGCGCGACGCCGCACGGCTGGCCACGGCCGCCGACGGGCTCGGCGCCCGCCCCGGCCGACTGCTGACGGAGGTGTGCGATGTACGGGACGCCGAGGCGGTACACGATTTCGTCCGGCGGGCCGCCGAGGAGTTCGGCGGCGTCGACGGGCTCGTCAACAACGCGGGGCAGTCCCGGATGAAGGGGCTCGACGACTCGACCGCCGAGGACTGGCGGGACGAGCTGGAGCTGAAGTTCGCCGGGGTGCTGCACCCGTTGCGGGCCGCCCGTCCGTATCTCGCCGCCTCCCCGGCGGCGAGCATCGTCAACATCAACGCGGTGCTCGCGAAGCAGCCGGAGACCCGGCTCATCACGACGAGCGCCGCCCGCGCCGGCATTCTCAACCTCTCCAAGTCCCTGTCGGTGGAGCTGGCCGGCGACGGCATCCGGGTCAACTCCGTCTGCCTCGGGCTCGTCGACACCGGCCAGTGGACCCGCCGCCACGCGGCGGCCGGCACCGGCCAGTCCTACGAGGACTGGCAGGCGGAGCTGGCCGCCGACCGCGGGGTGGCGCTCGGCCGGCTCGGCCGCGCCGAGGAAGTCGCCTACGCCGTGGTCGCGTTGCTCTCGCCCCGCGCCTCGTACATCACCGGCACCGCCATCGACGTCTGCGGCGGCGTCGGCCGTTCCATCCTCTGAGGAGTCACCATGCGTCACGACAACGGAGGCGATCTCCTCGTCGCCGTCCTGCGGGAACTCGGCATCGACACCGTCTTCGGCATCGTCAGCGTGCACAACCTGCCGCTGGTGGAAGCCGTCGACCGCGACCTGCGGTTCGTACCCGTGCGGCACGAGGCGTCCGCCGTCAACGCCGCCGACGCCTACGGGCGGGCCCGGGGCTCGCTCGGCTGCGCGCTGACCTCGACCGGTACGGGCGCGGGCAACGCGGCCGGCTCGCTGATCGAGTCGCTCGGCGCGGGCAGTTCGGTGCTGCACGTCACCGGCCAGGTGGAGAGCGAATTCCTGGGCAGCGGGAGGGGGTTCATCCACGAGACCAAGGACCAGATCGGCATGCTGGAGGCCGTCTCGGTGTACGCGGCGAGCGTGCCGGACACCGAACGGGCGGGCGTGATCCTGCGCGAGGCGGCGCGTGCGGCGATGGCCTCGCCCGGCGGTCCGGCGAGCGTGGAGTGGCCGATCGACCTCCAGTACGCGGCGCAGTCCGACGAGGCGGCCGTGCCGGCCGCCCGTGCCCTGCCCCCGCTGGTGGAGAGCGCCGCTGCTGCCGCCGGGGCCCTGCTCGCCGCCGCGCGCCGCCCGTTGATCTGGGCGGGCGGCGGGGCGAACGGCGCCCGGGACGAGCTGGCCCGGCTGCTGGAGGCGACCGGCGCCGGTCTGCTCACCTCCAACTCCGGCCGGGGCGCGGTTCCCGAGGACCACGGGCAGGTCATCGGCAACTTCGCCACCACGCCGGCGGTGCGCGCGCTCCTCGCCGACGCGGACGTGCTCGTCACGGTCGGTACGCACTTCCGCTCGAACGAGACGGCCGACTACACGCTGGAACTCCCCGGAGCGCACCTCCAGATCGACGTGGACGCGGCGGCGCTCGGCCGGGTGTATCCCGCCGCCCATGCCCTGCACGCGGACGCGTCGGAGGCCCTGGCTGCGCTCCTCGCGCACGCCCGGCCGGCCGAGGAGGGCTGGACGGACCGTGTCAGGGCCGTCCGCACCGAGGTGCGGGAGAACCTGCACGAGTCGATCGGACCGCAGGCGGCGATCTGCGACGCGATCCGCGACGCGCTTCCCCGCGAGGCGGTGGTGGCCCGTGACGTCACCATCCCGTCGAGCAGTTGGGGCAACCGGCTGCTGGAGATGTACGACCCGCGCGACAACGTCTTCCCGCGCGGCGGCGGCATCGGTCAGGGGCTCGGCATGGGCATCGGCGCCGCGCTCGGCCGCCCGGACTCCCCGACCGTGGTGATCGCCGGCGACGGCGGGCTCGCCGTCCACCTCGGCGAACTCCTCACCCTCGCCCAGGAACGGCCCGCGCTCACGCTGATCGTCTTCAACGACGGCGGGTACGGGGTACTCCGCAACATGCAGGACCGGTACAGCGAGCGGCGCTCCGGGGTGGACCTGGTGACCCCCGACTTCGAGCTGCTGGCGCGCGCCTGCGGCCTGCCGTACGCGCGGATCTCCGCCGAGGAGCACGCCGCCCCGGTACTCGGCCACGCCATCGCCTCGGGCGGTCCGGTGCTGGTCGAAGTCGACCTGACGGCCCTCGGGCCGATGAAGAACCCGTTCACCCCGCCCGTGCGGATTCCCGGGCGGTAGCCCGTGTCCGCTGCTGGATCCCGCCACTCGAACTGCCGGTAAGGAGGCACCTGGCCATGAGCGAGAAGTCGCTGGAGCTGATCGTCCGCCGTATGACGTGGGAGGCCGAGGGCGTACTGTCCGTCGAACTCGCCGACCCGCACGGCAAACCCCTGCCCGGCTGGACCCCGGGCGCGCACCTCGACGTCCACGTCGGCGGCCGGGTCCGCCAGTACAGCCTGTGCGGGGACCCCCAGGTGCTGGACGCCTACCGCATCGGGGTGCTCAACGAGCCCTCCTCGCGCGGTGGTTCGCGGTACGTGCACACCCAGCTGCGCCCCGGGCAGCTTGTCACCGCCTCCGAGCCGCGCAACCGCTTCGCACTGGAGGAGGCGGGCTCGTACGTGTTCGTCGCGGGCGGCATCGGTATCACCCCGCTGCTCGCGATGGCCCGGGAGACGGCCCGGCGCGGGGTGCCGTGGCGGCTGGTGCACGGCGGCCGGAGCCGCGCCTCCATGGCGTTCGCCTCGGAGCTGGACGCGCTCGGCGGGGACGTCACGCTCGTCCCGCAGGACGAGCGGGGCCACATCGACCTCGACCGGGCGCTGACCGGGCTGCCGGAGGACGCGCTGGTGTACTGCTGCGGGCCCGAGCCGCTGCTCGCCGCGGTCCAGGAACGCTGCCCCGAGGGCCGGCTCCGGCTGGAGCGCTTCGCCGCCCCGGTCGTCGGACGCGGCGGTGACGAGGCCTCGTTCGAGGTGGAGTGCCGTACGTCGGGGGTGACCCTCACCGTCGGCGCGGACACCTCCGTCCTGGAGGCCGCCGAGGAGGCCGGGCTGCCGGTCGACAGCTCCTGCCGCGACGGGATCTGCGGATCCTGCGAGACCCGGGTCATCGAAGGCACCCCGGACCACCGCGACTTCCTGCTCAGCGAGGCGGAGCACGCCGCGAGCGCCACGATGATGATCTGCGTCTCGCGGTGCGCCTCCGGCCGTCTCGTCCTCGACCTGTGACCTCTCCCCCGCACTCCCTGGAGACACCATGAACGACACCACGACCGGCGCCTGGCCGTATCTGGACGTCCACCAGTCCCGGACGCACGAGCCGACCCCGTACGAGTACAGGCTCGCCGCAACCCTCGAAGAGGTCTTCACCAAGGAGGGCCACGAACTAGTGGACGTGGTGCGCGGCCTGAATGCTCGTCAGGTGCACGCCGCCGACGGTACGCCCTGGACCGAGGAGTCCTTCCGCGCCGAGATCACCCGACTGGGAGCCTGACATGACACTGTCGTCCTCCGCCACCGCGGACCACATCTACGCCACGGGGCTGCGCAACCAGTGGCACCCCGTCGTCCCCTCGCACTTCGTCGCCCCGGGCGCGATGCGCCGGGTGACCGCGCTCGGCGAGCAGTGGCTGCTGTTCCGCCGCTCGGACGGCGCCCTGTCGATGCTGGCCGACCGGTGCCCGCACCGGGGCGCACCGCTCTCGCTGGGCAAGCACCTCGGCGACCGGGTCGCCTGCTGGTACCACGGCGTGGAGGTGGAGGGCGACGGCACCGTGTCGTCCGTCCCCGGCCTGCCCGGATGCAGCCTGGAGGGAAGGAAGCTGGTCACCTCGCTGCCGGTGCGGGAGGTGGCGGGCGCGGTCCTCGCGTACTTCGGCGACGAGGAACACCCGGAGCCGCCGGAGCTGACGCTGCCGGAGCCGCTCGACGACGACGGGGTGTCCGCCTTCCTCTGCTACGCCGAGTGGGATGTGCCGTGGCGGTACGCCGTGGAGAACCTGCTCGACCCGATGCACGGGGCGTTCCTCCACCACGACTCCCACACGATGTTCGACGGTGACACCACGGCCAAGTTCCGTATCCGCGAGACCGATCGCGGCTACTTCTTCGAGAAGACGGACCAGCGGGGCGTCAACTTCGACTGGGTGGAGCTCTGCCGCACCGGTGTGGACTGGGTCGACCTGTCGATCCCGTACCCGCCGTCGGCCGGCCCCGGTGGCCCCTTCGGCATCGTCGGCATGGTCTGCCCGGTCGACGAGGAGCGCTCCGGCGTCTTCTTCTGGCGCTACCGCCGGGTGGCGGACTGGCAGCGGGCCTCCTGGCGGTTCCTCTACCGGACGCTGATCGAGAAGCGCCACTGGGAGGTGCTGGAGCAGGACCGCGTGATGCTGGAGGCGTTGCCCGCCGACGCGGACCAGCGGGAGAACCTGTACCAGCACGACCTGGGCGTGGTGCGGCTGCGCCGGCTCTACCGGGCGGGGGCGGCGGCGCAGTCGGTGGCCACGCCGTAGGCCTCTCGTCGGATCATGCCGAGGTTGGCCGGCATCACGATCGACGAGACGAGTTCGGCGTGGGCCGTGATGCGCAGGGGCGAAGGCGCACGGTCACGTTCCCGTGGTGGAGCCGGGGCGGACGATCATCAGAACGGTGACGGTTGCCCACAGGAGGTTGAAGACACCGGTGAGCATGGCGAGCCGGGCGCCCGGGGGCAGGGCGGGGCCGGGTCTTGATGTCTGCGCGGCGGTCAGGGCCCGGTCCTGGGCGGGCAGGATCAGCAGGCCCAGGACGGCGGCCGCCGCGGTGGTCAGGACGACCGAGGTGATCAGCCATCCGTTGCCGAGGACGCCGAGGCTGCCGGCCGTGGCGAACCCGAAGACGGGGACCGCGATGCCGATGCCGGCGTAGACGCGGCAGATGCGGTGCAGGGTGCGCAGGCCCGCGAGTGCCTCGCGGTCGCCCGGGGCGCCGTGGGCGCGACGGAGCGCTCCGGGGAACATGCTCGCGGCGACCGTGACCGGTCCTACGGCCAGCACCGCCGCCAGGACGTGCAGGGAGAGGAAGAGTTTCGTCATGCCCGACGCTCCACTGCCGCGGGGCCGGCAAGGCGCCGGCCGGTGACCTTCGAGGCCGGAAGCCGTCCGGCCCTGGAGGTGCCGGTCAGCGTGTCACCGTCCACCGTGACCGCGAAGGCCAGGTTCAGGCGCAGGGGCTTGGTGATGGCCTGCTTCCAGGTGATCCGGTCACCTTCGAGGGTGATGTCGCCGAGCGGGACGGTCTCGCCCGCTCCGTGGGCTGTCCCGGTCAGGACACCGTCCTGCCGGGCGAATTCGACCACGGCTTCGATCCTGCCGACGGGGGTGGAGATGGACAGGTCCCAGACGCCTTCTGCGGCCATGGTGCTGTTCTTCCTTACGAGTGCGGTGCGTTGGGGTGCGTTGAGGTTGAGGTGCGGGCGGCACATGTGGTCAGAGGACGGCGGGTGCGGGGCCTTCGTTTCGCCAGACGGTGCCGCGGCGCTCGTAGGCGAACAGCTCTTCGACAGCGTGGGCGATCCGGGGGCCCACCATGCGCTCCAGCAGGTACAGGCCCAGGTCGAGGCCGGAGGTGACGCCGGCCCCGGTGACGAGGTCGCCGTCGTCGACGACACGGGCGCCGACCGCGTGGACGCCGGTGGCGTCGAGCAGGTCCAGGCCCCTGTGGTGGGTGGTGGCGTAGCGGCCCTCCAGCAGACCGGCCATGGCCAGGACGAGCGAGCCGCCGCACACCGCGCCGAGCGTCACCTCGGGGTTGTCCCTGGCCGTCTTCAGCAGCGCGGGCAGCTCGGTCGTCAGGGCGCGTCCCAGCAGTACGGGGATCAACTCGTCCTGCCACCCTTCCCCGGCCGCCGCCTCGCCGTCCTGCCGCCCTTCCCCGGCCGCCGCCTCGCCGTCGGGAACTTCGCCGGGCTCTCCCACGCGGCCCGAGGCGCCTGGGACCAGGATCAGGCCCGCGCGTGCGGGATCCAGGGCGGCGGTGGCGCGCAGTACGAGGCCCCCGGTGCCGCCGACCACGTCCCGGGGGCCTTCCGCCGAGACCAGTTCCACGCTCACCGCGCCGCCGGAGGCGGTACCGCCGGCGTACAGCACTTCGTAGGGAGCGACGACATCGAGCGGATCGAAGCCGTCGTACAGGACGATCTGGGCATGCATGGAGAAGTTCCTTCGTGGGCGCTCGGTATCCGGCCGGTGCCGGAGCCGCTCCCGACGCTAGCCCGGCGTCGACCCGCGCCCCAGTGGCACGAGTGACACCTTTCAACGGGATAACGCCATGACACCGGGTAAGGCCCTGAACCGGTCAAACTGCCGGACTCAGGGCGCCTAGGCCGCGTCACGGCCACGGAGGGTCAGGTATCTTCTCGCCATGCACGCCATTGCCGTCCTCGCCCTGGACCAGGTGATCCCCTTCGATCTGTCCACACCGATCGAGGTCTTCTCCCGCACCCGTCTCCCGGACGGACGCCCCGGCTACCGGATCCGCGTCTGCGGCGAGCGGCCGGAGATCGATGCCGGCGCCTTCACCGTGCGCGCGCCCTGGGGACTGGAAGGTCTCGAGGCCGCGGACACGATCATCGTTCCGGGTACCGCCGACCTCGCGGCCCCGCTCGCTCCCGCCGTCCGCGACGCGCTGCGCGCGGCCGCCGCGAACGGCACGCGCATCGCCTCCATCTGCTCGGGCACGTTCCCCCTGGCCGCCACCGGTCTCCTCGACGGCCTGCGCGCCACCACGCACTGGGCCGCGGCCGGTCTCCTGGCCGCGGCCCACCCGGACATCGAGGTGGACCCGGACGTCCTGTACGTCGACAACGGCCAGATCCTCACCTCCGCCGGCGCCGCCGCCGGCCTGGACCTGTGCCTGCACATGATCCGCCGTGACTACGGCTCGGCCGTCGCCGCCGACGCCGCCCGGCTGTCCGTCATGCCTCTGGAACGCGAGGGCGGGCAGGCGCAGTTCATCGTCCACGATCACGTGCCCGCCCCTCAGGGATCGACCCTCGAGCCGCTGCTCGCCTGGTTGCGGGAGAACCTGGGCTCCGATCTCGCCCTCGCCGACATCGCAGCCCACGCCGGGACGAGTACCCGGACCCTGATACGGCGCTTCCGCGAACAGACCGGCACCACCCCGCTCCAGTGGCTCCACCGCGCACGCGTCCGCCAGGCCCAGCATCTCCTGGAGACCACACGCCATTCCGTCGAACGCATCGGTGTCCAGGTCGGGTTCGGATCGCCCACCGCCTTTCGCGACCGGTTCAAGAAGACCACCGGTGTCAGCCCGCAGAGCTACCGCCGCACCTTCGGCTGACGCGGCCCTTCGCGCTGCTCCCATGGGCCGGCCCTTCCCGGAGCAGGATCGGAAGCGGTCGGCGCTCCGGGTTCGACGGCCGCCCTGCCCGGCCGTCCGAGCAGCACGCCCGCGAGGATCAGCGCCATCCCGGCGAGCTGCCGGCCGGTGAGCCCCTCCGCCGCCAGGGCCGTGCCGAGCAGGACGCCGGTGACCGGGTTGAGGAGGCCGACGAGGCCGACCGTGGCGGCCGGGAGCAGGCGCAGCGCCGCGAACCAGGCGAGGAAGGCGAGGGCGGTGGCGACGAGGGTGACGTAGCAGAAGCCCAGGAGCGCACGGCGGTCCAGCGGTGGCGGTGCCCCCTCGCGCACGGCAGCCGCCGCCAGCAGGAGTACGCCGCCGAAGCAGAGCTGCCAGGCGGTGGTGGCGAGGACCCCGGCGCCGGAGCTCCAGCGCTGGGAGAGCACGTACCCCAGGGAGGAGACCAGCATCGCGGAGACGGACGCGATCAGGCCGCCGGTCCCGCCGCCTCCGGTACGGCCCCACATCATCAGGGCCACCCCGGCGAGTCCGCTCGCACCACCGGCCAGGTGGACGGCGCGGGGGCGCTGGGCGAGCAGGGCCCAGGCGGTCACCGTCATGACCAGCGGGGAGAGCGCCATCACCATCGACGCCGTGCTGGTCGCCAGGCGCTGGGCGGCGATGTAGACGAGCACGAAGAAGGCGCTGGTGTTCAGCAGCCCCAGCACGGCGGACCGCCACCACCAGGCGCCGGTGGGCCGGCTCCGGGCGAGGAGCAGCAGCAGGCATCCGGCGGGCAGGGCGCGCAGGGCGGCTCCCCAGAGCGGGTCTCCGGCGGGGAGGTAGTGGCGGGTGACGTAGTAGGTGGCGCCCCAGGCCACCGGCGCCACGGCGGCGATGGCCAGGCCTCGCACATTGGCTTCCATGGAAGACATATTAGCTTCCCAGGAAGCCAATCGCTAGGGTGGGGTCATGCAGCAGCCCCACGAGCACCAGGACCCGCCGTCCGATCACGTGGCCCGCATCCAGGCCGCCTGGCGCCGCGAGCGCCCCGACCTCGACGTCGGCCCGCAGGCCGTCATCGGCCGCCTGCACCGGCTCGCCGCCCTGCTCACCCGGGAGTTGTGCGTGGTCTACCAGCGGTACGGCCTCAGCGAGGGCGAGTTCGACGTCCTCGCGGCGCTGCGCCGGGCCGGTGCCCCGTACGAGCGGGCCCCCGGGGAGCTGGCCGCGCACACCATGGTGACCACCGGGGCGATGACCAAGCGCATCGACCGGCTGGAGCGGTCGGGGCTGGTGACCCGGCGCCGGGGCGACGGGGACGGCCGGGGCCGGGTCGTCGCCCTCACCGTGCCGGGCCGGGAACTCATCGACCGGGCCTTCACCGACCACATGCACAACGAGCGGCGTCTCCTCGCCGCACTGCCCCCGGCGCAGGCCGAGGCGCTGGAAGGCGCCCTCACCACGTGGCTCGCCGAACTGGAGGACCCGCGCGGCAACGGGCGGAGCTGAGACCCCGCGGGCGGAGCCGGGGCATCCCGGCGGGCGGAGCCGGGAGCTCAGGCCCGACGGCCGGAGCCGAGACCCGCCCGCCGGGCCGAGGCCCGGCGGGCCGACCTGGCGTCTCATGCCGCGGCCAGGCTCCGCACCACATGGGTCATGTGCTGGACGTTCCCGACCCGCAGCCAGGTGGCGGCGTTGCCCGTACCCGGACCGTCCGAGCCGGTGCGCACGGCGGGGTGGGTCAGCGAGCGGGCGCAGTCGCGCAGCCAGCACTCCCCCGAACTCGCCAGCGCGCCACGGAAGTCGGGCAGCCTCAGGAGTGCGCGTGCGGCCTCCCGGTTGGCCCTCGCCCGGTCCGGGCCGCTGTGCAGGACCTTCACCAGCGCGAAGGTCCGGTCCGTGGTGTAGCGCAGGTAGCCCCAGTCCGGCCCGCCGCGCTGGTCCGGCCGGTAGGGGCGGGCGAGGGCGGTGGCCGGCTGGACGCCGTAGTCCCCGAACCCGAGGGCGGTGAGCCGGCCGCCGGGGCTCCGCCGTATCTCCTGCCAGACCTGCCAGTCCCTGCGGGGCTCCTCCCGCACGCCCCGGTGCAGCATCTCGGCCGTCACCTGCGGGAACCCTCCGCCGATGGTGACGACGGAGCGCCAGTCGGCCAGCGGGAGCAGGGCGTCGAGGGCGCGCAGCGCCTCCTTCGGCGCGCCGGGCCGGTCGCCGAGGACACCGCCGAGATCGATCAGCAGGTCGAGCTCCACGGCACGGCCCGTCCGTGCCACCAGCCGGGCCACCGCGCCGGTGAGCCCGTGGTCCCACTCGCCGGGCACCGGCACCCGGATGCCGAGCGGGCGCCCGTACTCCACCGCCGTCGCGACCGCCGCGCCCTGCTGGGCGGCGGGCCGCAACGGCCCGGTCACCGGCCGGAACGAACCGAACTCCACGTATGCGGCGAACACTTCGGCGAGTGTCGAGATCTGCGCCTCCTCTGCGAAGGGGGCGTCGAGCCACGCCGGGCCCCCGGTCTGGACCCGGCTCACCTCGGCGACCTCCCGCCGGACGGCTGCGGCCAGCGAGGCGCCCCGCACATCGGGGTGGGGCGGCAGGCTCCACAGGGGCGTGACGCCGTCCCGGACGGCGGGCCGCAGATCGCGGTAGGCCCGGGCGGCATGGCTGCGCACCGGGAGTACGGGAACGTACAGAAGTCTCGGCATGGCGGCTCCCCTGGGGACAGTCCTGCGATCCCTGGCGACCGTTCCGGCGGCGCGGCACGTTCGTACGCGTACGTGCTCGTTCGTACGCGTACGTACCAAGGAGGCTCTCCCCGCCGGGGGGATTCCTCCCGGGCGCCGTCGGCACGGTTCTCCTGCGGGAAGGGTCCTCGGCGTCCGGGGGCCGCGAAAGGGGGCCGAACCGGACGCTCTGGCCAAAAGGCGTGCGGGGACCGAAGGGACGGCCGCCGCCTCGACGAGCCTGGGCGGCGGCGATCCCTTCGACACCTCAGTCGGTGAACCGCTTCACGAAGTCCAGCGCGGTGTCCGCGACTTCGCGCCAGCCGGAATCGATGGTGAGCGCGTGGCCGCGGCCCGCGATCTCGGTGATCTCGGTGACCGCGACCCCGTTCTTCTCCTGCTTCTTGTACGAGGCGTTGGCGATGGCCCAGGGCACGGTGTGGTCCTTCTCGCCGGAGATGATCAGCAGGGGCCCGCGTTCGGGGCTGCGGGTGTCGACCTTCACCTCGGTCCAGGGGTTGAAGTTCGCGGCGGCCGCCTGGAAGAGGGGTTCGCCCGGCGCGGGGACCGCGAATCGCTCGTACAGCTCCCTCGCCTCCTCCTCGCTCACCGCGTTCGCGAAGGAGTAGCGGAACTGGTCGTAGGTCAGGGGCACGGCCCGGTGGTAGTTGGCCGGGTTGCCGAGTACCGCACTGGCGGCGCGCAGCGAGGAGACGGGCAGCGGGAGGACGCCCCGGAAGGGGGCCGGGTCGATGGCGACCGACACGGCCGCGAGGCCCCGCCCGGCGAGCATCTGGGTGATGAGCCCACCGAAGGAGTGCCCGATCACCACGGGTCTGCGGTCCAGGCGTTCGATCAGGGAGGCGAAGTGGTCGGCGACCTGGCCCACGCTCTTGCCCGCGAACACCTCGGGGTGGGCGTTGGCGTCGGCCACCGTGTCGGGGTCGTCCGGCCAGCCGGGCGTGAGGGGGGCGTAGCCCGCTTCTTCGAAGACGGTGGCCCACCGGTCCCAGCTGCTGGGCAGCAGCCACAGACCGTGGACGAAGACGACGGGGGTGCGGTCGCCCTCATTGATGCGTTCGATGGCCCGGAGATCGGCCGATGCGGTCATGTGTGTTCCTCTCTGGTTCCTCCCAGCCTGCACGGCTCCCGACCGCTCCGGGCCCCTGCCGGGCGAGCTGTGCACGATGGGTCAACCGGACCTCACGGCAGGGCTGTCGGAGGCGGACGGGCCGGATTCGGGCGACTTGCGCGCCTCGTCCGGCCGCACGGCGCGGACTTGTTGTCCCGACGGTGCACAACACGGCGTCGCAACGACCACGCAGGGCCGGGGCGCCCTACGCTGCCCGGGTCGTCCGCCGTCGCGCACCGCGTCGGTCCGCATCCCGAGGAGGAACCGGTGAAGACCGTCTGGGGGACCTCCGCCCTCCCCGTCCTGGACCGCGCCGAAGCGCTGCGCGAGACCATCCGCGAGCAGGTCGTCCCGGTCGATCTCGTCCTGCCGGCCCGCCCCGACCAGGTGTTCGCCGACGTCACGATCTCCGCGCTCGGCTCCCTGCAGATCAGCACGGTGCGGGCGAACCCGGCAACCGTCCACCGCACCCCGCGCCTGGTGAAGGCGGACGCGGAACCGGTGCTCTTCGTCAGTCTCCAGGTCTCCGGGCACAGCACCGTCGCGCAGGACGGCAGACACGCGGTCCTGCACCCCGGGGACCTCGCCTTCTACGACACCCGGCGCCCGTACACGCTCCTGTTCGAACGGGGCGTGGACGCACACTTCTTCCGGGTTCCCCTGGCGGAACTCGCGCTCCCAGAGCTCGCGTTGCGCGCGGTGACGGCCCGGACGCTCGGCGGCGGGAACGGCCTCGCGGGGCTGGCCTCCGGCTACCTCACCCGTCTCGCCACCGGACCCCGGTTCCACGAGGGAACGGCGGCACGGCTGCTCGCCTCCCCGACCCTGGAGCTGGTCCGCGCCGTCGTGGCCGGGGAGTCCGGCAGTGACGCGCTCGCGGCCGGGGCGCTGCACGAGACGCTCGGCACACGGATCGTGGAGCACCTCCACACCCGTCTGGGCGACCGGGACCTGACGCCGTCGTCGGTGGCCCGCGCCCACCACATCTCGGTACGGCACCTCTACGCGGTGCTGGCCCGGCGTGGCATCGTGTTCGGCTCCTGGGTCCGCGAGCAGCGACTCGACGCCTGCCGCCGCGAGTTGTCCCGGGTGCCGCCCAACGGTGAGACGATCGCGGCGCTGGCGCACCGCTGGGGCTTCTCGTCGACGGCCCACTTCAGTCGAGCTTTCAAGGCCGCCTACGGCGTTTCGCCCCGGGCCTGGCGCGAGGCCCGGATGCCGGCTGCGACACCGGCTCCGCATCCGCTTCCGCCTGCCGGGGACGAGGGCCCGGGCGCCCAGGCATGACGTGCCGTCAGGTGTGCGCTCACCTGCCCGGGACGGTGTGCGGGGGCGGGTTTCAGGGGGGACGCGCACACACCCTCCACAGGGAGGTACGGTCATGCCGTGCGGGCAACCGGGCCCCCGGCCAACTGCACCCGTTGAAGCGCGAGTAGGAGATTCCGATGGCCCCTGACGACATTGAGTTCCGCAAGAAGATCCGTGCCGACATACCCCACTCCGCGCGGGTGTGGAACGCATGGCTGGGCGGAAAGGACAACTACCCCGTGGACCGGGAGCTGGCGGACGCGGTCACCGCCGCCTACCCGGCGACGGCCGCCATCGCGAAGGCCTCGCGCGCCTTCCAGGCCAGGGCGATCCGCCACCTCGGCGGTCTGGGTGTGCGCCAGTTCCTGGACGTCGGCACCGGGCTGCCGGTGGAGAACAGCACCCACCAGGTCGCGCAGGCCATCGATCCGTCCTCCCGGATCGTGTACGTGGACAACGACCCGATCGTGCTGGTGCACGCCGCGGCGCTGCTGACCAGCTCGCCCGAGGGCGCCACCGCCTTCGTGGACGAGGACCTCACCAACACGGATGCCGTGGTGGACGAGGCGGCGAAGACCCTCGACCTCACCCAGCCGGTCGCGGTGCTGCTGCTGTCGACGCTGGGGCACCTGCTCCCCGACGACGGGATCAAGGTGGTCCAGTCGTACATGTCCCGGATGCCGTCGGGCAGTTACCTGGTCATCTGCGACACCATCAAGACCCCGGAGACCCTCGCCGCCCAGGAGGCGTACGACTCCGGCGACAACCCGCCCTACCTGGTGCGCGAGCCCGAGGAGATCACCGGGTGCGCCGAGGGCCTGGAGCTGATCGACCCCGGGTTCCTCTCCATCACGTACTGGCGCCCCGACGGCGAGCCCGAGGGCCCCGGCGTGGACCAGTGGGGCCTCGTCGCCCGCAAGCCCTGACGCTCCGGGCACCATGACCGGGGGTCCCTCCGCGCGGAGCGGGGGGACCCCCGGCGTTTTCCGGTGCGGGGTCAGGGCTGCAGCGGCATGGTCCAGCAGTTGGAGCTCGCGGACTTGCCGGCCAGCCGGTCGGTCAGCCAGGAGATGGCGTCGCCCTGGTCGGTGAGGAGCGGGACGAGGTGGTTGGTGACGATCTTGTCCCCGAGATTGGGAAGGACGATGGCGTCGTAGGTGACGTTCGCGCCCTTGCGGCACCAGTCGACGGCGAGTTGGCGCGCCTGGGCGTGCGGCACGATGTCGTCCTGGATGCCGGTGGCCACCCGTACGGGGGTGGTGGGCTTGAGGTTGCCGATGCGCTGGGCGTCGAGCGTGGACTTGAGCTGCGGGATCGTGTCGACGAGCTGGCTCAGGGACTTGCCGCTGGTCGTCCACGAACTGCTCTTCTTGAAGCCGTACCCGAAGAGCGCGTCGCCGATGCACATCGTCGAGAGGTCGGCGAGGGCCGCTCTGCCGGCCGCGTTGATCTGGGCGTCCGCGATGGGCTGGAGGGACGGGTCGGTCTGGAGGAAGCCGTTCAGGGACCAGCCCAGGGCGCCGGCCAGGGCGCTGCCGTCGATCCCCTTGATGGTGGCGGCCAGGTCGGCCGGGGGTGCGCCGACGTAGGCACCGGCCAGTTTGACGTCCGGCGCGTAGGCGGGCTGGAGTTCGGCGGCCGAGGCGCTGGCGCCGCCGCCCTGGCTGTAGCCGTAGAGCCCCACCGGGGAGGCGGCGGTGACGGACGCCCCGCTCACCCCGCGCGCCGCGCGGGCGGCGTCGAGGAGGGCGTGGCCGCCGTCGACCCGGCTGACGTAGGTGTGCAGCCGGTCGGTGGCGCCGAGGCCCGCGTAGTCGGTGACGACCACAGCGGTACCGGCGGCCAGCAGCCGGTAGACCGAGAGGTCCTCGTATCCGATGGAGACGGTGTCGCCGTTGAGCGTGATCGGGTTCTGGAGTCCCAGCGAGGCCGCGCACTGGTCGCCCTGCCCCATCGTGCCGGGCGCCAGGGCGACGAGCGGACGCGGTCCGCTCCCCTTCCACGCGGCCGTCGGTTCGATGTAGGCGCCGGTCACGGCCACCGGAGAGCCGTTGGAATCGGTCGACTTGTACATGAGCCGGGTCGCCCTGCCCGGCAGCGGGCCGCCCAGACTGGGCAGGCTCAGCGCCAGCTTGAGCGGTTCGGTACGCACCAGCGCGCCGTCCGCCGCGGGGAGGGTCTCGGGCGGGGTGTAGAAAGCCGGGATCTCCACGCCCCGGGAGACCACCGGAGCGGTGGCGGCGGACGCGGGGAGCGTCTGGGCGCCCAGGCAGGCCACGGCGGCGATCCCGGCCGCCAGCAGACGCCCGGTGATCACCCCCATGGTGCCGCGCCTGGCCGGACGGGCGGTCCGGCGGCGGGTCGGGACCGGTGGGGACGCGTGAGGGGGACGGGCACTGCTCGGTCGTTCCATGCGGCTCACTCCTCGGTTCGGGGGAAGGACGAGAGTTCGCTACCGGCGGCTCGTGCCGTGGGGGCACCGGGACCCTGATCCCGCACCGGGGTGTGCACTCGGGGGCTGCGCCGGGTCCGGGTGGGACAGGGGTGCGCCGAACCCGAAAACCCCGCGGAAACACGCTGGTTACTCGCGAGTCATACTGGAGAGTAGGTCCGCGTGTCACTCAGTGACAAGACGTCTGCGTGCGCCGGATCGCGCCATCCGTCCGTGCGGGGAAGGGCGGAACCGAGCCTCCGGCTCCTACGCCGGCGGCACCGCGTCGCGCAGTTGGGAGCGGTGGGTGATGCCGAGCTTGGGGAAGCTGCGGTAGAGGTGCGACGCGACCGTGCGCGGCGACAGGTAGAGCCGCTCCGCTATCTGCGGGTTGGTCAGCCCTTCGGCGGCCAGGCGCAGGACTTGCCGGGTGCGGGGCGAGAACTCCGCGAGCCGGTCCCCGCTCGGCGGCCGAACGGCGACTCCCGCGGCGCGCAGTTCGGACTCGGCGCGGCCGGCGAACGGCCGGGCGCCGAGCCGTTCGAGGGCGTCCAGGGCTGTGGCCAACTGCACGCGGGCGTCGGCCACTCGCCGGCGGCGACGCAGCCACTGGCCGTAGTCGAGCTGGGTCAGCGCCCGCTCGAAGGGCCACGCCGGGCCCTCCGGTACAGCGAGCGCGGTGGCGAAATGACCCTCGGCCTCATGGGACGGTGCCAGCAACGCAGCTGCGTGGGCGAGGAGTTGGGTGAGGCGCGGGGAGGCGGCGGCTCCCACCGACTCCCGCACCCGGGCGAGTACCGCGCGGGCGTCGTCCGCCTGGCCGGTGCGGGCGGCGGCCAGGGCGAGTTCGGGCAGGAGGTAGCAGCCCAGATGCGGGTGGAGCGGTGTGCCGTCCGCTTCGTAGAGGGGGCGCAGGGCGGCGTGGGCTGCCGCGTGGTCCTCGTCGGCGAGCGCGGCGAGACCGAGGGCCCAGCGGGCCCGGCCGGACAGCAGCCGCAGGTGGGCGGTCTCCGCGTGGTCGAGGATCGGCCGCAGCGCCGCCTCCGCGGCCGTCCGGTTCCCGGCTGCCGCGTCCAGCGTGCCCAGCAGAACACGGGCCGCGGTGACGGAGAGCAGCGACGGCGGCCGGCCCGGCGTTTCGCCGAGGCTCCGCGCCCCGTGGCGTGCCTCGCTCCACCGGCCCGCCTCGTAGAGGGCCCAGGCCCGGTCCGCGGCGGCCGTACCGGCCTGCACGGTGAGGGAATCGGCCCGGTCGGGGTGGGCTACGGCGTCCAGCAGACCGATGGAGACGTCGGTGGCGTCGAGCCACATGGCGAGGGTGCCGGCGAGGTGCTGCTCGGCCGGCTCGCCGCGCAGCGCGGCGGTCAGGGTGGGCAGTGCGGCACGGGCCCGTACGGCGGCGTGGTGGGGGTCGAGGATCCAGGCGATCCAGGTGGCGTAGAGGTCCGTCCCGGGCGGGAAGGTGCCGGCCGTGAACTGCCGGGCGAGCTCACCGCGGAGGTCGGCGCGGGCCGTGTGGTGGGCGATGTGCGCGCCGACGGTGAGCGTGTAGGGGGCGATGGCCGGGTCGGGAAGCCGGCCGGCCGGGAGGACCAGGTGGAAGGCGTGCTCCATGCGCAGGGTCATCGAGGCCGCGACGGCCCCCAGTTGGGCGGTCCAGGCGCGGGCTTCCGGATCGTCGCTGAGTGCACTCGCGCGGGAGGCGAGCTCCTCGGCCCGGGTGACGTCACCGGCCACCATCGAGACCACGGCGGCGATCCCCAGCCGGCGGCCCTGCTCCTCGGGGCGGGGGCTGAGCTGGGCAGCGCGGACGAATCCGGCGACGGCCTCGGCGATCGCACCGCGCGTGCGGTAGCGCTCGGCCGCGGTCTCGATCTGCCGGGCGACCTCCTCGTCCGGGGTGACGGTGGCCGCCGAGAGGTGCTCCGCCCGGCGGTCGGCGTCCCGCTCGGCCGAGGCCAGCCGCAGATGGGCGCGTCTGCGTGCGGCGTACGGAGCGCCGGCGTACACGGCGGAGACGACCAGCGGGTGGCGGAACTCCAGCCGCCCCGCGTGCAGATGGACCAGCCCGGCCGACTCGGCGGGCCGCCACACCTCGAAGGCGTCGGGCCCGCCCTCCGGCAGCGCCTGCGTGATCACGGACAGATCGGAGGTACCGGCCGCCGCAGCGGTCAGCAGGGCCTGCGCCGTCGTCTCCGGCAGGGTGCCGAGCTGGGCGGCGAAGACCTCCTCCAGGCGGCGGGAGAGGGACAGGTGGGCGGTCCGTCCCCAGGCCGCGTGGCCGTCCTGGTTCATGACGCCGGGGAGTTCGATGAGTGCGAGCGGGTTTCCGTGCGCCTGCTGGAGTATCCGACGGCGGGTGCCGGGCTCCAGGTCTCCGTGCCGGCGGGCGAGCAGCAGTGCGCTGTCGGTCTCGGTGAGCGGGCCGACCAGCAGGGTGGGCAGGGCGGGTGCGAGCCGGTCCGGCAGGGCGGTACCGCGTCCGGCGACGAGCAGCCCGATCGGTTCGCCCTCCAGGCGGCGGGCGAGGAACGCCAGGATGTCGAGGCTCGCGGAGTCCATCCAGTGCACGTCGTCGACGGCCAGCAGGAGGGGTCCCTTGTCGGCGAGGCGGGAGAGGAGGTTCAGCACGCCGAGCCGCAGCACCATGGGGTCGGGGGAGCTCGCGGTGTCGGCCAGGCCGAACGCACCTCTCAGCGCCGCGCGTTGCGCTTCGGGAAGCTGCTCGATCGAGGTGGCTGCCGGGAGGAGGAGCTGGTGGAGACCGGCGTACGCGAGTCCCCGCTCGCCCTCGCTCCCCCGGCTGCGCAGTACGCGGCTGCCCGTCGCGCGCGCCCGCTCGGCGACCACCCGCAGCAGCTCGGTCTTGCCGACGCCCGGCTCCCCGACGAGCGCGAGGGCCTGCCCTTCGGCGGAGTCCGGGGCCAGGGCCCGCGCGACGGCGGCGAGTTCGCGCTCGCGGCCCACCGGCGAGGCGTCGGCGGCCGGTCCGGTCCCGCCCCGGCCGCCCGGCACCCCCGGACCTCCGCCGGGCGGTACCGGTAGCGCATCGTTCGTCTCCACGCCCGGCGACACCCCCTGCCCGGTCGACATCCTGTACCTCGCCCCCGGGTTGGAGGCTATCGGCTGCGGGTCGGTCCGTGTGCGGATCACGGATCACGACATGATCATGAAACCCTCACACCATGGGGAGACGGCCTGCCTCCCCGTCTCCCGCCACTTCGGTCTGGACGACGTCCCAGTGCTCGGCGATCCGGTTGCCTTCAAAGCGGAAGACGTCCACCACCGCGGCGGGTTCGCGCCCGGGCACGGTGAGCCGGGCGTGCGTCACCACGAAGTCCGACTCGGCGATGATCCTGGCCGGCTCCCAGACGGCGCCCTCCGCGCTCACGGCCCGGGTACGCAGTCCGGGGAGGCCGCCGGACCGTCCGGGGCTGTGTTCGACGAAGTTCTCGGTCCAGTCGCGTTCCAGGTGTGTGGCGTCGCCGGCCAGCAGGTCCCGCATGGCACGCACGGCGACCTCCTTGCGGTCGCAGGCACCGGTCTGGACGTGCTCGTCCCCGTCGATCCGCCGCAGGGTTCCCGCCATGACCGCGCAACTCCCGTCTCCTCTGGCCAGCGTGGCGCGCAGCACGCCGTTGGTGAAGTCCTGGAGCTGCGTGACGGAGGTGCCCGACCCGTCCTGCCAGAAGGTGAAGTACAGCCCGGCCCTGACTTCGGTCATCGTCATGTGCACCGTCTCGGCCCGGCCGTCCGCGCCGCTCTCGCCCTCCCCCTCCAGCACCGTCACCGAGAGCCGGTCGGCCGCGACGAAGTCGAGCAACAGCACGAGGTCTCCCAGCTCGCCGAGGTACTGGTGACCGAAGATGGCGTCCGGCATGGGCACTCCGTTCGGGGGCAGCGGTCGGATCACCAGTCTGCGCGGGCCGGACGGAGAGGCGCATCGTACGGATGACTGCATCCGTGGGGCGGCGGCCGACTCGGCCCCCGACCACCGCCGACGGACCCGGTGGACGGCCCCGTGCAGAGGGCGGCGGGCCGGCCGGCTCGGGCTTCCACTGCCGCCGGACACCGGCTCGGGCGCCACGCCCTGGTCCGCGGGCGTTCCGGGCGGGGAGCACACCGTGCGGTCGGCACGCGCGCGGTTGCAGTCATTCGCCCGGTTCCAGGACGGTCGCGGGTTCCTAGCGTGGGGCCATGCCTCCTGCTCATGACATCGAACAGATCGACGCGGCCAACGCCTCGGGCCGCGTCCCCGTCGTCTTCGTCCACGGTCTGTGGCTGCTCTCCAGCAGCTGGGACCGGTGGGCCGCCCTCTTCGAGGCGGCCGGATACGCCCCCGTAGCCCTGTCCTGGCCGGACGACCCGGACACGGTCGACGAGGCCAACGCCCATCCCGAGGCCCTCGCCGACAAGACCGTCGGCCGGATCGCCGACCACCTCCAGGCCCTCGTCGGCAAGCTCGAGGTCGAGCCGGCCGTCGTCGGGCACTCCTTCGGCGGCCTGCTCACCCAGATCCTGGCCGGCCGGGGCCTGGCGCGCGCCTCCGTCGCCATCGATCCCGCGCCCTTCCGGGGGGTCCTGCCCCTGCCGTTCTCCGCGTTGCGTGCGTCCGCACCGGTCCTGACCAACCCGGCAAACATCCATCGTGCCGTTCCGCTCACTTTTGAGCAGTTCCGATACGCTTTCGCCAACGCTGTGGACGAGCAGGAGGCACGGGACCTGCACCGGACGTTCGCCGTCCCCGCACCCGGCGCCCCTCTCTTCCAGGCCGCGACCGCCAACTTCAACCCCTGGACCGAAGCCCGGGTCGATACGGAGAACCCCGACCGGGGCCCGCTCCTCATCGTCTCCGGGGAGAAGGACCACACCGTGCCGTGGGCCATCGCCAACGCCTCCTTCAAACGCCAGAAGCGCAACACCGGCATCACGGAGATCACCGAACTCCCCGGGCGCGGGCACTCGTTGATCATCGACAGCGGCTGGCGCGAGGTCGCCGACACCGCCCTCGCCTTCCTCGGCCGCTTCGTCTGATCCGGCCGCTCCGTCCGTCCGGTCCATCCGATCCGGCCGCCTCGGGCCCCGGCCCCGACCGTGACTCCCCACGTTTGCCGAGCCCCCGTTCACCCACTTCCCGCCGACCCGCACTCGGCATCCCGTATCGAACCATCTGCGGGCCGGCACACCGGCCCGCACACGGCCCTGCGCGAAGGAACACAGCGATGCCCACGATCACCACCACGGACGGCGCCCAGATCTTCTTCAAGGATTGGGGCGACGGCCGTCCCGTCGTCTTCAGCCATGGCTGGCCCCTCAACGCCGACGCCTGGGACACCCAGTCCCACCTCGTCGCCTCGCACGGTTACCGCGCCGTCGCGCACGACCGGCGGGGGCACGGCCGTTCCACCCAGACCTGGGACGGCAACCACATGGACCGGTACGCCGACGACCTCGCCGAACTGCTCGAGCACCTCGACCTCCGCGACGCGGTCCTGGTGGGGCATTCCACCGGCGGCGGCGAGGTCACCCGCTACCTCGGACGCCACGGAACCTCCCGGGTCTCCAAGGCGGTCCTGCTCGGCGCCGTGCCCCCGCTCATGCTGAGGACGGACACCAACCCCAAGGGCCTGCCCGTGGAGGCCTTCGACGCGATCCGGGCCGGGGTCGCCGCCGACCGGTCGAGCTTCTACCGGGATCTGAGCGCCCCCTTCTACGGCTTCAACCGCGACGGCGCGACCGTCTCCGAGGGCAAGCGGCAGGAGTTCTGGCTGCAGAGCATGCAGGTCGGGCTCAAGGGAGCGCTCGACTGCGTCCAGGCGTTCTCCGAGACCGACTTCACCGAGGACCTGAAGAAGATCGACATTCCGGTCCTGGTGGCCCACGGGGACGACGACCAGATCGTTCCGATCGGCGCTGCCGCCGAGGAGTCCGTTCGGCTCCTGCCCCGGGCCACGCTCAAGGTCTACCCCGGCGCCCCGCACGGGCTGTTCGGCGGCTTCGAGGAGGAGTTCGGACGGGACCTCCTCGCCTTCCTCAAGGACTGACCACCGACCGGCCCAGGGCCCGCATTCGCCGGCCCCCCGGCCCCGGGCCCCTCACCGACCCGGCACCACACGACACACCTGGGAGATCCCGTGCACGTCCGACGCATCCGAAACCTGCTGGCCCTGCCCGCCGTCGCGGGGCTGCTGGCCCTCACCCTGACGCCCCACGCCTCCGCCGCCCCCGCCGGGGCGGACCGTGCGACCGCCCGGCCGACCATCGTGCTCGAACACGGCGCGTTCGCCGACGCTTCGGGGTGGAACGCCGTCTCCGCCCGGCTCCAGCGGGCGGGATACACCGTCCTCGCCCCCGCCAACCCGTTGCGCGGCCTCGCCTCCGACGCCGCCTACCTGAGCAGTGTGCTGGCCACCGTCGACGGTCCGATCGTGCTGGTCGGGCACTCGTACGGCGGTGCCGTGATCAGCCAGGCGGCGGCCGGGAATCCGCAGGTCGAGGCGCTGGTCTTCATCGCCGCGCTGATGCCCGACAAGGACGAGAACCTCGGCGCGCTCGCCGCCCGTTCGACCGAGTCGCAGCTGACCCCGGCCCTGCGCCAGATCCCGACAGGGACCGCCGAGGAAGGCAACCGGAGCGCCGATCTCTTCATCGACCCCGCCCTCTTCCGCAGCGTCTTCGCCGCCGATCTTCCGCCGGTCACGACGCGCGTGCTGGCCGCCGCCCAACGCCCTGTGGCGGCAGCCGCGTTCGGCGCCACGGCAACCGCTGCGGCCTGGCGCACCATCCCCAGCTGGGCGCTGGTCGCCCGGCAGGACAAGACCCTCGGGAGCGACCTGGAGCGCTTCGAGGCCCGCCGCGCCGGGGCCCGTACCGTCGAGATCAACAGCTCCCACGCCGCCCTGGTCTCCCACCCGGGCGCCGTGCTCGACCTGATCGAGGCCGCCGCCAGGTCCACGGCGACGAAGGACGCGCAGCCCCGGCCGTGACGGCCGCACCTGCCCCGCACGCCGGTCCGGGAACGAGCGGCCGGACAGGACCTCGAAAGGCCGGCCGGAAAGAGCCGGTCGGAAATGCGTCTCGTACGTGAAGTTCCCGGCGACACCGGGTGAAGCCGTCGGGAATACCCGCACCGGGAGATCCGTCCGCGTCCGGTTGTCACCCGCCCTCCCCCCTGGGCCGGTCCATCGCCGCTGGTGGACCGGCCCAGGGGCGACACGAGGAGCGGCGCCCCCCGGGACCTCTCGAATTCCGGAAGTACCTGTGCGACAAGTCGCCACAACTGTTGCGATCTTGACGATCAGTCTTCCTGACCCCCCTTGGAAATCAGACCGTTTGGTCTAGGCTCTGCATGCCTTTGATCTCGCAAGGGAGTTCGACGTGTCCTGGAAGGGTCCATTCCTCGTGGCTGGCGCTGTGTACTGCAAGGCCGTCGGGGCGAGGCCGTCGTGGTGAGGCCGCCGACCGGGACGGGGCGCCCCGCGAAGCGGACCGACCGGTCGGAGTACGGGACAGTGCTCCGCCCCGCCGTGATCTGGCCGGCCACCGCCGTACTCGCGGCCGGCTGCGCGGTGTCGGCCCTGGTGCTCACCGGCGACGCGCGACGTGTGCTGGCGGCCGGTGGGGTCGCGGTCGCCGTGCTGCTGATCGCCCCGGTGGTGCTGCTCACCCGGAAGCTGAGCGCCGAGCGCGCCCGCCGCGCCGAGGCGGTGGCACTCGCCGCCGCACGGGACGCGGAGGCGGCGCACCTCGCCCAGGTGCGCGTACCGGCCATCGCCGAACTGCTGCGCACCGGGCAGCGGGTGGACGGTGCGCCGGGTCCGCTGCGTGAACGGCGGGAGACCGGGGAGGAGTTCGCGCGCTCGCTGGACCTGGTGGTGGACGTACTCGGCTCCGACGAGGCGGTGCACCGCGAACGCGTGCTGCGGGACTCGGTGATGGCCGCCTTCGAGTCGGTGGCACGCACCATGCACGTGATGGCCACGGTGCAGCAGCAGGTGCTGGACCAGGTGGAACGATCCCTGGACGATCCCCGGCTGATGGCCGAGGTGATGAAGGCCGACCACGCGGCCTCCCAGATGACCCGCAAGGCGCAGACCCTCCTGGTGATGTGCGGCATCTGGCCCGCGCGCCGGGAGACCCGGCCGGTCTCGCTGTACGACTGCGTACGCGGCGCGCAGTCGCGGATCGTGGAGTTCGGGCGGATCGAGGTGCACGGCGGGCAGACCCTGTACGCGGCACCGCCGGCCGCGGAGGGGCTGATGCACGCCATCGCCGAACTCCTGGAGAACGCGACGGTGTTCTCGCCCTCGCGTTCCCAAGTCATCGTCAGTGTCCGGGAGGTGGGTGCCGGGGCGGTCGTCGAGATCGACGACGCCGGGCTCGGCATGCCGCCGGACGTGTTGGAGCAGGCCCGGGGCCAGCTCCACGACGATCTGGACCTGACCCGGCTGGGTGCGGTGCCCCGGCTCGGTCTGGCCTGTGTCGGCCGGTGGAGCCGCGAGCTCGGCTTCAACGTGGAGCTGAGCGGCACGTCCGCGTACGGCGGGACCCGCGCCGTCATGTTCGTACCGTTCCGGCTGCTCACCGAGCCGGCGGCGCGGGTCCCGGCGCACCGGCGTCCGGACGCGTGGCCCGAGAACGACCCGGAGTCCCCGGAGCTCCCGGTGCGGGATGCGCCGCGACCGGCCGGGGACGCCGAGCACGACGTGTACGCCGGGAGCGCCGGGTACACGGAGCAGTACGCGGAGCACACCCGGCCGGGGAACCGGGACGACGGCCTCGTCCCGGCCGGGCCGTCCTCGGACGGCGGCCCGCAGACCGCGGGTCTTCCGCGCCGCCGCAGCCGGCGGAGCCCGGCCCGTACCGCGGACGCCCCGAATGCCGTGTCGCCGCGGGCGGCCCGGCACTCGGTGCCTCCGGCGCGGTCCGCCCCCGAGTCCGCACCGTGGACGCCGGAGGCGGCCCGCGCGTCGATCGCCAGTGTGGTCTCCGGCACCCTGCGCGGACGCGCCGCGCTCGGCGCGGACGAGGCGCGGGCCCGGCCGGCCACCGATCAACCCGAGGCGGCGCCGCACGGCGAACCGTCTCTGCCCAGTACCCCGAACGAGCAGCACGGAGGCCGGTCGTGACCGGAACCATCACTCGACTCCCCGACCTGGGCTGGATGCTCCGCCCGCTCACCGAGATCCCCGGCGTCCGGCACGCGGTCGTCGTCTCGGAGGACGGCCTGCGTCTCGGCCACGCGTCCGCGAAGAACCTCAAGGGCCCGGTGTCGGGTCTCAGCGTCGCCGAGGCGGAGTCCCTCTCGGCGGCCTGCGCGGCCATGACCATGACGGGCCGCTCCACGACGACCCTGCTCTTCGGCTCGGGTGTGGGGCTGCGCCAGCTGATGCTCGAGTCGGACCACGGGTTCGTCCTGTTCACCCATGCCGGGGTCGGCGCCCACCTGGGTGTCGCGACCGACCTGGAGGCGGACGTCGGTCTCGTGGCCCAGCAAATGCAGCTGCTCGTGGCGAAGATCGGCGCGCACCTGAGCAGTCTGCCGCGGGATCAGGCCATCGCGTCGTCATGACGGGCCGGTCCGAGGAGCCGAGAGCCTCGGCGGTACGCCCCTACGTCATCACCCGCGGCCGTGCGGAGTCCGGCGCCGAGCCGCTGTCCTGGGAGTCGCTGGTGATGGCCACGGAGGCGGCGTTCCCGTCGTCCCTCCAGCCGGAGCATCTCGCCATCCTGACGCACTGCGAGGGGCTCATCTCGGTCGCGGAAGTGGCCGCGCACCTGCGGCAGCCGCCGTCGGTCGTGCAGGTGCTGCTCGCCGATCTCGTCCAGTGGGGGCTGATCGTGACCCGCCCTCCCATTCCCGCGGCCGAACGCGCCGATGTGACCATGCTCAGAAAGGTCCTCGATGGTCTCGAAAGCCGTATCTGAAGCCTTCGTCGAGGCCGGTCCGGCACCCGCGCCGGGCCGCAGAACCCCGGTCGGTCCCACCTCCGGGAAGTACGTCGCGTCCAGCGTGGCGGGGGCGGCGAAGATCCTGGTCGTCGGCCCGCTCGGGGTGGGCAAGACCACGCTCATCGGGACCGTCTCGGAGATCGAGCCGCTCTTCACCGAGGCCGCGATGACCCAGGCGGGCGCCCGGGTCGACACCGTCGTGGACAGCGGCAAGACGACCACCACGGTCGCCCTCGACTTCGGCCGGCTGACCATCGACGGCGACCTGGTGCTCTACCTGTTCGGTACGCCGGGTCAGCAGCGCTTCCTGCCGGCCTGGCGGGACCTCGCCAAGGGCGCGCTGGGGGCGCTCGCCCTGGTGGACACCCGGGACCTGACCGCGTCGTTCGACGCCCTCGGCAACCTGGAGGACCTGGATCTGCCGTTCGCCGTCGCCGTGAACGTCTTCCCCGGCAGTCCGCTGCACGACACGGGCGAGCTGCGCGACGCTCTCGATCTGCTGCCCGGGACGCCGCTGGTCCTCTGCGACGCGCGCGACGAGGAGTCGTCGATCCGGGCCCTGATCGCCCTCGTCAGCCACCTCATCCACGTCGCCACGGAGCCTTCATGAGCACGCCGCACCCCCCGGCCGGGTCCGCCGCCCGGTGCCCCTGGCCCGCCGCCCCGTCCGCGTCCACCGCGACCCCGTTGTACGGGCCGGATCTCGACGGGGACCGGATGCCCCTGCTGTACGAGCAGATGCGCGACGCGCACGGACCGGTCGCGCCCGTCTCCATGGCCCCGGGCATAGACGCCTGGCTGGTGCTGGGCCACCGCGAGCTCCTCGAGCTCACCCGCGACGAAGGGGACTTCTCGCACGATCCGCGCCACTGGAGTCTGCTGCGCGAGGGCCGGGTGCCCGCCGACTCGCCGATCCTGCCGATGGTCGGGTGGCGCCCCGCGCTGCTCTTCGCGGACGGGCAGCAGCACCGCAGGATGCGGGCGGCCGTCTCGGACGCGCTCGCCGGGATCAACGGCCACGAGCTGCGGCGCAGCGTCCGGGCCGCCGCCGAGGGGCTGATCGCCTCGTTCGCCGCGCGGGGGGAGGCTGACCTGGTCGCCGACTACGCCCGTACGCTGCCGCTGCGGGTGATCACCGGACTGCTCGGGCTGGACGACCGCACCGGGCGGGAGCTGGTGGAGGCCGTCGCGGGCACCGTCTCGGCCACCAGCGGCTCGGCGGACGCCAGCCGCCGGATGGGTGCCATCCTCTACGGGCTGATCAAGGAGAAGCGGCGCGAGCCGGGCGAGGACGTCACCTCCACGCTGCTGAACCACCCGGCGGAGCTCACCGACGAGGAGGTGCTGCACAACCTGGTCGTGATGTTCGTCGCGGGGAACCAGACCACGGTGAACTGGATCGCCACCACGTTGCGCATCCTCCTGTGCGACCCGGCGTTCCGGTCCTCGCTGGCCGGCGGCCACCTGAGCGTGGACGACGCGCTCGACCTGGTGCTGTGGCGCTTCCCGCCCACCCAGAACTTCCCCGCCCGCTACGCCACCCGCGACATGCGGTTCGGCGGACAGGACATCCGTACCGGCGACATGCTGATCCTGGGCCTCGCGGCGGCCAACGCGGACCCGGACATCCTGCCGGCCGACGGTGCGCCGGTGGTCGGCAACCGCTCCCATCTGGCGTTCGGCGCCGGACCGCACACCTGCCCCGCGCAGGACCCGGCCCGGCTGATCACCCGGACCGCGGTGGACACCATCCTGCACCGGCTGCCCGACCTGGAACTCGCCGTGCCGGAATCGGAGTTGGAATGGATCAAGTCTCCTTGGAGCAAGGGTCTGGGGGCGCTGCCGGTGCGGTTCGGCACACCGCAGCTGCCGCAGGGGGAGGTCACCCCGCAGTCGGCGAGGGACCTCGCGCCGGCCCGGTCGGCGCCCTGGAGCGCCTCCGTGCCCCGGCCGTCCTCGACCGTGCCGTACTGACGGACCCACTGACGAACCCGTACCTGTCCGGCGACGCCCGGTACGCACCGTCCCGGCGAACCCGTCCCGGCGAACCCGCGCTGCGGCCCGCGCCGGCATCCCCGCGCCGCCGCCCCGCGGCGAGGACCCGCGCCTCGCGGAGCACGGCCTACCGCCCCGCGACCCTTCATCCCCGAATCTGGAGAGCTCTGTTGAACACGTCACCGGTGAACTCCGCGGCCGACGGGCCGTACCGCCTCGACCCCGCGGGCGGCTGCCCGCACGCGGCCAACGCCCGGCTGCTGCGGCGCTCCGCGGTCACCGAGGTGATCCTGCCCGGCGAGGTGGAGGGCATGGCGGTGCTGGGGCACGACGCGCTCAAGGAGTTCCTCCAGCACCCCGACGTCGCGAAGAACGCGGCGCACTTCGCGGCGCTCCAGGCGGGTGAGATCGCGGACGGCTGGCCGCTGAAGACGTTCGCCACCGTGCAGGGGATGACGACCGCCGACGGTGCCGACCACCGGCGGCTGCGGTCCCTGATGAGCAAGGCGTTCACTCCGCGCCGGGTGGAGGAACTCAGGCCGCGCATCGAGGCGTTGACCGCCTCGCTGCTGGACGGGCTGGAGGACGCCGCGGCGGCCGGGGACGGGGTCGCCGATCTGCGGACGCACTTCGCGCTGCCGCTGCCGATGGGCGTCATCTGCGAGCTGCTGGGCGTGGGGCCCGAACACCACGACCGGCTGCACCGGCTGTCCAACCAGATCGTCGCCACGGACATCGGCCCGGAGGAGGCGATGGCCGCCAACCGGGAGATGGTGGAGGTGCTGAGCGCGGTCGCCGCCGCCCGGACCGAGGAGCCGGGCGACGACCTCACCACCGCGCTGATCGCGGCCCGCGAGGAGAACGGTGACCGGCTGGCCCCGCAGGAGCTGCTCGGCACCCTGATGCTCACGATCATCGCCGGGCACGAGACGACCCTCAACCTGATCACCAACGCGGTGCGGGCGCTCTGCACCCACCGCGACCAGCTCGCCCTGGTCCTCGCGGGCGAGGCGAGCTGGGAGGACGTGGTGGAGGAGACGCTGCGCTGGGACAGCCCGGTGAGCTACTTCCCGTTCCGCTATCCGACGCGCGACCTGGAGCTCGACGGCACCGTGATCCCCAAGGGGACGCCAGTGCTGGCCGGTTACTCGGCGGCCGGCCGCGACACCAACGCCCACGGCCCCGACGCCGCGCGCTTCGACATCACCCGTGACAGCAAGGCCCGCCACCTCTCGCTGGGCCACGGCGCCCACTACTGCATGGGCGCTCCGCTGGCCCGGATGGAAGGCACGGCGGCGCTGGAGCAGCTGTTCACCCGCTTCCCCGACCTCGACCTGGCCGTGCCCGAGCCCGAACTGCCCCGGCACGCCTCCTTCGTGGGCAACAGCGTGCAGCGACTGCCGGTACGCCTGCACGGCTGAGACGGACGCCCGGGGGGGGGCGTGCGAGGCGGGCGGGGGCAGCACCAGGAGCCCCCGCCCGCCTCGCACCCGTACCCCCGCCCGCCTCGCACCCGTACCCCTGCCCGCCTCGTACCCGTACCCCCGCGCACTTTCCTGTACGGCTCCGATCCGCCTCCCGCGCCGGGCAGCACGCGCGCAGGGGACGGGCACGCCCTCCGGCACGGGAAAACAATCCGGACGCCCCCATTCCGACCCGCACCACCGCGTACCGCCCATGTCACTCCGGCCCCGGCGCACTCCCGCGCCGGATGGGCGGTCTCGGGCGATTTCCCCAGCATGGACGCCTGGTTACCGCGTCATGAATCGTGGGCTCGGGGCTCTCCTTTGCCTCTCCATGGTTCCCCGCGTCTCAGTAGATTGCCTCTGCCGCCCACGCAGGTGCGTACCCTGCGGTCTTTTCCGTGAAGGGGCGGCGGGGGGTGGGGCATGGAACAGCCGAAGGAGGCGGCGAGATCGGCCGCCGGTACGACGGGCACGCGATGTCAGATAGACATCGACACGCACGGGGGGTACGGCTGGCGGCTGGTCGCGTCGAACGGCCGGTCGATGGCGGTGGCGGGGGTGTCGTTCGGCTCGCACGCGCGGTGCAGGGCGGCGTTCGTCCGGCTGTGCGCGGAGTACGCGCACCATTCCGGGGGGATCCAGCACCGTCAGGGGGGCGGCGGCTGGGTCTGGGTGCTGCGGGACCGGTCGGGCACCGTGGTGGCCGCCTCGCCGAGGACGTACGAGCGGCATGCGACCTGCCGCTCCGCCTACGACCGGTTCCGGGCGATGCTGCCCGGGTTGAAGGTGGAAGAGGAGGCGTTCTGGGGTAGCTCTTGAGCGAAACGATGCCGGGAATGTCGATGTTGCCCCCAGGGCCCCTCTCGTTCACCTCTCAGGACGTGTCCGTCCACCGGATCGGTCGAGCGTCGGGGCGTGCCTTCGCTGAAAAGATCCAGACGCCTGACGGACGACGGCGTCCTCCACGGAAGCGCTGACGGCGCTCCGTCCGCCGGTCCCGTCGCCGGCCCGCTCGCCGCTCCGGCGGCGGGTGGCGAGCGGGCCGGCGGCGCGCCGCGGCGGCTGTACGCGGACCCCGGCCTGCCGGACAAGGTCTTCCGTACGGTCGCCCGCTCCGGCGGGACACTCGTCCTGCTGGTGATGCTGCTCGTCGGCGGGTTCCTCTTCGCGCGGGCCCGGCTCGCTCTGGAGGACGCCGGCTGGTCCTTCTTCACCACCTCCCAATGGGCGCCCGACGCGGGGAACTTCGGCATCGCCGCCGTGCTCGTCGGGACGGTCCTCATCGCCCTGATCGCCATCGCCTTCGCGTTCCCGCTGGCCCTCGGGTCCGCGCTCTACATCTCGGAGTACGCCTCGCCGAGGCTGCGCCGCACCCTCATCAGCGTGGTCGACCTGATGGCCGCCGTACCGTCCGTCGTGTACGGCCTGTTCGGCTTCTTCTTCCTCCAGGACAAGGTGGTGCCCACCGCGCGGTGGATCGCCACCTACCTCGGCTGGATACCGGTGTTCGGCGTCGAGGGCGCGGACCCGGACGACCCGCTCTCGCCGCCGAGCGTCTACACCTCGTCCTCGATGCTCGCGGGGCTGGTCGTCGCGATGATGATCGCGCCGATCATCTGCTCGATCATGCGCGAGGTCTTCTCGCAGGCCCCTGCCGGGGAGCGGGAGGGTGCCTACGCCCTCGGGGCGACCCGCTGGGGCATGATCCGCAGCGTCGTCCTGCCCTTCGCCAAGGGCGGCATCATCGGTGGCACGATGCTCGGACTCGGCCGTGCCCTGGGCGAGACCATCGGTGTCTTCATGGTCATCTCGCTCACCTTCGACGTGCAGTGGCACGTGCTCCAGGCCGGTACCAGCTCCGTCTCCTCGCTCATCGCCCTCCGCTACGGCGAGGCCGGCGAGTTCGGGATGTCGGCGCTGATGGCAGCCGGGTTCGCCCTGTTCGTCATGACGCTGATCGTCAACTTCGCGGCGTCGTCCATCGTTGCCCGCAGCCGCTCCGGCGCGTCCAGCGACGCCTGAGACCCCGCCTTCCGCCGGTCCCCTCCGTCCGCGCGGTCCCCGCAGTCATCGCACTCCCCGTAGTCCGCGCCCGGTTTCCGTCCGAGAAATGAGCGTTACGACCATGACCCTGGCCCCTGAAGCGCCCCGCGCGTCCGGTGGCACGGACCCGGCCCCGGGCGCCGCGCCCCGTACCGTCCTGCCCGGGCCCGCCCGTACCAAGGACCCCGCCGGCGAGCGGCGGCGGGCCCTGTCCCCGCTGCGCGCGAGCGACCTGTACGCCCTGTTCGGCTCGGCCGCCGGATCGCTCTCGCTGACCTGGCTGGTCTTCGCCCGGCTCACGCCGTTCAACGGTGTGGTCGGGTTCGTCGTCGTGGCGTACGTCCTCTTCCTGGGGCTGTACGCCCTGGTGGTCTCGCTGGACGAGGACGGCCCGGCGGTCGTGGACCGGGTCGCCGCCGCCGTGATCCGCTCGCTCGGCCTGCTGCTGGTGGCGATCCTCGTGTACGTCGTCGTCTACGCGCTCTTCGAAGGCCGCAGGGCGCTGGCGCACCTCAGCTTCTTCACCGAGGACATGCGGTTCGCCGGGCCGCTGGAGCCCTTGTCGGTGGGCGGCGCGCTGCACGCCGCCGTCGGCACCCTGATCATGATCACCATCGCGCTGCTGATCACCGTCCCGGTCGGGCTGGTGTGCGCGGTCTTCCTCAACGAGGTGCCCGGCCCCTTCGCCCGCTTCGTCCGCACGGTGGTGGAGGCGATGACCGCGCTGCCGTCCATCGTGGCCGGCCTCTTCATCTACGCGACCGTCATCCTCGGCCTCGGCATGGACCGTTCCGGGTTCGCGGCGGCGCTCTCGCTCTCCGTGATGATGCTGCCGATCGTGATCCGCGCCGCCGACGTCGTCATCCGGCTGGTGCCCGGCACCCTGCGCGAGGCGTCGTACGCCCTGGGCACCTCCCGCTGGCGGACGGTCTGGCACGTCGTCCTCCCCACCTGCCGCTCGGGGCTGACGACCTCGGTCATCCTCGGCACCGCCCGGGGCATCGGCGAGACCTCGCCGGTGCTTCTCACCGCGGGCTTCACCGCCGAGATGAACTGGGACCCGTTCTCGGGGCCGATGGTGTCGCTGCCGCTGGCCACCTTCACCTTCGTCCGCTCGCCCGAACCGAACATGATCTCGCGCGGGTTCGGTACCGCCGCGCTGCTCATGGCCCTGGTGCTGCTGCTCTTCGTCGTCGCCCGCGTGCTCGGCGGACGCGGACCGGGACAGCTCTCGCGCGGCCAGGAACACCGCAGGGTCACCGCCTCCCGCCGGGACGCGGCGCGGTTCGCGGCGCGGGGCTCCGTAGCCGTACGCCCCTTCGCCCCGTCCGCGGCGCAGGCCCCCGACACCCACCCCCCGACACCGTGACGCGCGCCCCGTCCGGCCGTCACCCCTGTCCGCTCCCCCCGAACCCGCGTGCCACGAACCAGCACGCCGCCAAGGAGTTCATCGTGAGACCCGCCACCGTTCCCGCCCGTTCGGGGGTGATCCTGCTGGCCCTGCTGCTGGTGTCCGGCGCGCTCTCGGCCGTCCGGGCACCCGCCGCCGAGGCCGCCTCGCACGCGAAGATCACCGGTTCCGGCTCCACCTGGAGCGCCAACGCGGTCACCCAGTGGGTCCGCAACGTCAAGGCCAACTTCGGCATGACGGTCAACTTCACCGACAACGGCTCCTCGCAGGGCCGCGAGCAGTTCCGCAACAACGTGGTGGACTTCGCCGTCTCCGAGATCCCGTACGGGCTGTACGAGCAGGGTGTCCGCGACTCGCCCCCGCAGCGCGGCTACGCCTACATGCCGATCGTCGCGGGCGGTACGTCGTTCATGTACAACCTCAAGATCAACGGCAAGCGGGTCACCAACCTGCGGCTCTCCGGCCCGGTCCTCGCGAAGATCTTCACCGGGCAGATCACCCGCTGGAACGACGGTGCGATCAAGGCGGACAACCCGGGGCTGACCCTGCCCGCCCGTCAGATCATTCCCGTCGTGCGCTCCGACGGCTCCGGCACGACCGCCCAGTTCACCACCTGGATGGCCAAGGAGCAGAAGTCCGTCTGGAACGCCTACTGCGACAGGACCGGCCGCGGCAGCGGCTGCGGGATGACGTCTAACTACCCCCTTCTGGGCGGAAGTTCGATGATCGCCAAATCGGGCTCCAACGGTGTCGCGGGCCATGTCCGCCAGGCGTCCGGCGAAGGGGCGATCACCTACGTCGAGTACTCCTACGCCCTCAAGACGGGCTTCCCGGTCGCCAAGATGCTGAACGCCTCGGGCTACTACGTCGAGCCGACCGCCGCCAGTGTGGCCGTCGGCCTGCTCGGCGCGAAGATCAACACGGACAAGGCCAGCCCCTCCTACCTCACCCAGATCCTCGACGGCGTCTACCGCAACGGCGACGACCGCACCTACCCGCTGTCCAGCTACAGCTACATGATCCTGCCGACGAAGGAGGAGGCCGGCTTCACCAAGGACAAGGGCAACTCCCTCGGCACGTTCGGCCGTTACTTCCTCTGCGACGGCCAGCAGCAGGCGGAGGAGCTCGGCTACTCGCCGCTCCCGAAGAACCTGGTGCAGGCCGGCTTCGACCAGCTGCGCAAGGTGCCCGGGGCGCCCACCTCGTCGATCGACATCGGCAAGTGCCGCAACCCCACCTTCTCCAGCGACGGCACCAACACCCTCGCGAAGAAGGCACCCCGGCCGAAGGCGTGCGACAAGCAGGGCCCCACGCAGTGCACCACCGGCACCGCAGGTGACACCAGGACGACGCCGGTCAGGCCCGGCGCCTCCGGCGGCTCCGCCGCGGGTGGCACGACCGGCACCACGACCTCGACGGGCGGCACCTCGGCGGCCGGTGGCTCCACCGGCGGCCAGGGCTCCGGGACCGGGGGCACGGGCGGCGCGGCGACGGACACGGACGGCGACGGGAAGCCCGACGCGACCGCGGGCGCCGCGGGGAGCACCACGGACGGCACGACGGGAACCGCGATCGACCCCGACACCGGCGAGGTGATCACCGACTCCGCGGCGGCCGGGGACGGTTCGGTCGTCGCCAACCCGGTCACCCTCGCCTCCGGCGACGCCCTCGGGCTGCGCGGCGCGCTGATGGCCCTCTCCGCACTGCTGCTCGTGGCGCTGGTCGTCGTACCCCCGCTGACCGCACGGGCCATGGCCGCCCGCGCCCGGCGCAGGGGGGACGCGGCATGAGCGGCACGACCAAGGACCCGGGCACCGGGAGCCTGGAGGAGAAGAGGCCGTTCACGCGTCGCGTACGGGTACGGCTGCCGGGGCGGACCGCCCCGGCCGGGCGCCGGGTGATGGCGGGCGCGGGCGCGCTGACGGCCGCCCTCGTCCTCGCCGTGCTGCCGGTGCCGCCGGGCGGTGACACCCCGGCGAGCGCGGCGGAGCAGCAGAGCTCCGCGGTGACGAAGACCGGCACGAAGGGCAGGTACGACGACTTCTCCCAGCTGAAGGTGACGGTCGGTCAGACCAAGGACCTCCGGGGCCAGGCCATCAAGGTCTCCTGGACGGGAGGGACTCCGGGGACCGCGGAGACCGGCCGTGACTTCATGCAGTTGATGCAGTGCTGGGGGGACGATCCCGACGCCGGTCCGTCGCGTGAGCAGTGCGAGTTCGGCGCGACCGATGCCTTCACTCCCGGTTCGACCAGGACGCTCGTTCCGCAGTCGGATGCCGACCCTGCCGAGGGTGACTACGCGACCGTGCCGGACGAACCTCTCGGAGGCAACAAGTACGTTCCCTTCAGGCCGGTCGGCGGGGCGGAGACGTCCGGCGCCTACGACAACACCTACTTCACCGGCGGGGACACCAACACCCTCCCCTGGGTGCAGAACGACTCCCAGGGCTCGGGCGAGGCCACCTTCGAGGTGCGGACCTCCGTGGAGTCACCCCACCTGGGATGCGGGGCCCGCCGGAACGCGGAGGGGGCGGTCCAGCCGTGCTGGCTCGTCGTCGTCCCGCGTGGCGACCACAACCCGGACGGCAGGCTGGCGCAGTCCTCGTCGTCCCCCGCCGCGGCCAGTGCACTGAGCCGGTCCATCTGGGACCAGCGCCTGACGTTCCGCCTCGATTTCCTTCCCGTGGGCGACAACTGCGATCCGGACAAGCCTGAACGACGCACCATCGGCTCCGAGTTGGTCACCGACGCCATGACCTCGTGGCAGAGCGCACTCTGCACCGGCGGAACCCGTCGCTTCACCTTCACCCAGGCCGGTGAGGAGACCGCGCGCGCGGCGGTCACCGCGCCCACGGACACGTCGCCCGGCCTCGCCTTCACGGTGGACCCGATCGAGGCCGACGCGGACTCCGCCCCCGTCGTGCACGCACCGGTCGCGATCAGCGGTCTCACCATCGGCTTCCTGTGGAACTACGTGGACACGGCCACCCAGGTCTCGCACCATGCGGGCCGGCTGCGCCTCAACCAGAGGCTCCTGGCGAAGCTGCTGACCGAGTCGTACGTGGAGAACGTGCAGATGGGGACCTTCGGCGTGCCCCAGCCCGAATCCGTCGCGGGGAATCCCGTCAGGATCGCTTCGGACCCGGAATTCCTTCAGCTGAACCCCGAGATCAATGCCGGACGCGAAGCGCCGAACGGAATCGTCGTGGGCCTGGAGAATTCCGACACCGCGCGCATGCTCTGGCGCTACCTCATCCAGAACGACGACGCCCGCTCCTTCCTCGAAGGGAATCCCGACCCTTGGGGAATGCATCTCAACACCAGCTACAAGGATCTCGGTCTGACCGAGGAGCCCTTCGACTACTACCCGAAGAGCGACATCACCTCGACGCCCACCCAGTGCCCCGGAATCGAATACGGAAGCCAGAATCTCGTCCCGTACGCCAATGACATGCACAGCACCGCACTGAAGATCCGGCGGGGTTACTCGGGGCTGGCGTTCACCTGCAACGCGACCACGTCTCCGCCAGGACTGTCGGGAACACGCCCGCCGCTGAACAGCGCCCACGAGATCGGTATCGCGGACACCGCTTCCTCCGAGCGGTACCTCCTCGACGTGGCGGCCCTGCCCAACGCAGACGGCACCTTCGTGAAGCCGACGACGGCCACGATGCTCAAGGCGGTCACGACGATGCCGGACTCCTCCGTCCCGGGAGTGAGGACGACCGACCCCGCCAAGGTGCACGGCAGCGCGTACCCGCTCACTTCGGTCGTCTACGCCGCTGCCTCCACGGACCAGCCCGCCGACGCCCGCGCGGACTACGCCAAGGTCATCCGGTACGCCGTGGGCGACGGGCAGCGGCCCGGCACCGTACCCGGCCGGCTTCCGGCCGGGTACGCCCCGCTGCCGCAGGAGCTGCGCGCTCAGGCGCTCGCCGCGGCGAGCGCACTGGAGAAGGGCGTGACCACTGAGGGCGAGGACCCGGCGGACGGCGGTTCCACGGGTGGGGCCGGCAGCGGTACCGCCGCGGACGGCGGATCCGTCGCGGGAGGCACGGGATCAGCCTCGTCCGGCTCCACGGGTGGTTCCCCGGGGACGTCCGGGTCCACCGGCACACCCGGAGCATCCGGGGCCGCGTCGGCGGGCGGCACCGCTGCCGCCGCCTCGGGAGGGACCGACACGGCCGCGGCGGCGTCCGGCACCACTCCCTCCGAACTGCTCGGGGCGGTCCGCTGGGTCCTGCTCGGTGTGCTCGTCCTGGGTGGTGCGGCCTCACTGTCCGGGCCCGTCCTGCTGCGCCTGGCCGCCCGCAGAGGCAGGACGGAGGCGGCCGGCGCCCGATAGGGCCGTACGGAATGCGCGCTTTCCCGGGGAATTCCGCCCACGGGAAAGCGCGATTTTCCGGCGGTGCACCCGGAACCTCCAGGGGTGGCGCAGGAAACAATCCATTCATCTGATACGCACCGCGGATTTGTGGCCGCCCGTACCCCCGGCAGGGAAGTGTAGGCACCGCCGGCCGACGGGCCGGAAGCACCGAAATCCGGATTGCTCCACTGCTCCCTTCCTTGTCATCCGCACGCATGGAATCCGTTTCCACGGAGGAGAAAACAGTGAACGTCACGTCCCGTCTTCGTACCGGTGCCGTCGTCGGTGCCCTCGCTCTCGCCCTCGGTGCCCTGGCCGCCCCGGCCGCCATGGCGGACCCGGCGGCCGGCGACTACCGCACGCTGGCCGGTGTCGGCTCGGACACGACCCAGGACGTCGTGAACGCACTCGGCAACGTCGTGGTGAACAGCTCCAACGCCAAGATCATCGCCTCCTACGACGCGACGGGCTCGGCGACGGTCACCACCCGCGCCGCCAACTGTGCGATCAACCGGCCCAACGGCTCCAGCGCGGGTATCACCGCACTCGCCACCGACGTCGCCGACACCACCAAGGACTGCATCGACTTCGCCCGCTCCTCGCGCGGCGTCAAGACGACGGGGACCCTGCTCACCTGGATTCCCTTCGCCAAGGACGCGGTGTCCGTCGCGGTCCGCACCGACAGCGCGCTCTACGCCGCCGGCGCCCAGGACCTCACCACGGCGCAGCTGAAGGCCATCTTCCAGTGCACCACCACCACGCTGAACGGCGTGACCCTCACGCCGCTGCTGCCGCAGACCGGCTCGGGCACGCGCTCCTTCTTCCTGGAGAAGATCGGCCTGACGGACGCGCAGGTCGGCAGCTGCGTCAACCAGTCGGTGCAGGAGAACAACGGTCTGGCGCTGGACACCGCCGGTGACATCGCCCCGTACTCGGTGGCGCAGTACATCGCGCAGGCCGGCGGCACCGTCACCGACATCCACGGCGCCACGGACGTGATCAAGGTCAACGGCACCGCCCCCTACAACACCTCCACCTTCACCCTCAACACGGGCTTCTCCTTCAACCGTGACGTCTACAACGTCGTCCCCACGGCGAAGCTCACCGACGCCACGATCGCGTCCACCTTCGTCGGCTCGTCCTCCAAGGTCTGCGCCGCCGCCTCCACCATCACCGCCTACGGCTTCGGCACCCTCGGTACCGGCTGCGGCACCACCACGCTGCAGGGCCTCAACTAGCCGAACCGCAACGCCGAGCACGACGGCCGGGCACCCCACGGGTGCCCGGCCCCCCGGCGTATCCATCCATCCGTCGTACTCCCTGGGGGGAAACCCGCCCATGAACCGCCCGGCACCACTGAGATCGCCCGTGGCTCTGCTGACGAGCTGTGCTCTGCTCCTCGCGGCTCTCGCGGCCGTGCTCGCCATGACCACGCAGGCCCACGCGTTCACCACCATCGGTTCGCTCACGCTCACGCCGACGAGCGGAAAGCTCGACGATCCGCTCTTCGCGACCCACGCCGGGACGGACGGTCCCTGCCCGGAGGGCTCGGTGGTCTCCAACCTCGCCGTGGTCGTGCCGGGCAACCCGCTCGCGTCGAACCTGGCGAAGCTGAAGTCCGCGCCGAGCACCACGAGCGCCTTCTCCGACGATCTGGTCGCGTGGAGCCCGGCCGTGCTCCACCGGACACTGGGGCAGCGTCTCCTCGAAGCCATTCCCGACGGGAAGTTCGACGGCATCTACACCGTCGGCCTCTACTGCACGGCGAGGGGCGAGACGGATCCCGCCTTCACCGCCCTCATCAAGGTGGAGGGCGACTCCTGGTCGGTC
Organism: Streptomyces sp. NPDC001770; assembly: GCF_053596135.1. Lineage (NCBI taxonomy): Bacteria > Bacillati > Actinomycetota > Actinomycetes > Kitasatosporales > Streptomycetaceae > Streptomyces > Streptomyces sp. NPDC001770. The sequence goes on along the minus strand of NZ_JBSFFN010000007.1, from coordinate 70,611 downwards.
CTGGAGCAGCAGACCACCGGCATCGCGCTCTCCGGCGTTCCCGCGACCGCCGTGGTGGGCCGGCCGTACGCGCTGAAGGCAACCGTGACGCCGGCGGGGGCCACCGGCACCGTCGTCTTCTCGTCCAAGGCTTCCGACAACGCGCAACCCGTGGAGATCGGCCGGGCGGACCTCGTCGACGGAGCGGCGGAGATCGACATTCCCGCACCGGCCGCGGTGGGCCGCGACTTCTACTACGCGTCCTTCATCCCCGCCGACTCACAGCTGTACGCCGCATCGGAGGTGGACGGCGGGGTGCCCGTCTACGCGCCTCTGGCCGTCACCGACGCCGATGGCAACGCTCTGGAAGCGAACCCGGTACTGAAGCCCGGTGACACGGTGAAGGTCACCGCGCGGGGGTTCGCGGCGGCGGCCGCGGTGGCGGCCGGCCTCGACGGGGGCGCTTCCCTCGCCGGCGCGACGGCGGACGCCGACGGCGCCGTGACGAACTACGCGTTCTCCGTCCCCGAGGACATCGGGCCCGGCACGCACACCCTGACGCTGGCAGAGGGTGCGGACGGCGGGTACAGCGTCGCGTTCGGTTTCCGTACGGACGCCGCCGCGACCGACGATCCCACGGATCCGACGGACGACCCCACCGACCCGACGGACGACCCGAGCGACACCACCAGCCCCGACGCCTCCACCGCGGGCTCCGGCTCCGGCGGTGACACCGGCGGTTCGGACACCGGCGGCTCCGACACCGGCGGCCTCGGTACGGACTCGGGCTCCGGCTCGGGTTCGGGCTCCGGCGGCGGTGTGCTCGCCTCCACCGGCGCACAGCTCGGCACGGCCGCACTCGGTGGCCTCGCTCTGATCGCCGCCGGCGCCGCCCTCGTCGTCCACGTACGCCGCAGGGGCATGCTCCGCTTCACCGCCCCCCGTCACTGACGTCCCTGACCGGCCCGCCCGCCGCGGGCCCGTGGCCGCCACCTCACGTGGCCGCCCGGGCCCGGCGGCGCGGAGCCGGTCCCCGCGTCCGGGGCTCAGGCCCAAGCGCCGCCCCCGACCTCCGTACCGTCGACCAGGAGTGCACCCCTCGTGTCCGTGCTCGCACCGCCGCCCCCGGCCGCCCCGCCCCACCAGAAGCCGCCCCGCCCGGCAGCGGCGCCCGGCGCGGCAACCTCCCGGCCCGGTCTCGCCGTGACCGGCGCCGCCCTGTGCGTGCTCGCCGCCGTGCTGTTCGGGTTCGCCGCGAACCTCACCGTCGTCGGCCACCTCCAGCACGCCCGCGACCAGCAGGTCGCCCACGACGACCTGCGCGAGCAACTCGCCCTGGGTACGGCCCCGGTGGGCCAGCAGACCTTCGACGGCAAGGCGCTCGCACCCGGCGCCCCCGTCGCGCTGCTGCGCATCCCCGTGCTCGACCTGGAGGAGGTCGTGGCGGAGGGCACCACCTCGACCGTGCTGATGTCCGGTCCGGGTCACCGCCGCGACACCCCGCTGCCCGGCCAGGCGGGCACCTCCATCGTGATGGGCCGCCAGTGGGGGTACGGCGGGCCCTTCGGCGGCCTGCACAACCTGCCGGCCGGCACCCGGATCGAGGTGACCACCGGCCAGGCGAAGGCCGGTTACGAGGTGACCGGCATCCGCCGGGCGGGCGACCCGCTCCCCGCCCCCCTGGCCTCCGGCGAGGGACGGCTGACGCTGATCACCGCGACCGGCGGACCGTACACCCCTTCCGGCGTCCTGCGGGTCGACGCCAAGCTCGTCACGCCCGTCCAGCCCAGCCCGCCGCGCGTGCTGCGCACCGGCTGGATCGCCGGGTCCGAGCAGGCGCTGAAGGGCGAACAGGACGCGTGGCTGCAGGTGTTCCTGTGGACGCAGGCCCTGCTCGTCGCCGCCCTGCTCACCGTGGGTGCCCATCGAGTCTGGGGACGCTGGCAGACCTGGGCCTGCGGAGCACCGCTGCTCGCCGCCCTCGGTATCGCGGACGCGGGGGCGTTGACCGCCCTGCTGCCCAACCTCCTCTGACCGCGCCTCCGATCACGCTCACGTGCACGCAGACCATCTCGCCGCCCCTTCTGGAGTCACCATGACCACCACCGACACGGCCGGCGCGACCGCCGACCGCGACGACTTCACCGACACCCTGATCCAGCCACGCGTCATCCGCGGTCAGGGTCCCGCCACCCTGGAGGCCGACGAGATCTCCGCGTGGTTCGGCGACCACAAGGTGCTGGACCGGGTCTCGCTGACCATGCCCGCCCGCCAGGTCACCGCCCTCATCGGCCCGTCGGGCTGCGGCAAGTCGACGTTCCTGCGCATCCTCAACCGGATGCACGAGCTGATCGGTTCGGCCTCGCTGGCCGGCCGGGTACTGCTGGACGGCGACGACATCTACGACCGCGGCCGCCGCATCACGCAGGCCCGCCGCAACATCGGCATGGTGTTCCAGAAGCCCAACCCGTTCCCCGCGATGTCGCTGTACGACAACGTCCTCGCGGGCCTCAGGCTCAACGCCATCAAGGCCGGCCGTGACACCCGCGACGACCTGGTGGAGGAGTGCCTGACCAAGGCGGGGCTGTGGCGGGAGGTCAAGGACCGGCTGCGCCAGCCCGGCGGGGCCCTCTCCGGCGGCCAGCAGCAGCGCCTGTGCATCGCCCGCTCCCTCGCGGTGCGCCCCCGCGTGCTGCTGATGGACGAGCCGTGCTCCGCGCTCGACCCGACGTCCACACGGCGCATCGAGGAGACCATCGCCGAGCTGAAGTCGGAGGTGACCATCGTCATCGTCACCCACAACATGCAGCAGGCCGCCCGCGTCTCGGACACCTGCGCGTTCTTCCTCGCCTCGCAGGGGACGCCCGGTCTCATCGTCGAACACGGCGACACCCAGGCCATGTTCGCCTCTCCCCGGGACGTACGTACGGCCGACTACGTCAACGGGCGTTTCGGCTGAGCCGGTCCACTCCACGACCACTTCGGAACCATCCACCATAAGCAGAGGTTTGACTGTCGCGAAAAACCAGCTCTTGGACTTCTGACTCCCCGCTCGCGAGCATGAACGAGGGGAGAGAGTGCGCCGCCGGATTCCCGTCCGGCGGCGCTTTCCGTCCGCCCGACGAGCAGAAGGAGCGCAGATGCGGAAGAAGTGGTGGACGCTGCTGGGGGTGTGCGGCGGGACGTTCATGCTCCTGCTGGACACCACCATCGTCTACGTCGTCATGCCCGACGTGCAGGAGGACCTGGACGCCGGGTTCTCGGACCTCCAGTGGGTGATCGACGGATACGCCATCGCGCTCGCGGCCCTGCTGCTGACGAGCGGGACCCTCGCCGACCGGTTCGGGCGCCGACGCCTCTACGCCCTCGGTGTCGTCCTCTTCACGCTCGCCTCCCTGCTGTGCGGCCTGGCGCAGTCCCCGCTGATGCTGGTCCTCGCCCGGATCTTCCAGGGCATGGGCGGGTCGGTGATGTTCGCGACCGGGCCGGCGCTGCTCGCGGGCAGTTTCGAGGGAAAGGAGCGCGGCGCGGCGTTCGGCGTGTGGGGCATGGTCACCGGACTCGCCTCGGCGATCGGCCCGGTCACCGGGGGGCTGATCTCCAGTGGCATCGGTTGGCGGGGTGTCTTCCTGGTCAACGTGCCGATCGGCGTCCTGGTCGCGCTGATCGTCGTGCTGCGGGTGGACGAGTCCCGCTCACCGTTCGCCCGCCGGCTCGACCTGCCGGGGTTCGCCCTGCTGACCTCGGGGCTCGCGACCCTCGGCTACGGCCTGATCCGCGTGGGCGAGGGCGGCTGGAGCGACTCCCGCGCACTCACCTTCCTCGTCGTGGGCGGGGTGCTGCTGGCGGCCTTCCTCGTCGTCGAGGCGCGGGTGGCGGAGCCGATGTTCGAGCTGCGGCTGTTCCGTATCCCGACCTTCGTCGGCGGGTCCGTCGCGGCGTTCGCGATGAACGGCTCGCTGTTCGCGATGTTCCTCTTCCTCGCCGTGCACTTCCAGGAGGTGCTCCAGTACTCCTCTCTGGAGACGGGCGTACGTCTGCTGGCCTCCTCGCTGGCGATGCTCCTCGCCTCACTGCTCGCGGGCCGTCTCAGCGCCGGGGTCCAGCCCCGCTTCCCGATCGGCGTCGGGCTGCTCCTGGTCGGCGCCGGTCTGCTGCTGATGGGCGGGGCCGGCGCACATTCCGGCTGGGAGCACTTCCTCCCCGGGCTGGTGCTGGGCGGGTTCGGCGCCGGGCTGGTGAACCCGCCGCTCGCCTCCACCGCCGTGGGGGTCGTGGACCTCTCCCGCTCCGGGATGGCCTCGGGCATCAGCGGTACGTTCAGGCAGCTCGGGGTGAGCGCCGGGGTCGCGGTGCTGGGTTCCACCTTCGCCGTCGTCATCGGCAACCGGGTGCGCGACGGCCTGGCGGGCGTACCGGGCGCCGGTGACCGCACGGACCGGATCGTCTCCCTCGTACGGGGCGGCGAGATCGACCGGGCCGCGGCGCTGGTTCCCGAGGTGGAGCGGGGCACCGTCGAGCGGCTCGCCGTGACGGGGTACGTCGACGGGCTGAACACCCTCCTCGCCCTCTCCGCCGGCCTCGCGCTGGTGGGCGGCGTGGTGTCCCTGCTGCTGATCCGGGCGGCCGACTTCCAGGGTGCGCGGCAGCCGGAGGCGGTCCCCGAGGTGCCGCCTTCCGCCCGACTCGGCCGCGGGTGAACCGAGTTCCCCCTCCAATTCGGTGTCGCCCGGCCGCTCCGCGGCGCAGACTTCACCGCGACGCGCGCCACGACCGGGCGGCAACGGAGAGGCACCGCATGCGCATGAGACGGATCATCCCTCCGGCAGGGGCGCCGAGGAGGCTCGCCCGGGCGCAGCTGACCAGCTCGGTGGGCGACGGCGCCTATTACGTGGTGTCGGCGCTCTACTTCAACCGTGTCGTCGGGCTCTCCCCCACCGCGATCGGCGCGGCGCTCACGCTGGGCTGGGCGCTCGGGGCGGTGGCCGGGGTGCCACTGGGGCACCTCGCCGACCGGCGCGGCCCGCACGGGGTCGCGGTCCTGATGTCCCTGGTCACCGGGGCGGCGGTCGCCTCCTTCCTCTTCGTACGTGCCTACCCGGCGTTCCTGGTGGCGGTGTGCGTGTACGCCTGCGCCCAGTGCGGTCTCGCGGCGGCCCGGCAGGCCCTGCTGGCGGCGCTGGTGGAGCCGGCGCGGCGTACGGAGACCCGCGCCCACCTCCAGTCGACGGTGAACGCGGGACTCGCCCTCGGTGCGGCGCTCGGCGGAGTCGCCCTGCAACTCGACACCGAGGGCGCGTACCTGGCCGCGCTGGCGCTGGACGCGCTCAGCTTCGTGGCCGCGGCGGTGATGCTGTACCGCCTGCCTGCACCGGTGGGACCGGCGGGCGCCGACCAGCCCTCGGGCGAGGCGCGGTTGGCGGTCCTGCGGGACCGGCCGTACGCCGTGGTGTCCCTGCTCAACATGGTCATGCTGCTCTACATGCCGCTGCTGAGCGTGGCGTTGCCGCTCTGGATCGTGCAGCGTACGGAGGCTCCGGGGTGGACGGTCTCCGCGCTGCTGGTGGTCAACACCGTGAGCGTGGTGCTCTTCCAGGTACGGATCGCGTCCCGGGTGACCGGCCTCGACTCGGCGTCCCGGTCGGTGCGGCACGCCGGGTACGTCCTGCTGCTGGCCTGCCTCGCCTTCGCGTGCTCGTCCCTGGGCACCTCGGCGTGGGCGGCGGGCGGTCTCCTGCTGGCGGCGGCCGTGATCCAGGTCCTCGGCGAGATGCTGCTCGGCTCCGGCTCGTGGGAGATCGGCTTCGGGCTCGCTCCCGCCGACAAGCAGGGCCAGTACCAGGGCTTCTACGGCGCCGGGACGGCCGTCGCTCGGCTGATCGGGCCGCTGCTGCTCACCACGCTGATCCTGTCCTGGGGCTTCACCGGCTGGCTGGTGCTCGGCGGGCTCTTCCTGGCGGCCGGTACGGCGATGGGCCCGGCGGTACGCCGGGCCCACGCTCGTACGGAACACCGGGCGGCCCCTGGCACCGCCGCAGCGGTGGAGGGGAGTTGACCTCAACCCCCTCGCACATGCCCCTCAGCCGGCCGGCGGACGGAACTCCGGCTGGTCGATGATGCGCAGCCAACTCCCGTCCGCCTGACGCCGGACCACTTGGGCACGGGCGCCGGAACCGTCCTTCGGGGGCGTGGAGGTCAGCGCGATGTCACCGATGACGAGGGTCGGGAGCGGTTCCTCCGCCTCGAACTCCGGCGCGTGGGAGAGAACTTGCTCCCACAGCCGCCGGATCGCCTCCCGGCCGACCGTGGTACTGCCGGGCGGGTACGCCATCACGGCGTCCTTCTCGTAGAGCGCCGCGAGTCCGGCGGCGTCACCCGCGTTGGCGCGCTCCACGAAGAGGCGGGTGAGGTCCTCCGGCTTCAGGGCCTTCTCGTTCTCGGACACAACGTTCCTTTCCGGTACACGATCTCTGCCCTCTCATGGTCCTTCGCGGAGGCGGGAGAAGTCCAATCAATCGTCCCAACCGCCTCTATAATCAGAGGTTATGGAACTCAGACAGCTGAAGTACTTTCTCGCGGTGGCCGAAGAGTCCAACTTCACCCGGGCCGCGGAGCGCGTGCACATCAGCCAGCCCGGGATCAGCGCCCAGATCCGCCAGCTGGAGCACGATCTCGGCGCCACCCTCATCGACCGGTCGGGCCGCAGCGCCGGGCTGACCGCGGTGGGCGAGGTGGCCTTCGGACACGCGCGCGCGGTGCTCGACGCGGTGGAGGCGCTGCGGCACGCGGTGGACGAGATGAACGGGCTGGTCCGGGGCCGGCTGGTCGTCGGCATGGTGACGGCGTGCACGGTGGAGCCGCTCTTCGAGGCGCTGTCCGCCTTTCATCTGGCGTACCCGGGCGTCGAGATCGGCCTCGTCGAGGACGATTCCGCCCGGCTGGTCGAGCGGGTCCGCGAGGGGGACGTAGATCTCGCGCTGATCGGCGCGGCGGGGCGGGCGCCGGAGGACCTGGACGGGCACGAGGTGATCAGCGAGCCGATCGTCGCGGCCGTCCCGCCCGGGCATCCGCTCGCCGCCCGGGCGGCCGAAGGGGTCACCCTCGCCGAACTGTGCGCCCATCCCCTCATCTGCCTGCCCCCGGGCACCGGCATCCGTACCGTGCTGGACCAGGTCTCGGCCGCCCGGGGGCTCACGCCCACGGTGTCCCTGGGGGCCACCGCACCGGACGCGGTGATGCGGCTCGCGGAGCGGGGGCTGGGTGTGGCGGTACTCTCCGCGTCCATGGTGGCCCACCGGCCGGGGCTGGTGACCGTACCCCTCACCGACGCGGACACCGCCGCCGTGCTGGCCCTGGTCTCCGCGCCCACGAAGAGCCCGGCGCTGCGCGAACTACTGGCGCACTGCCGGGAGTCGTTCGCCGCACCGGGTGGGGGCGCGGCGGCCGGCGGTGTTCCCGCCCCGGCGCGGGGGGTCGTGGCCCGTTAGCGGTACCGGTCGGGAGCGCCCTCCACGTGAGTGGGGCACGCGCGTCCGCGCCGCGCGTGCCCCTTTTAAAGAGATGCCCCGGGGCGGCTCCTCCGCCGCCCCGGAAGGGGGGTCCCGTCAGAGAGCGGGCGTGAAGCGGTCCCAGGCGCGGTGTGCCCCGAGCAGGCCGGTGATGTTCTCCAGCACCTCCGACGCCGCCTCGCCGACCACCACGCCGAAGGAGCCGGCGGGCAGACCCGCTGCCGCGAGGGCATCCGCCCCTTCGCCCCAGGCGCCGATGGCCTTGCCGTGGCGGAACGCCTCGCCGATCATCAGCAGCAGGCGTGGATCGACGGCCAGGACGGCCGCGGCGGCGTCGTCGGCCTTGGCGTCCCGTGCTCCGTAGGCGTCGGCGGCCGGACCGGGCGACCCGGCCAGCAGGAGCGCGTCGAACTCGATGGACCTGGCCGTGGCGAAGGTGCGCTGCACCGTGACGGCGTCGTCGCCCTGGCCCAGTGCGCCTCCGTGCGGGGCGACGACCAGCGGGACCATGCCGGCGTCGAGCACCGCGCGGCGCACGGCCCGTACCCCGTCGAGGTCGTCCGATCCGTCCGTGACGATGCCGATGGTCCGGCCGTCCAGCGGCCATTCCCCGCCGAGCTGGGAGAGCGCGGGGCTCGGTTCGACCATGGCCAACGGGACGCTCGCCTCCGGTACGGGGAGCCCCAGACCGGTCGCTACCTGCGTACAGAGATCGGGATCGATGTTGGCCAGGACCTGGAGTCCGCGTACCTTGATCGCCTCCTCCCAGCACTTGCCGAGCTCGAAGGTGTAGGCGGCGACGATGTGTTCGCGTTCCGTGGGGGTCACGCTGAGCCAGAAGAGCCGGGCCTGGCTGAAGTGGTCGTCGAAGGAGGCCGGCGCATCTCGCACCTTGGGGGCGGCGGGGAGCTCGACGGGTACCTCGATGAAGGCCCCGGTGTCGGAGCCTGCGAGGAACGGGCAGCCGCCGTCCAGGGAGTTCGGGTGGTACGGGGCGGCTCCCCGGTGCACGGCGGTCTGGTGCATGCCGTCCCGCAGCATGTCGTTGACGGGCGCGTGCGTGCGATTGATCGGCAACTGACCGAAGTTGGGCCCGCCCAGCCGGCTGATCTGGGTGTCGAGGTAGGAGAAGAGCCTGCCCTGGAGGAGCGGGTCGTCGGTGACGTCGATGCCGGGTACGAGGTGGCCGAGGTGGAAGGCGACCTGCTCGGTCTCGGCGAAGTAGTTCGACGGGTTGGCGTCAAGGGTCATCGACCCGATCGGCTGTACGGGGGCGAGTTCCTCGGGCACGATCTTCGTCGGGTCGAGCAGGTCGATGCCCTCGAACATCTGGTCGTCGGTGTCCGGGAAGGTCTGGACGCCCAGCTCCCACTGCGGGAAGGCACCCGCCTCGATGGCGTCGGCGAGATCGCGGCGGTGGAAGTCGGGGTCGACACCGGCGGCGATCTGTGCCTCCTCCCACACCAGGGAGTGCACGCCGAGCTTCGGCTTCCAGTGGAACTTCACCAGGGTGGTGCGGCCCTCCGCGTTGACCAGCCGGAAGGTGTGGACTCCGAAGCCCTCCATCATCCGGTAGGAGCGCGGGATACCCCGGTCCGACATGTTCCACAGCGTGTGGTGGGTCGCCTCGGTGTGCAGGGTGACGAAGTCCCAGAACGAGTCGTGGGCACTCTGCGCCTGCGGGATCTCCCGGTCCGGGTGGGGCTTGCCCGCGTGGATGACGTCGGGGAACTTGATCGCGTCCTGGATGAAGAACACCGGGATGTTGTTCCCGACGAGGTCGAAGACGCCCTCGTCCGTGTAGAACTTCGTCGCGAAGCCCCGGGTGTCGCGCACGGTGTCGGCCGATCCGCGCGAGCCCAGGACCGTCGAGAACCGGACGAACACCGGCGTCTCGACGCCCTCGGCGAGAAATGCGGCCTTGGTGATCCCCGCCGCCGATCCGTAGCCGCGGAAGACGCCGTGCGCGGCGGCCCCGCGGGCGTGCACCACGCGCTCGGGGATGCGCTCGTGGTCGAAGTGGGTGATCTTTTCGCGCAGGTGGTGGTCCTGGAGCAGCACCGGGCCGCGGGGCCCCGCCTTCAGGGAGTGATCGGTGTCGTACAGACGCGCCCCCTGCGCGGTGGTGAGGTACGCGCCGTCCTGGGCGACCTCGCTCTGCCGGGTGCCCGTGGCCTGGCCGGTGGGGCTGTAGGTGTCCGGGCCGCGCTGGTCGTGCTTGGGCCGGAGGGGTCCGCGTACCTCCGTCGGCTCCTCGACGGGCACGGCTTGCGGGCCGGGCGCTCCAGGGATCTCATTTCCCGGGTGAATGGCCTCCTGGGCCTTCTTCACCACTTTTTCGGCGGCAGCGGACACGGGGTTCTTCTTTTCGCTCACTGGATTCCGATCCACATCGACGGATGGTGCCGCGCGCCCACGCGGGCAGCGCCCGGCGGGGCGGTCTCGACCGGATACGGATTCCCCGGGTCTGGAAGATCGACACCTCCCGCTTGCCCCATCCGGCGCTGCGTCGTGCAGGTTCGCGGCCCGGAACTCGCCCCCCTTCATGGCCGCGAAAGCCCAGTTCACCCCCCGCCCTGACGCGACCCGGGCCGCGTGGCCGGCGCGTGCGGCGCCGCACGAGGACCGGCGCGGCGGATCGCGTCGATCTGATTTCTCCGTTTCGGGAGAGCGATTCGGCAACAGACGCAATTCACCCTCGGGAATTTCCCCCTTTCCGGCAGCAGGAGACAGCGGATGAGCACGAAGAGCGGACACCCGACAACCCCATGACGAAGCACCCCCGGCCTGATTTCCGCAGCAGGATCGGACATGTCCGGGCTGGACCGGCCCGATGGACCCGCCGCCGGACCGCGGTGGGGGTTCCTACCGGGGGCACGGACGGCCGGCCGACCGCAAGGCCGTGGTGACGGGCGGGGACTCCGGCATCGGGCGCGCGAGGGCGCTCGCCTTCGCCCGGGAGGGTGTCGACGTGCTCTTCACCCACCTGGAGTCCGAGGACCTCCGCCTCGGTGCAGGCGTGCAGGCCGAGCCCTCATCCGCTGGACTACGCCATGACCAAGGGGGCCCTCGTGACCTTCCCCCAGGGTCTCGCGCAGATGGTGGCGCCGGACGGCATCCGGGTCAACGCGGTGGCGCCGGGGCCGGTCTGGACCCCTCTGATCCCGGCGACCTCGCCGGACACGGCGGAGTACGGCAAGCAGCCGCCGCTGCCCCGCCCAGCCGGCCGAGAGGGCCCCGGCCTACGTCTTCCCCGCCTCGCCGCAGGCGAGTTGCATCACGGCCGGGATCGTCGACGCCACGGGCGGCACCCCTCTGCCGTAGGCCACCGCTCCGCACCGTGGGGGCCGGGCCCTCCCACACTCAGCGTCCGAGGCAGGCGAACCTCAGGTAGCGGGGGTACGACAGTCCGCGACGCCGGAGTCCGGCCTCGCCGATCAGGTCGCTCAGCGTCCGGTAGAGGTCGCCGTCCCGCTGGAGCTCGACCGCGCGCCGGCTGAACTCCCGCCGCTGTGTCCGGGCCCGGTCGTCGGCGGCCGTGTTCTCCCGTGCGAGCCGCTCCTGGCCGTCCTCCAGGCGCTTGCGTGCCGACGCGCCCCTGGCGACGGCTTCGGACTCCGCGGTGGTGCGCTGGACGCCGAGATGGGTCCGACGGGCCGCCATGCGCTGCTCGACCGTGTGCCGCTCCACCGCCGTGAGGGCCGTCGGCTGCCGGGCGGAGGCCGACGCGACGGCCTCTCTCCGCCACGCCTCCAGAGCGACCGCCTTCGCCTGCCCGATGCCGGAGATGTCGACGGTGGCGCCGCCGGGCCGTACCAGTACGGCGCCGGTGCTGTGCGGGTAGCGCCGCGGCCCGGTCCGTACGATCCGGGCGCCGGTGAAGTCCGCGGCGGTCCGGATGCCCGCCGAGGCGAGCCGCGCGGCGAGCTTCGGGCCGATGCCGTACGGCGGGGTCTGGACGATCGAGGTCCGGCGGAGGTGGTCCTGCACGTACGCGGACTGCTTGTCGGTGAGCGCCCGGTCCAGGGCTTTGCGGAGCTCCTCCGGAAGTCTGCCGATCCGGCTGTCGAGGTCGCGCAGGGCGGCGATCCTGCGCTTCTCGGCTTCCTTGAGTTCGTTGTGGTACGCGGCGGTGAGCCTGGCCCTGGCCTGTGGCTGGGCGGCGTTCCGGCCCGCCTCCGCCGCGTCGAGCGCCGCCTGTTCCGCGCGCAGCTTCTCGGCCGCCTCGGCCGGATCTCCCAACCGGAGGAGTTCGTCTTCGAGTCGGCGGAGCGCCGCCTTGGCCTGCGTCCACTCCGTCCGGCGGCCCCGGGCGAACGCGGTGAACGCGGCGGCGAGGACGAGCGGCACACCGGGACCGAGGGGAACGGCCGGGAGGCCACCGACCACCATCAGCACGGCCACGGCCAGCGCGACCGGCCAGAACACCGCCACCGCCAGATCCCACGGCGTCCGGACGCGGAAGGTGTCCGGCGCTGTGGCGGGAGCGGCCCACGGGGGTGCGGCGGGGGCGGCCGGCGAGGGAGCCGCGGCGGGCGAGGAGGGCGCGGCAGGCGGAGCGACGTGCCCGGTCATCCAGCCGGGCAGCCCACCCGTACCGGCCGTCCGGGTGGAACCTGCCGACGCGGTGGAGCCCGCGCCCGCCGGCGCTCCGGTCCGCTGTTTCGGCACCGCGGCCCCCGCCAGCGGCGGCAGCAGTTCCAGCGGCTGGAAGGCCAGGAACTTCACCTGTTCCGCGAGACCGCTCACCGTCGGGTCGGGGTGGGCCAGCAGGGTCCGCAGGCCGGTGGAGCCGACGGGGTTCCTGAAGTCGTCCTCGGTGAGCAGCAGGAACTCGCCGCTGGGCTCGTGCAGCCGGCCCCACAGGGCGGGGTCGGCGGCGACGGCCTTGAGCGACAGGAAGACGACCCAGGCGGAGAAGCGGTCGAGCAGCGCGCCGAAGTCGTCGTTCCCCCGCAGGGGCGACTGGTAGTTGCGGTGCCCCCGCTCGGTGCCGCCCAGCCCGGACAGTTCCGGCACGTACATGCCGTCGTAGTCGACGAGGCGGAAGGTGTCGTCGGCTGCGACGAGCAGGTTGCCGTGCTGGAAGTCGCCATGGGCGATCTCGTGGTCCGAGAGATCGCGGGTCAGCGACGCGAAGCGTTCGGCCAGCCGGTCGACGGCGTACCGGTCGGTGAAGTGGTCGTCCAGCCAGGAGGAGAGGGTGACGGCCTCGATCCACTCCATCTTGAGGACCGGATAGTACTCCCGGCCCACGATGATCGCGTCGGGCAGGTACTCGAAGCCGAGCTTCCACGGCTGGGACAGTTCCGCCGGGTTCAGGCGTGCGAGCCGGTCGCTGATGGCCCGGTAGCGGAGCTCCTGGTCGGGAACGTGCCGGGTGAAGCACTTGACCGCGTACCGCTGCCCCGAGGTGGCGGAGGTCAGTGAGAAGACGCTCGCGAAGGCTCCGGAGATGGCGCGCGGTATGCCGAGCTTCGTCAACTCGGGTCTCGCTCCACGAAGTTCCGGGTGCCGGAAGCACAGTTGGGTGTGCTGGAGCGCCTCCGCGTAGGCGGCGCCGCTGGGGAACTGCCGCTGCGCACCGGGGGGCGTGGCCACGTTCACCGCCCTTCGAAGTCGATCCGCACGACGGCCACGTCGTCGTTGCGCAACTCGCCGCTCCTGCGCAGGCCGTCGAGCCAGACCGTGAACGCGTCCAGGTCGTCGGGGCCGGCGAACTCCAGCAACTGCCCTACGGCGACTGACTTTTCAGGAGCGGACAGGAACCAGGCCGCCAGCGCGTCGGTCATCAGGAACAGCCGGTCGCCCGGCAGGCACCGGCCTTCCTCGAACCGGGTGCGCCGGGCCAGCAGGGCGGCGTCGTGGTTGCGGCTGCCGAAGAGGCCGGGGGCCGTACCGAACTCCTCCGCGTACTCCACCGGGAAGGCGCGCACCATACGGTCGTCCCGCAGATGGAAGAGGCAGGTGTCCCCCAGGGCGGCGGCCCGCCACTCCCAGGCGGCCCCGGGCGCGTCGCCGTCCGGGCCGGCGACCGGGTCGACCCGCACGGCGAGCAGGGTCGCGTGGGCGCCCGCGGCGAGCTTGGTGTGCTCGTACCACTTCAGCGGGCGTCCGTCCTCGACGCGCGCCCGGGTGTACCGCGCGAGCCAGGGCTCCCAGCGGTCCACGGCGTAGCCCGCGAACTCCTCGAACGCCGCTCCACCGCACAGCACTTCGGGCCGCTCCATGGCGTGCTCGGCCGCCGCGCGGGAGAGCAGCCGGGCCCAGTCCTTGGCCAGGACGCTCTCGGTGGCCCCGTCGCACACACCCACGGTGAGGGGCTCCTGGAGCATGTCGTCGTACGAGCATCGGGGCAGCACGGCGACGGCGTCCTCGCACTCCGGCTCCGTACTCCCGTGCTTGGGCGCCACCAGGTGCGTGACGTACACGCAGGACGGGGAGGAGCTCACCGCAGTTCGGTGGCGCGGGTGCCGATGTCGAGGAACTGCACGACCGTGGTGATGTCGGCGTTGTAGACGAATCCGCGGGTGGTGTCGCTGACCCGTTGGCCCTGTGAGGCGGCGTACGCGCGCATGTGGCCCGGCAGCGGGCTCGACATGGAGAAGAGGGTGCGGGCGTAGCTGTCGGGGAGCCCGTCGGCCGTGTCGGGGAACGCGGTGGGCGTCCCGCCCGCCGCGGAGACGTGCAGGTTGAACAGGAGCGCGGCGCCGTCGGCCGTGGCATGCGCGGTGACGGCCTCGGCGGCGGCGGTGGGGTCGCCGTCGGTCGACTCGCCGTCCGTCAGGTTGATGACGATCGGGGGAAAGCTCGCCGGATAACGCTCGGTCCAGCCCGCGACGAGGTTCGCGGCGTACCGCAGGGCGCGGTTCATCGGGGTGCCGCCGTGGGCGACCGGGTCCATCCACAACGGGAAGGCGACCGTCGTCTCGACCAGGCCGCCGGCGCCGTCGGACACCTTCTTGGCCCGTTCGTCGACACGGGCCGGGTTGTCGGCCACCTCGCTCAGCGGAACGATGTCCCGCCCCGCCAGCGAACCCGCGAACGCCGAACCGACCGTGGCGCCGTAGCCGATGACCGCGACGTGGAAGTAGTCGCGCACGCCCTCTTCCTTGGCGCACTTGACCGAGAGCTCGGTGAGCAGCCGGTTGATGGCGTCGGCGACCACGTCGGCCTTCTGCTGCGGCAGCTCACCACCGATGGGGTCGCTCATGGAGGTCGACTGGTCCACGAGGAAGATGATGCTCGTCGGATTGCTGCGGCTGATCTCGGCCGTGTACGGCACTCGGTGCTCCTGGCGGACAGCGGAACGGGACGGCGGGGGACCTCGTCCGGCGTGTTGCCCGTCCGGCGTGTTGCCCGTCCGGCGTCCAACTCAGCTGCCGGTCGGCCGAGTTCCCCCGGTGGCATCGTAGTGCGGCACGCGTCGGCGCACGGGCGGGCGTCGTCGAAGTGGCCGGGATGTGCCCCTCCCGCCGGGCGGCCGGGCAGTGGGCAGGCGGGCGGTGGGCGGCCGTGCGGTGCGGTTTCGGAGCCTCCGCCGAGCATGTACCCCTGATGTCCGGTTCGAAATGCTCAGCGAGGCAGTCCACCCCGCGACGAAGGGATCTCCGTTCGCCGGCCGTACGGCGTGGGGTCACGAACCCGCCCCCGCCCCGTAAGGAGAGACCGCTGTTCTTGGGGCACCCCTCACCGCCCGTCCCCCCTCACCCCGGAGCCGTCACCCATGACAGAACTGGACCGTCGCAGGTTTCTGCGGATCGCCGGAGGTACCGCGGCCCTCACGATGCTGAACGAGAGCATCGCGAGGGCCGCCGCCATTCCGGCGCAGGGCAGTACCGGAACCATCCAGGACATCGAGCACATCGTCGTACTGATGCAGGAGAACCGTTCCTTCGATCACTACTTCGGGGCGATGAAGGGGGTACGAGGCTTCGGGGACCCCCGGCCGGTGCTCCAGGACAACGGAAAGTCCGTCTTCCACCAGTCCGA
This sequence comes from Streptomyces sp. NPDC001770, assembly GCF_053596135.1. NCBI lineage: Bacteria > Bacillati > Actinomycetota > Actinomycetes > Kitasatosporales > Streptomycetaceae > Streptomyces > Streptomyces sp. NPDC001770. The sequence continues at coordinate 55,132 of NZ_JBSFFN010000007.1, read as the reverse complement.
CGGGACGAAGGACGTCCTTCCGTTCAACCCGCAGGTGGACGACCTCGGAATGCAGTTCCTGGAGGGGCTGAACCACGACTGGTCCGGCGGCCAACAGGCCTACAACAAGGGCAAGTACGACAAGTGGGTACCGGCCAAGACGGCCACCACCATGTCGCACATGACCCGGAACGACATCCCGTTCCACTACGCGCTCGCCGACGCCTTCACCGTGTGCGACGCCTACCACTGCTCGTTCATCGGAGCCACCGACCCCAACCGCTACTACCTGTGGTCGGGCCACACCGGCAACGACGGTACGGGCGGCGGCCCGGTCCTCGGCAACCAGGAGGCCGGCTACGGCTGGAAGACCTATCCCGAGCGGCTGGAGTCGGCCGGGGTCTCCTGGAAGATCTACCAGGACATCGGCGACGGCCTGGACGCCGCCGGGTCCTGGGGCTGGATCAACGACGCCTTCCGCGGCAACTACGGCGACAACTCCCTTCTCTACTTCAACAGTTACCGCAACGCCCAGCCCGGCAGCCCGCTCTACGAGAAGGCCCGCACCGGCACCGACGTCAAGTCGGGCGGCACGTACTTCGACCGACTGCGCGCGGACGTGACCGCCGGGACCCTCCCGAAGGTCTCCTGGATCGCCGCCCCCGAGGCCTTCAGTGAGCACGCGAACTGGCCGACGAACTTCGGCGCCTGGTACATCTCTCAGGTCCTGGACGCGCTGACCTCGAACCCTGCGGTGTGGGCGAAGACCGCGCTGTTCGTCACCTACGACGAGAACGACGGCTTCTTCGACCACGTGGTCCCGCCGTACCCGCCGGCCTCCTCCGCCTGGGGCCTGTCCACGGCGGACGTGTCGAAGGATCTGTACGCGGGTGGCACCGACTACGCGGCGGGCCCGTTCGGGCTCGGCCCGCGCGTGCCGATGATCGTGGTCTCGCCGTGGAGCAAGGGCGGCTACGTCTGCTCCGAGACCTTCGACCACACCTCGGTGATCCGCTTCATGGAGAAGCGCTTCGGGGTGCGCGAGCCCAACATCTCGCCGTGGCGCCGCGCCGTCTGCGGTGACCTGACCTCCGCCTTCGACTTCACCCGGGCGGACAAGGCCCCCGCGGCCCTTCCCTCCACGGCCGGATACGTGCCGCCGGACAAGAACCGCCACCCGTCCTTCCACCCGACTCCGCCGGCCGCGGGCGCCCTCCCGAAGCAGGAGGCGGGCTCGAAGCCGACCCGCGCCCTCGGCTACAGCCCGTACGTGGACGGCCGGGCCACGGTCTCCACCGGCACGTTCACCCTGACCTTCTCCGGCGGTCCCACCCTCGGCGCCCACTTCCACAGCACCTCGGGCAACCGTACGGACGGCCCCTGGCCGTACACCGTCGAGGCGGGCAAGACCCTCTCGGACACCTGGAGCACCAGCGCCTCCACCGGCAACCGGATCGATCTCACGGTCTGGGGCCCGAACGGCTTCCTGCGCACCTGGCGCGGCCCGGCGGCGAAGCCCGGCCCCGAGGTCACCGCACGCCACGTGACGGCGGGCGGGAACCTGAACCTCACCATGACCAACTCCGGTCCGACGGCGGTGCACTTGACGGTGACCAACGCCTACGGCGGAGCGGTCCAGACCTTCAAGGTCAACCCGGGCGCGACCGTCACCCACACGCTCGACCTGCGGACGACCTCCCGCTGGTACGACGTCCAGGTCGTCTCGGACACGGACGCCACCTTCCTGCGCCGGTTCGCCGGTCATGTGGAGACCGGCGCCCCCGGCGTCTCCGACCCGGCGATCAGGACGGTGTGACGCGACCCTTCCGACGCCGCTCCCGCGACGCCACTCCTCCGGGTGAGCGGCAGCCACCGCCCCGGGACCGCAGGTCCCCGGGGGGCGGCTGTGAGCGGGCTGTGGGCGACGACGGGACCGGGCTTCACCATTCCTCCATCCCCCGTTCACGTGCGTGTACCTGCCACGTACGATCGTCCCGCGCCGACGCGGTGATGCGGCATCCTGCCGCCGAGCGGTCGGTGCCAGGAACAGGGAGGGCAAACGACGATGCGACTTCACGGCATCCGACGACGTGGTGTCCGGCTCGCGCTGGCGGGGGTACTGGCGGGGGTACTGCTGCCGGTGACGGCGGCACAGGCCGGGGCGGCGACGTCCCACACGTACAACGTGTGGCAGTGGAACGTGGCGGGGGACAAGATCCACGAAGGGTCCACGACCGACGGCCTCATCGACCAGGCGTCCGCCTCGATCGTGAACCGTTCGGCGGACTTCGTCTCGTTCAACGAGCTGTGCCGGGGACAGTACGACGCCCTCGTGACCGCGCTGCGCGCCGAGGACTGGCCCACGGACGCACAGAACTTCGCCCGCTTCGAACCGAGCCGCGAGGCCGGCAACTCCTCTGTGTGCAAGGGCGAGGCGTTCGGTAACGCACTGTTCAGCAAGCGGCCGCTCGGCACGGCCGACCGGATCACGCTGCCGGACGACGGTACGGCCGAGAAGCGCAACCTGCTGTGCGCACCGCTCACCGACGGCTCCGGAACCCGGTTCTGCACGACGCACATCACCACGCAGGGGACGTACAACGTCGCCCAGCTGGAGGCGGTACGGGCGAAACTGGAGGCCTACCACGCCGCGGGCGAGACGGTCCTCATCGCGGGCGACTTCAACGCCCAGCCGAGCTACGGCCGGCTGAACTCCTTCTACGCGCCGAGCCTGGACGTGCCGAACAACGGCAACAACACCGGCGCGTACCGGGAGCTGGACGACAACGACACGGGCAACTGCCTCGGCTACGGGGAGTGGACCGCGGAAGGCACCCCCGGCTCGGCCCCGCCGTGCGGGGGCAACGCGAAGCTCGACCTCATCTTCGTCCGCGAGAGCACGCTGGCCGGATCGTACAGCGGGGACTCGCTCGGGATCTCGACGTCCTGCACCGGCGTCGCGGCCTGCTCGGACCACCGGATCACCATCGGCACGGTGACCGTCGGCTAAGGGGTGTCCCGGCCTGCGGCCGCCCGTGCCCGCCACCGCGCGGGCACGGACGGCCCTGACGACTCCGCAGCAGGCCGTCTTCAACGACGGTGGCTCTCCCACCACGCGGTCAGTTCCTCGACATGGGCGTCGAAGCGGCGGTCGAGGAAGGACACGGGGGCCGCCAGGGTCAGGTGTTCGCCCGTCACCAGCGCAAGGCGCACCCGGCGCACTCCGGCGCCCCGCCGGACGCCGACACTCACGATGTCCGCCCAGGGGATGCGGCGCTCCCGTTGGGAGAGGGGCGAACAGGCCTCCAGACACTCCGGCGTGAGCCGCGTGCCCCGGTCGCGCGACAGTATCCGTGCGCCGACGAGGGCCACGACGGCCGTGTGCGCGCAGGTGCGCAGCTCCCCGGCCGTCATGGGGTCGGCGGTCCAGCGCTGTCCCAGGTAGAGCAGGCCCGTCGCCAGGGCCGTCCCCAGCACGAGGGGGACGACGAGCTGCGCCGATCCGACCGGGATGTCGACGGTTCCCTCCGCGCGCCGGGCGCGGCGCCACGTCCTCTTCACGTCCCGTCGGCCGCCTGCGCTCGTGTTGCCCACACCGCTGCCTCCCCGCGCCCGGTGGTACCGGCCACCGGTGGCTCCTCGTCGAGCCGCCTGGACCGTACCCGGCGGCAGGTCCAGTTCGACCACGACCGTCCTGCCGACGGGTGGCGGGTGGCGGGTCGAGCACGGCCCACCGGTCGGCGAGTGCCTTCACCGGAAGCATGCCACGGCCGTTCTCCGCCGGCGGCTGCGAGGCGGCAAAGGGAACGCAAACGATCCACGGCCGCGGCTCCAAGGGCCGGCGCAGCGCCGAACTCGCCCTCTCCCCCACCGCCTTGCGTGACTTCGTCTCGTACGCCGCCCGAAGCTGAGCCCGGCGCCCCGCACCGGACCCCCCGTCCTCACGGGGCACCGCATGCGCATGGAGCGGGCGGCCCCTCCTGCGTACAGGAAGGGCCGCCCTCGATCACCTCGATCACGCTCGTTCCGGCTACGCCCGCTGCAGCACGACCTGAGCGGGGAGGCCGCCGTTCTCCGCGCAGCCCAGCTCCTTGGCCATGGCCACCGAGATGGAGTGGGTCACGGTGGCGTAGGCGTCCTTCAACGCTCCGCTCTCGTCATCGATGTCCTTGGGCATGCCCCAGCGCATCACTTCGATGGAGATGTGGGCCGGATTCGACCCGGCGAGCTTGTCGCTCCGGCATGCGAACTCGATGAGCGCCTTGTCGGGCGTGGTCCAGGCCGCCTCGCCCATCTTCAACTCGGTGTACTCCGAGCCCATCTTGCCCGTCGAGGCGTCGCGTTCCAGATTCCAGGTGATCCTGAGCTGGATCTCAGGCGTACCGACGGGTGTGAAGACACGGCAGATGTCCCCCGTGCCGACGCTCTCGGTGATGAACTTCTCCCGCAGGGCGCTGGCGGCCTTCGCGATCGAGTACTCCTTTCCCGAAGCCTCCAGCCGCGACTCCCCCGTGATCACCTTCAGCGCCTTGGCCGCGTCGGCGGACATGGCGTTGCCGCCGCAGAGTTCCGTCCCCGCCACCGCCTTGTCGGCCGCTTTCGCCGCCGGGTCCTCGTCTCCGCCACAGCCGGTGGCCCCGGCCAGCAGAGCCACGGCGGTCATTGAGCCGACGCAGGTCCTCCTCAACATGGGCTCTCCATCTACTTCGTCGTGAGGACGGGAGTTTCCGGCAGCCCTGCGTTGTCCTCGCAGCCGAGCTTCTTCACCACGGACAGGGCGCCGGCGTGGAGGATCTCCACATTGGCGTCCCGGTTCTCGCGGGTGTTCGCAGCGCCCGACTTGTTCGCGAAGCCCCCATGGATGCGCAGGGGCTCCTCGCTCGATCCCTTCAGCTGAGGACTCACGCATTCCAAGTAGATCGATGCTCCGACACCCCTCGCCTCGGACCTCTTCCCCATGGTGTATGACTCCGTGCCGGGCGCGGTGCGAAGGTCCTTGACGTCCTGCGGCGCGTACATGGAGAAACTGAGCTCGGCGGTCTCATCGACCTTGGCCCCCTCGTGGCTGAACGCGCACAGATTCGCCTCCCGGCCCGAGCTGTGTCCGGACTCGTATCCGTCCTTCAGCGCTTTCACGACCTTTTCCATGCCTTCGTCGCTCTTGTCGAAGAACTCGGTCGTCGCCGTGACCGTTTCGATCTTCTTCGCCAGTGGCCCTTCGAACAGGCCGCCACAGACCTTGTCGGCACTCACATAGGGGTCACCGGTGCTCTTGCCCTCCTCCCCGTCCGAGCCACAGGCCACCACGCCGGCTCCCAGAGCCGCGACCAACCCCACAGCGGCAGTAAGGCGCCTTGCCCGCACCAGTCCCACGATCCTCATCCCTCCGCCAATACCCATCTACTCGTCAGCCCGCTTCCGGAGCCCGCTCTGTCCTTCTCCCGGTGGTCTCCGGTCGAACGGCCGAGCCTCACGGTCTCCATCATGTTCTGGCGAAATTCACTGTTCATGTCCGCAGTGCTGTTCGCGAACAACTCCAACGGTGCTCCGTCCTTCTGCGCCGCTCAGGGCTGAGCCTCACGCCCCACACCGGAACAGTCGGTCCTGCCCGACGCGTTGTCCTGCGCCGACGAGCGGCCCCTCTCGAGGAAGGGCCGCCCTCCGCCACGCAATCGTCAACCACTTTCGTGGCCGCGTCCTCGTCTCCTCCGCAGCAGGTGACTACCGGAGACAGCGTGCCGGCCATGACCGCAGCGACACGCTTCACGTGCTGAGCTGCGGCCGATCGCTGTCCGCACGCTTTCGCGTACCGGGCCGTTCACTGGCCTCAGTCGGTCTCCGGGTCGTTGCCCTGCTGGTTCTCCCGGTCGTTGCCGACCCCGTAGCCGATCAACATCGATTCCTTCAGGTCCTGCGCGAAGGTGTCGTTGTCCTTATAGCCGTGCCGGCCCAAGAACCCCTCCGTCGGAGTCTCGGCCATGCTCTCACCGCCGGCGTAGATCTTGGTCTTCTCCTCCCGGGTGAGGTCATCCAGCTTGTCCGCGTTCGCATCCACCGAGTTGTCGGAGAAGTCGCCGACCATCTGGCCCATGACCTGTTCGACGGCACCACTGGCGGTATCGGTCGCCAGCGGGATGAGCACAGCGGCCGCGCCGACGGCTGCGGTCGCGGGCAGGAAGGCGACGCCTGCGGCGACGCCTGCAGCCGCGCCGAACTCGACCCAGCCCGAGCGCTTGGCGACCGCCTTCTCGTACTCCTCGTGGGTCTTGAGGTTGGTCGCCTCCACCTGATCGGCCCGGGATTGGTCGAGCATGCCCTGCACCTCGGCACCCACGCGCACGGTCGCCCTGGCAGAGCCCTCGTCAATCTTTCCGTCCGAACCCACCGTCTGTTCCAGGGCGCTGGTGGTGTAGGCCTGTTCCGCCGTGGAAACCGTCGCGTAGGCGTCCGGGTGCTGGCCAAGAGTGCTGAGGAAGCCCCGGACCACACTTCGCCCATTCCCGTCCACGGTGTCCCCGAAGTCCAGGTGCGCGCCCTTGCCCTCACCCGGAGCGAAAACGCTGCCCGAGTCGTTCTTGTCCAGCGCCCAGTTGATGTCGTTGATGTAGCCGGCACCCATGGTGCCCAGGCTGTCGGACATCGCCGCATTGTCCTTGAGCAGCTTCGGGTCCGCTGCGTACTTCTCTATGACCTTCTGCATGACCTTGACGTTGTCCTCGTCCCGCACCACACCGGCGTCCGGCTGCCCGTCCGGGTAGCCGAGCGTCGCCGCCTCCAGGGCGTGGCCGAGGGCGTCGGGCATCTGGTCGAGCGACGCCTTGAGCTCCTTGTCGTCCAGCGAGTTGACGTCGGGGAAGGACTCCCACTTCTCGTTGCCGAAGAAGTCGAGGTAGTTGTCGATGTTCTTGCCCAGGTTCGCCTTGCCGCCGGTGTTGACCGTACCGTCCTCGTTGTACGCGGTCGGGGTGTCGGTGAAGAACTTCTTCGCCGCCTCAGGGCTGTTGCCGAGCGCCTCCAGCATGGCGGTGGTCGGGTCGTAGCCCGCCCCGTTCTCACCGGAGGGGTTGAACGGGTTCTTGAACGGGCTGTTCACCACCTTGTTGTCGGCGAACATGTACGGGTCCTTCTGGTGCAGCTGCGCCACGTGCTCGGCGATCGGGTTGAGGAACTTCGCGTCGTAGTTCCCGTACCGCATGATCCCGCCGAGCAGCTGGTATCCGAACGGCCCGTTGTAGTCGTTCTTGGCCAGCGGAACGCGCTCCGTACCCAACTTGCGGAGCTCCGGGCCCCACTTGTCGGTGAACTCCTTGTCGTGCGAGGCGGTGGCCAGGTTGAGGCCGAGGTTCTTCTGGAGCTCCTGCACGTCCTTGAGGCGCTCCGGGTCGACCTTGCCGTACTCGTACGTGTCCGTGGAGAGCTGGCCGAAGAACGCGAGTGACTTCTCGGGTCCCAGCTTCTGGTAGAAGTCCTTGGAGAACTCCGGCGACGAACTGTTGTCCTTCAGAAGCTCGTTGAGCTGCTGAAGCTCGGTGTGCGTGAGGTCCCGGCCCTTGGCGGCCAGTGCGGCGGCACGGTCCGCCTCTTCCTGGTCCAGCTTCGTGTACTTCGGGGCACTGAAGTCCTTGCGGGCACCGAAGTTGGCGTCGAGTGAGTTCTTGAAGGCGAGGTCGTCGTCGTTGCAGTTGTCGACGATGAGGTCGATCTTCTTCTGCCACGACGCGATGTTCTCCCTCTCCTGCCGCAGCAGGTCGGGGTAGTCGGGGTCGTGATGCTGGCCGGCGATCTCGGACACCGGGTGCCGCGCCGAGACCTGGCCGCTGCCGTCCACCTTGACGCCGGCCGCCGGACCGTCGTGGTCCCGGATGGCGACCAGCTCGTCCTTGGCCTTCTTGATGGCCGCGCAGCCGTCCTCGAGGACCGCCTTCACACCCTTGGCCTCGGCCGCGGCGTCCGAGAACTCCTTGGCCGTCTTGCCGATGAACTCCTTGGTGACCCCCGCGTTGACGCCCTCCCAGGACGCCCCGTCCGCCTTGGCCTTCATCCCACTGGTGGCGTCGGCGGCAAGCTTTTCCAGCTTTCCCGCCATCTCCGACCAGTCGTCGGCGGCGGCCTTCAACTTCGCCACCGGGGCGTCGACTATGTCCTCGTACTTCAGCATGTGCGTGCTCCCCCGAGCCCTAGTTCATGTATTCCGTGAGCACGGATATCTTCGTCAGATCCCCGTCGATCTTCGCCTCGTCCTTGGCGTGCTGGGCCTTGGTGTAATCGAGGTGGTTCGAGATCTGCGCACAGGAATCCAGCAGCGTCTTCAGGTGGTCCTGCCAGGCGTCGTTCACCTTCAGCACGGCGGAACCGCACGTGAAGTTCCCGCTGGTCAGCGCCGTCGCCGCGTCGGCCGTCGAATTGCGGGCGATGTTGCCCTCCTTCGTCAGCCGATTGCGCAGCCCGAAAGCCTCATTGCCGATGGCGCCGAGCTCGTCGTCATTGACCACCAGATCCCCGCTGCCGCCGCCTCCGCCGCCGCCGTCGGCCGGGATGCTGTCGATCTGCATGGCGGTCCGCTGGGCCGCGGCCGCGCGCAGTTCGGCCCATTCTTGCTCGAACGTCACGAATTCCCCCAAGTCCATCCGGGCAGGCCGCTCCACCGTATTCGCGCGGCCACCGACGCAATCACCGTATCGGTTGTACGAACGCGGGGGCCCGGGTGGCTGGTGAGGATTCCCTGGACTCCGGACGAAAGCGACCGAACGCCGGGCCAGGACGTGTCTCCCGCACACTGTCCGTGAACGGAGTGCGGGAAAACGCTCGGACCCCTTGTCCCGGTTCGGCGTGGAGGCGGTGCGTCCGGCCGGCCAGGAGCGGCCGGCCGCCGGTCACCCCATGGAGACGGTCCGGATGGTCCTCCGTGTGGAACTCCTCCACCCGCTGGGTCCAGCCGCGCAAGCTGCGGCGATCGTGCCGAACCAGCGGCACGGGAGCCGCCGGGGCGGGACCGATGCCCGTCACCAGAGGTCGCCATGGGCCGAGTTGGGTGAGTCGGTGACGATCACCACCGCGCGGGTTACTCCCGGGGTGGTGGGCAGCAGTGTCTCGGCCAGGTCGACGGCGTTCCGGGGAGCCTTTGCCCGGGCCTCCGGACGCCGGGCGAAATCACCGATGACGACGCGCCGTTGACACGGGCGACCACCGGTGAGCACCTGTTTGCAGACGCCGGGCCTGCCGACGCGTCGCAGCACCCAGCCGACGATACGCCCGGCGATCGCACCCGGGGTGTCGCCGAGGTCGCCGAGGCCGGCCGCGGTGGTACGGAGGACCACCCACCGCCGGACACGAGGGGCGGCCCGGGCCCGGCGCGACCACCGGGCCCGGCCCCGTTCTCGAACGGCCGAACACGCCATCGGCACGGACGTCGTCACTCCACCGGCATCACCAACGGCGCCCCCGCGCCCCCCTAGGCGGACTCGGCGCGGTCCCCCCTCGTCCCGCCGTGGCCCCCGGCCTGGTCGTTGTCACCCCGCACCTGTGAGGGTGAGCCCTCCGACGCCCGCGCGCTCCGTGCCGTGGACGCGAGCGGGCCCAGATGCTGTGCGGCACTGTCCAGCAGGCCGAGGTCGGCCTTGGTGTGCGCGATGGCGGCATCGATCAGGACGGCGACGAGCGGCTCGTCGGCGTGGGCGCGGCGCTGCCGCGCCAGGCCCGCGAGCTCGGACAGGTACGTCTGCCGCTGCGACTCGATCAGCGCGGTCAGGGCCTGCGGGCCCAGGGCGGAGGCTCCGAGGAGCTTCAGGAACAGTTCGTCGCGGAAGCCGCCGACGCGCACCCAGGCGGTGGTCGCCCACGAGCGCAGCTCGGCCTCGCCGGCCTCGGTGAGGGTGTAGAGGTTCTTGTCGGGCCGGTCGGTCTGGGTGACCTGCGAACGTGACACATAGCCGTCGCGGACCAGCCGTTCGAGGATCTGGTAGAGGTGACCGATGTTCAGGCCACCCCACTGCGGGCCGATGGCCTCCTCGAAACGGGCCTTGAGTTCGTACCCGTGGTTCGGTCGCCGGGTCAGCAGCGCGAGCACGGCGTGATGGAGCGGCATATACGTCCCTTCTACATTGTGACAACATACCCCTGAATTGGCGCAATGCAGGGACGGCGACGCAGGTGCGGCGACGCACACGCCGCGATGTACGAGGGCGAGGCTGCATCAATGGCTATGAGCGTGGCGTTACGCGGAGTGAGTCGTCGGTATCCGGGGCTGACCGCTCTGGACGAGGTGGACCTGGATGTCGCGGGCGGCGAGGTGGTGATGCTGACCGGGCCGTCCGGCGCCGGCAAGTCCACCGTCCTGCATGTGACGGGTGGCATGGACCGGCCCGACGAGGGACACGTCGAGATCGACGGCGCTGAGCTGGTGTCCCGGGACCTCGACCGTCACCGGCGGCGTATCGGCTTCGTCTTCCAGCGCTTCCACCTGCTGCCCGCGCTGACCGCGCTGGACAACGTACTCGCCCCCGTCCTGCCGCGCAGGGTGGACTTCGACCGGCGTGCGCGCGGCATGGAACTGCTCGAAGCCGTCGGTCTCGCCCAGCGGGCCGACGCCCTGCCTTCGCAGTTGTCGGGCGGCCAGCAGCAACGCGTCGCCCTCGCACGCGCGTTGATCAACCGGCCGGGGCTGCTCCTGGCCGACGAGCCCACGGGCAACCTCGACAGCGTCATCGGGCGCGAGATCATCGACCTGCTGATGTCACTGCGCGAGCGGTACGGGATGACGATGCTGATCGCCACGCACGACGCGGAGGTCGCCGCCAACGGCGACCGGGTGGTGCGGCTGCAGGACGGCAGGATCGTGTCCGACCAGCGGGTCACGCCCTCCGCCGACGTGCTGCACCGGCTGGGGGGCCTGCGCCCGTGATCACGATGATTCTCGATCAGCTCCGCCGGCGGCGCGGGCGCGCACTCGCCCTGGCCGCCGGGATTCTGGTGGCGGCGACCAGTTTCACCCTGCTGACCGCGACGGTGAACACGAGCCAGGCGGCCACCGTGGGCACCGTACGGGAGAACGCGCGGTCCGCGTACGACGTCCTGGTCCGCCCGCCCGACTCGCAGACGGACGTGGAGCGGCAGCGCGGACTCGTCGCGCCGAACTTCCTGTCCGGCACGTTCGGCGGCATCACCATGGACCAGTACCGGAGCATCCGCGGCATGGCCGGGGTCGACGTGGCCGCGCCGGTCGCCAACATCGGCTACCTCATGGTGGCGAGCACCGTCACGGTGGACGTGTCCCGCTTCCTCGACGGCAACGCGTCCCGGCAGATCCTGCGCATCAGCCCCACGCTCACCTCCGGGCTGGGCAGCTACCGCACCTCGGACGAGTACGTCTACCTCACCCGCTCCCCCCTGACGTCGGCCTCGGAGTCGGACGACCTCTTCGAGTCCGACACCCTGGAAACAGGTGTGGTCGACAAGGACACCCAGCAGTACCGGATCAAGGGGAAGTACGACGTCTGCTTCTACTTCAACTGGGACAAGACCGAGAAGAAGAAGTTCGGCCTGGACCTGCCGTTGAAGCCGAACATCATCGCCGAGGACCTCAGTGACAGGTCACCGTTCGACCCGGACCTGAGTTCGCGGATGAACTGCCAGTCCGGCGAGGACAAGGCCACCATCGACGTCCCGGTCAGCTATCCCGTGCTGCTGTCCGCCATCGACCCGGTGGCCGAGGACCGGCTGGTGAGCCTGGGCGACACCATCGCCTCGGGCCGGATGCTCACCGAGCGGGACAAGCCGTGGACGGTGTCCGGCGCCAAGAGCGTCCACGGACAGCACGACATCTACGTCCCGGCGCTGCTCAGCGACACCCCGCTGACCACCGGCGCACTCGATGCCACCGTGGAGCGGCTCGACATCGGCGACCCGGCCGAACTCCCCTCGAAACTGGGCAACCCGACGGCGAGCACCTTCGTACGAAGCCTGCGCGGCACCGCGGTGGGCACGACCCGGGTCGATCTGAGCAAGGGCTACCGGAAGGCGCTGGGCGAGGATTCGTTCGACACCGGGGTCTACTGGACGGTCGGCCCGGTCGCCTACCGCCGTACCTCCGACGGCGACCTGGCCGCACAGACGCGGCCGCCGCAGAAGGCCGGCCTGTGGATCACCAACTCGAACCAGCAGCCGTTCCGCAACGTCCCCGAGGAGAACCACCAGGGCACCCAGTACCGCGAGGTGACCAGCCATGCCTCCACGGACTGCATCGGACTGGGGACCTGCGACGGGGTGGACTCCGGCCGCCTGCCCACTCCCTTCGTCCGCCTGGTCGGCCGCTACGACACCGGTGAACTTTCCGGCTTCTCGCCCCTGTCCGAGACCCCGTTGGAGACGTACCAGACGCCCCAGGTCACCGGCGAGGACAGCGCGACCCGAGCGAAGCTCCACGACAGGCCGCTGCAGCCCGACCGCAACCTGGGCGGCTACGTCAGCCCGCCACCCACCATGCTGACGACGATGGACTCCATCACCGCGCTCACCAGGAGCCGTCGGATCCCGAGCCTCCAGGACACGGCACCGGTCAGCGCGATCAGGATCCGGGTGGCCGGAGTGACCGGCGTCGACACCGCCTCCCGGGCGCGGGTGAACGCGGTGGCCGGGAAGATCCGGGCCTCCTACCCCCGGCTCCAGGTCGACGTCACCGTCGGCAGCTCACCCGCGCCGCGGACGGTGGCGCTGGGTGCCTCGGCGCGGGTGACGGAGCGTTGGGTCGCCAAGGGTGTGGCCCTGCGCATTCTCAGGGCGGTGGACACCAAGAGCGCGGTGCTCTTCGTACTGGTCCTCGTCGTGTGCGCACTCTTCCTCGGCCAGGCGGCGCTGGCCTCGGTGCGCTCGCGCCGCACCGAGATCGGCACGCTGCGCTGCCTCGGCTGGAGCGGCGGCGAGGTGCTCCGCCTGATCCTCGGCGAACTGGCGGTGATCGGGCTGGCCGCCGGAGCCGCGGGCGCGGTGCTCGCGTACGTACTGGGCCAGGCGCTGGGACAGCCCGGAGCCGGCGCCAAGTCGCTCCTCGTACTGCCGGTGGCCCTTCTGCTGGCCATGGCTGCGGGCCTGATCCCCGCCTGGCTCGCCACCCGGCTGGGACCGATGGAAGCCGTCCGGCCCCCGGTGACGGCGGCCCGTCGCGCGCGCCCGGTGCGTTCGGTGGCCGGACTGGCCGTGCTCAACCTGCTGCGGGTGCGGGGCCGCACCCTGCTGGGTGCGGCAGGGCTGGCGCTGGGAGTGGCCGCCTTCACGGTGCTCCTCGCCCTGACGCTGGCCTTCCGGGGCGAAGTCGCCGGGTCGTTGCTCGGCAGTGCCGTGGTGGCGCAGGCGCGCGGGGCCGACTATCTCAGCGTCGCCCTGTCCCTGCTGCTGGGCGCCGCCGGCGCCATCGACGTCCTGGTCATCTCGCAGCACGAACGCGCGGCCGATCTCGCGGTGCTGCGGGCGACCGGCTGGACCAGCCGGGAGCTGGCGAAGCTGACCCTCTACGAGGGAATCGGACTGGCTCTGCTGGGCGGGCTGTCCGGTGCGGTGGCCGGTCTGGCCGGGGTGCTGACTCTCGGCCGGGGCGTGCTGCACGGGCACCTGCTCACGGTCGCCGGCGCCGCCCTGCTGGCCACGCTCGCGGCGACCGCCCTGGTGGTGGCCGCTCTGACGGTGCCGATCCGGGGGCTGTCCCGGATCGGCACCGCCCACCTGCTCGCCGCCGACTGAGCGGACCGACGCCATCGGCCGCCGCGCGACGGCGCAAGCCCCTGGAACCCGCCGCGTGCGTGCCGGGGACCTCGCCGTCGACGGAATTCCGCGGTCGTGCCCTCCCCTGCCACGCGGGCCGGACGGGCGGGCGGATCGAATGGGCCCCCTGCCCGCCGGACCACCTTCGTCCGGCGGGCAGGGGACGTACACGGCCCGGCACCTGCGCGGTCACAGCCCTGGCTGTGACCCACGGAGCTCGTCCAGCCGGGAGGCCCGTACGGCCGTGCTCTTCGCGATGGCCGCGGCCAGGTCCTTCGCCCGGTCCGCCCGGCCCCGGGCTCGCTCGCCGGTACAGAGCAGCCCGGACTGCGCGAAGTGGGCGCGCAGCGCGTCGGTGAGCATCCGGTCGAACGCCTGGCCCTTCACGTCGGCCGCCTGCTGGAGGGTGTCGAGGCCGACCATGCCCGGCATGTCGTGCCCCTCGTGGGGATGGGTGTCGGGGACGCCCGAGAGCCGCAGTACCGCGCGCAGGCTGCGCAGGTCCGCGCGGAGTGCCGATCCGGTGTCCGCCGCCAAGGCGGCCAGGGCCGGGTCCGCCGTGCGGGAGGGCGCCAGATCGGTCAGGAGCCGCGCACGCTCGGCCATGGGGATCATCAGGAGGATCCACGCGCTGTCGGTGGCGTTGAAGGCCGGTGCCGACGCTCCGGCCGTCGGCTGCGCGGTGCAGCCGACAGCCGGAAGCGCCAAGGCCACGACGCATGCCGACCACAGGGTCAGAACGTGCCGGCGGAGTTGCACTTGGCCTTCTGGTTGATGCAGTCCTTCACGCGGTGTCCGAGAGCGGCGTTGTCCCAGGCGTTGAAGAAGTCGCCGTGGATGGACGATGCCATGCCCGAAGCCAGCCGGAAGCCGCCGGCGCTGCCGCTGGTCGGGTAGCTGGTGACGAAGGAGAGGTTGGGGATGGCGACGGGGTAGGCGCCGCTGCACTTGCCGTCGTACGTGAACGCCACGTGCGACTTGTGGTCGGGGCTGTCGAGGTTCTTGCCGTCCCAGCAGTCGGGGAAGACCAGCTGGTGGGTGAGGTGGGCCGTGGGGGCGCACACCGGCCAGTTACCGTCGGAGCTGCGCCCGGTCTCACCGCCCTGACCGGCGCACCAGAACTGGCCCGGTGATCCCGCCGGGGTGGCTGTCTGCGTCTTGGCGCTGCCCGCGATCATGCGGAATCCCTGCGGGAAGGGAACGGTCGCCGAGGGGTCCGTGAGCCGGGAACCGTAGTAGACGATCATGCCCTCAGGTTCGACGGCCCTGTCGCCCTCGTAGAGGGTGGGGATCCAGTAGGCCGAGAGGTCGGCGGTGGCAGGGGTGCAACTGGTCGGCGTGCTGGCGAGCAACGACTCCGGAGTGGAGAACGCGTCGGTGCTCTTGTTGCCGAAGAAGCTGTGCATGTGGGACGCACCGGGCAGTCCCGGCAGAACGATGGGATCGTCCGGCTTGGAGTGACTGTAGGTGCAGGTGGCGTTGAACTCCGGAACCCGGACCGTGGTCGCGGGCACCGCGGCCGGTGTCATCGCGCGGAACTGCGCCAGCTGCGCGTTCCACTTGGCCTGGTCGACGGGGACCCATCCGGCCGCCGTGGCGTCCCCCTCACCGGCGAAGGAGAACCAGTTGATGTTGACGAAGTCGCCGGGTGTCGTGCCGCGCAGCACGGCGAACACCGTCTGCGCGCCGGTGGGATGCGTGGTGACTTCGGTGGTCAGGGTCGACCAGTTCTGCCAACCGCCGGTCGGGGAGACCGGTATGACGGCGAGCAGTGGTCCGGTCAGTCCGGCGGTACGGAGCTCCACCGTGCCCGAGCCGACGGCGGAAGCGGCCCGGGCCGAGACCGTCAGCCGGCCGGCTCCGCCGAGGTCGACGTTGTCGAAGCGCATCCAGTCGCCGTCGGCGAGGTAGGCGGCGTTCTGACCGCCGCCGGTGTCCGCGGTCGCCTCCAGGGCGACGCCCGACTGGGCCGCGTAGGACTCGGCCTGGACCGTGACCGTCGCGGCCTGCGCCTGCGGGGCCGAGACGGTCAGGCTCAACGCGGCGGCCAGCACGATCACCAGAGCGCTCACCAACAGTGTGTACAGAGGGACGGGAAATCTGCGCATGTCACTTCCTCACGGGCTGGGGGGGGAAGAACGGTGGCGAAGACCTGGGGGTGAATGCGTGCTTCATGCCGGAGCCCAGCGGCTACTGATAGATCCGCACGTAGTCGACGAGCATCTTGGAGGGGAACGGCGTGCCGGCGTCCGTCGGGCCCGGCCAGTCGCCTCCGACCGCCAGGTTGAGGATCATGTAGTGGGGGTGGTCGAAGATCCACGGCCCGCGTGTCTGCTCGACCTGATCCTTGTCGAGGGTGAAGACGGTCCGGCCGTCGAGGCTGTAGGTGATGCCTCGGCTGTTCCAGTCGGCGGCCCAGGTGTGGTAGTCGTCGGAGAAGTCGGCGTTCCCGGGCAGGGTGTACGGCGAGCCGATTCCGCCTCCGCCGTTGTACGCCGGCGCGTGGACGGTCGAGTACGCGGTCTTCACGTCCTTGCCGAGGATTTCCATGATGTCGACCTCGCCGTTGTACGGCCACGGGCGGCCGGTCAGGAAGTCGGCGCCCATCATCCAGAACGCGGGCCACAGGCCGTTGCCCTTGGGAACCTTGATGCGCGCCTCGACGCGCCCGTAGGTGAACTGGAAGGTCGCACCGGTGTTCATCCGCGCCGAGGTGTACTGACAGGTGGTGCTGCCGCTCAGCGGGTCGGGCGGGCACGACGTCCCGGCGGTGGTCTCCTTGCGCGCTTCCATCACCAGGTGCCCAGCCCCGTCCAGTGAGGCGTTGCGGTGATCGGTGTAGTACTCCAGCTCGTTGTTGGATCCGACGCCCGGATCGGCCCTCCACTTCGTCGAGTCGGGCTTGCCGCCCGCCGCACCGTCGAACTCGTCGCTCCACACGAGCCGCGGCGGATTCGCGGGGTCATTCGGCAGCGGCGGAGCCTGTATCGGATCACCGCCGGTGCCGTACACCTGGAACTCCCACAACGAGTAGCCGTAAGGGGTGGCGCGCTGCGTCCCGTACATGCGCACATAACGGCCGGTGCCCGAGACGGCGAGCGTCTGCTTGAAGCCGGTGCCGGACGTCGTCGAGTAGATCGGCGTCCAGTCGGCTCCGTTCGAGGACACCTGGATCTGGAAGGACTTGGCGTAGGCGGGATCCCATTGCAGGACCACCTTGTCGATCTGTGCCGTCGCGCCGAGGTCGACGGAGATCCAGCCGGGATCGGTCCATCCCGTAGTGGGGCTCGTGGCCCAGCGGGAGGCCGGGTCCCGGTCGAAAGCCCTGGCCGGCGTGCACTCCCAGCAGTTCGAGTCGGCCTGGGAGGAAGAAGCGGCGCCCGGCCTGCCGTAGGAGAGGAGCCGGCCGGCGTCGCCGCCGGGGTTGCCGGTGCCGGCGGTGCCGTAGACCTGGAACTCCCACAGTGAGAAGCCGTACTGCGTGGCGCGCTGCGTCCCGTACATGCGCACATAACGGCCGGTGCCCGAGACGGCCAGGTTCTGAATGCCGCCGGTGCCCGTGGCCGTCTGGTGGACGACGGTCCAGCTCACCGCGTCGCTCGACACCTCGATCCTGAACGCCTTGCCGTAGGCGGCCTCCCAGTTGAGGACGACCCGGCTGATCCCGGCGCTGGCCCCGAGGTCGACCTGAATCCACTGCGGGTCCGCGAAGGCGCTGGACCAGCGCGTCCCGGGGTCGCCGTCGACGGCGCTCTGAGCCACGAAGGGGCCCTCGGTACTCGAAGCGGTAAGGCGAAGCGACGCGGCAGCGTGTGCACTGGGAGACACTGAGGGAACGGTCTCTCAGCTGCCGGTTGTCACGCCGTCGGACAAGGGGACGGCGTCGAGCGGAAGGCACCCGGACCCTGCCCTTGCCGCTCCGGCCTGCGGATACGCTGCTCACATCGCCATGACGCAGAGCCGGAGGTCGCCCCGATGAGAAAACCCGCCCCGCGCCGGACCCCGGGCGGCGACAGGGTCCCGGGCGGCGGCACGGGGGACGGACCCGCATGAGACGCCCCACTCTCCAAGTGGTCGCCGCACGGGCGGGCGTCTCCAAATCGAGCGTCTCCCGCGTCATCAACGGCGAGACGACGGTCGCTCCGCAGATCCGGGACGTCGTCATGCGCGCGGTCCACGAACTGGGCTACGTGCCCAACGGGGCGGCACGCAATCTCGTCACCCGCCGCACGGACACCGTCGCCGTCGTGGTCTCCGACCCGCCCCAGGGAGTCGTCTCCGACGACCCCCTCTTCTCCGCCGTGGTACGGGCCGTCAGCAGAGAGCTCGAGAAAGCGGGCAAACGGCTCGTGCTCATGCTCGCGGAGTCGGACCAGAGCCGGACCAGGGTGGTGCGGTACATCGCCGGCGGGCACGTGGACGGCGTGCTCCTGGTCGCCCTGCACGGTACGGATCCGCTGCCGGCCGCACTGGCACGGCAGGGCCTGCCCGTCGTGTCCTTCAACCGCACCTCCGCCGAGGACGTGCCGTACGTGGCGCTGGACAACGCCGGCGGAGCGGCAGTCGCCGTACGTCACCTCCTGGAGCGCGGGCGGCGCCGGATCGCCACCATCACCGGGCCGCTCGAACTGTACGAAGCGCGCGAACGCCTCGACGGCTACCGCCGGACCCTGCGTGACACCGGCCGCCGCTCCATCGTCGCGCTGGGCGACTTCACCAGGACCTCAGGCGCCGAAGCCATGCGGCAGCTCCTGGAGGACGACCCGGGCCTCGACGCGGTGTTCGCGGCCAACGACCTGATGGCGATCGGAGCCCTGCGCACCCTTCACCGAGCGGGCCGACGTGTCCCCGACGACGTGGCGGTCGTCGGCTTCGACGACATAGAGGCCGCGGCCTACACCAGCCCCGCCCTGACCTCGGTACGCAGCCCGATGGCCGACCAGGCGACCGCCGCCGTCCACCTGCTCCTCGGCCTGATCGACGGCGGCCCCGCGACGCCGGTGATCATGCCGAACGAACTCGTGGTGCGTGAATCGACGTGATCCCCGGGGCGGCAGCAGCCGCCTCCACAGGTCCTACGCGGCGGGGTCCGGGCTGACGAAGTCCACGCCGCTCGGGATCGGCTACGACCCGGGTGGGGCGGGCGAGCTCGCGTTCGTCAGAAGTCCTTCAGACTGCTGCGGGGAACTCCCGGCGTCGGCGTGGACAACGCGTCCGCGGCTGCCTCGACGTCGGCGTCGACCTGGATCGCGCGAAAGCGTTCAAGGGCGTCGAGTTCCTGCTCCGTGAATCCACCCTCGCTCAGACGGACCGCCTCCGCGAGGAGTTGAATCTTCTGGCCGATGCGCACGGCGTCCTCCGCCGCGCCACGGTGAAGCGATCGGTAGGACGTTGCGGTGGGGCCCTGCCAGCCGCTCTCGACGCTGTCGACGATCTCGTCCATGCGCCTGACCTGTGCGCCGAGATAGTCGCGCATGCCGTCCAGATCGTCCGCCAGTTTTCGCAACTCCGCGGATGTATAGGCGAGTTTTGGCTCTTCCCCCATGCCGCCCCCTCCATGTTCGAACGTGCGTCGCAAGCTGCGAGCACCCTAGCAATACGGACAGATGCCCGCAGGTACGCGGGGAGAAGGGAGAGAGGCAGACAGTCGGTCATATGATCGGTTTGCTATTCGTGTTGGTCCGCCGGCGCGGTCCAACACGAATAGCGGCTTCGCGGGCGTCTGAACCAGGGGGATCAGCACCATGCCGGACGAAGACCGGATCACCGTGAATTTCGCTGCGCTGCAACGCCTTTCGGGCGACCTGGAGGCGATACTCCGCGTTCTCAACGAGAAACTGGACACGTTGTACGAGCGGACCGCCAAGGCTGTACTGACCTGGGACGGTGAGGCTCGCGAGACCTTCGTCGACGAGCTGGACAAGTGGAGTCACTCCGCCGACGACCTCAAGGCCACCCAGGCGTGGCTCCACGAAGTCGTGGTGAAGGGGCATCTGAACTACGCCGCGGCCAACAGGTCCGTACTCGGAGGCTGGGGAGGCGGTGCCTGATGGCTGGGCCCTCCGCACCTGCCCCCTCATCGGGTGGCAGCACCATCGACGTCAAGCCGAGCGACCTCTGGTCCGTCTCAGGCAGGGTCGCCGCGCAGCAGGACTTCCTCGTACGCGGCGCCAAAACGCTTCTGGACGGACTGGGCAAGTATCCGGACGCGGGAGGCGCCGGCACGGAGGCTCAGGAGTTCGCTCAGGCATACAAGAAGATAGCCAACCGATGGCTGGAAGTATGGGGCCGGTCCGTCGTCAGCGTCGGCGGCGTGGCGGTCGGGTTCACCGAGACCGCCAACGCCTACATCCGGGCGGATGTCGCGGCCCATCCGAAGCCTGGACAGACGGCCGAGCAGCGCCCCAGGCCGGCGGTCATGGACAAGGCACCGAACTTCGACTCCGTGCCCGACATCAAGTGGGGCGACGACGACGGCGACGACTTCCTGCGCGGCCTGATGGAGGGCATCCCCGAGATCGTCCGGGACGTCCTCCATCCGCTGTGCAAGCACGTCTTCCGCCTCGGAAGGGTGGCTGACGTCCACCCTTTCCCCCAGCAGCACTACCTCAACTCCCTCTGCCACAGCTGGATGGACGTCTCCATCACCGCCTCCTTGGGAGCGGACCAGCTCACCCAGGCCGTCGGCACCATCACCAACCACCAGCAGGCCGACTGGGAAGCCGCCATGCGGACGTTCTGCAGCGCCCTGTGGGGCGGGACCGCGTGGGGGGCAGCAGCGGAGCGGTTACCAGTGGGGGCAGACCGCCAACTCCGGTCCGGGCAATCCACGGCTCCCCACGGGCAGCGAGCCTGTCCTGGCCGTCCTGAAGGACACGGCCGACTCCGTCGCCACCATCCTGCGCGAGTATGCGGAGGCCGCCGTCGATCTGAACCGCGACGTGGCGGAAGAGCTCCACCGCGCCATGTGGAAAGCCGCCAAGGACATCCTGGAGGACCTCGCCAAACCGAAGGACGCCAAGGGCGTTCTCAGCACCGTCACGTCGGTGATCGGCAAGGGCGCGGGCCTGATTCTGTCCTTCGACGTCAACACGGTGCTGAACTTCGACACGGGCAAGCTGAACGGGATCGTCAACAAGTACACCAGCATCCTGGGGGGTCTGACCACCCGCATGGAGGCGCTGAAGGGGCCACTGGACGAGGCCTACCTGAGCGCGCCCACGCTCCAGGCCGGTGTGGCCCGCGCGCAAGGTTTCGGCACGCGGTCCCTGGAGCAGTTCAAGAACTCCCAGGTCTGGCTGAAAGTCGACTCGAACAGCAACTACGACCTGAATCTCGCCGCCAACGAGTACATGAGCGACGGTCACACGTTGGACAAGCACGTAGGCAAGACGGACGAGCAACTGGCGCAGCGCCTGCGCGACCAGCAGGCGAACGGCCCCACCGCCGCGTGGCCGTACGGCAAGCCCAAGATCGGCAGTTCCTCCTCCTTCCCCAACTACCAGCGCGCGGAGGAGTTGACGGAGTACAACCTCAACAAGAACAACGCCGCCATAGAGGCATGGATCAAGGGGCCACCCCCGCCGGCCGACGGCTCCGTCCAGTCCTTCTACTCGACGGCGCCCGACGGCGAGACCAGTGGCCGCAGCGTGAGCAAACAGCCGACGGACCCGGGCGATCCGCTGTCCGGGTACAAACAGGGCGGTCTAAACGCCAAGGGGTACGGCGTGAACGGGATCGACACGCGCGTCCGGTACGACAGCAGCCGCACCCCACCGTTCACGGTGATGACGTCGATGCCGTACAAGCCCTGACGCCGGTTTCCAGAAAGGCCCGCACCACATGTCAGTCGACCAGAAGTCCTGGGAAGCCGCCGTTCACCACCTGTACGAGGACGCATACCCGTACGACGCCACGGGCCCACGCCGTCATGCGGACTGGGTCCTCGACGTCCTCGCACTCATGGCGCGGGTACCGGACCCCCGCGGCTGGGCCGGTCTCGACGACGCGGCCCAGGACCCGGAGCGCGAGGCTTCTCCCACGTACCCTTTCGTCGCCCACCCGCCGGGTTACGTCGCGGAGCGCCTGCGGGAGATCGACCGTGACAGTGCCGAGAACCTGCTCCTCGCGCTCACGGACGACGGCTGCAGGCTGTCCAACCTGCGGCGCTTCGCGGAGAGCGAGGAGGAACTGCGGGTGATGGCTCGTACGATCCTCGCGCGCTTTGGGGACGGGGCCAGTTTCCACACCAACGTGGACAGGCCCGGCTCCGTGCCCGGCACGCTCGACTTCACGACGCCCAACTGGGGACACAGCCCGCTGAGCGTCTACTCGGAGGACTACGGCCTCGTGGTCGTCACGGACGCCGAGGTGGGCATGTTCTGGAACTTCGCCGACTACTGATCCGTCGGCCTGCCGAATGGCGGCCGAGCGGCCCGGCACAGTGCCGAACGGCTGATTTGAGAGGATGTCCGCGTGCTGAATCGTTCCGCCACATACCCCGACCGGGAGACCGCCCAATGGGCCACCCAGCAGGTGGTGACCAGCAACGAGCAGGCCGTCCACCGGTGGCTGGCCCAGAGCACCCGGGCCCGCCTCACCGTCGAGGCTGCGTGGCCTTCCCGCGAGGAGCCCGTGGGCCGGGTCCAGCTGGAGGGCGATCTGTTGGCAGGGCGCGGGCCCGTCGACGTCCGCGCGGCGCGTGTGGTGCTGCGCCGCGAGCCGTCGAGTCCGCTCGGTTTCGTCGTCCACACGACCGTTCCGTTCTACCTGTAGAAGGCGTCCGCACATGTCCATGAAGCCCCTCGAACACGACCGTCGTTACGGCGAGCTGGACCAGGTGATGCGCGCGTACCTGGGGCAGCCGGCGGACGACACCCCGGAGCTGCGGAGCCGGGCGCTGGAGGCGTATCTCCGTCACACCTGGCACACCCGCCCCTCGGCCGTCGCGGAGGCGGAGCGTCAGCTGCGCGAGTACAGCCGTAACCCTCCGGGCCGCATCCGGCAGGAGCTTGGCGAGTTCTACGCGATCCCCGACACCGGAAAGCCGCAGTGGGAGATCGGGGGCTGGCTGTTGGTGCTGGCCGACCACCTCAAGAAGAGCATCGAGGACGGCGACGTCCCGGAGCCCTCGTCCCCCCAGACGCACTGGGAGTGGCACGCGCGCTTTCCGGAGACCGCGCAGCTGCTGGGGGGCTGGTTCTCGCAGGAGATCGTCGACGAGTTCGCCGACCACGACGCCGCCGTCGCCGACTACACGGCCACCAGCAATCCCCAGCTCGTCGCACGCCTCGTGGGCGAGCTCCACGAACTGCTCGCCCTGCCCCTGGACGAAGGCGACTACGCCTTGGCCGCTGCCGAACTCGGCATGGAGGTCGGACCGCCCGAACCGTTCTCCTACGGCGCCTGGTTCCAGTCGCTGGCGGCGAGGCTGTCCGACCTCTGATCCGACCGGACCCCCGCACGGAGGGGCCGAGAGGCCGTTCGACGGTTCAAGAGGTGCACATCAGTTTGCGCAGGCTCGCGACGCGGGTCGTGACATCGCGTCCGCCCGGCTCCGAGGCCGTGGTCTCTTCGGCCAGCTCGGGTGTCTGCCGCACGGTACGGCAGAGTGCGCGGAGGCCGCCCGGGAAGCGCCTCGGCCCGGCCGAGTCGACCGACCCGCGGCTGACGGACCCCGTGCAGCTGCTCCTGCGAGCAATGACCGCTCCGGCGCCGAGGAACCGGCCGCGCATGGCCGCCTACCTCAAGGCCCTCAAGGATCCTCAGGTATGCGCACTCGTCCATCGACGGCCGGTCACCGCCGCCACGGCGAGTAAGAAGCCGGTTGCGCCCCGGACCGCGAGACCGGCGGAGGCCGCACAAACGGCATCGGACACGGGTGGCCCGGAGACCCTGCCGCGGACCAGCCGAGTCTGCGGCTCAGTCGTCCTTCTTCACCGGCTCCAGAATCGCCACGCACTCCACGTGGTGCGTCATCGGAAAGATATCGACCTGAGCAGGCCATGGAAAAGGCGAGGTCAGAGGCGCATTCTTGGCTTGATGTGCAGCTTGAAGGGGGCCAGAGCGTCAAACGAGCGTCACGGCGGACAATCCCGGACTGGTGCGGCCACCCGGTCTCGCGGGCGAGCGAGGCGGATCCCTCGGGATGATTCGGTTGCCGCAGTCTGTTCACGCCTGAGCAGCACGGAGGGGCCAGCGATCCACCAGGATTTTTTGGTCTCGCCCGGACACAGACGACTCGGCCCACCTCCGGCCCAGCTCTGCCGACCGCACTGCTGGACGCGGCCCGGCGCATCGCTGACGCCCACTGTGCCGAGCACGGGACACCGATCACCGCCGCTCACCTGGGGACGCGCATGGGCGTCGCCCTTCCGGTGGCCACCGCAGCGCTCGCTCAGCTCTGAGTCCCGGCCCTCGCTGCCCGAATCCTCCTCGCCGCACCACGCCCGCCCATGGGCCTGGTTCGTCATGCCCCGAGCAGTACCAATACGCCTTCCTGCCTGGCTGGTTGCTGCTCGGGGCCACCCACCCGAACAGAAGGGACACGCCCCGAATGGTCACCCTGGACCTGCGCCACGTGGCAAGCCCCGCCGTACGGGACCTGCTCCACCTGGTCAACCACCCCGACTTCGACCGCGCACAGCAGCAGATCGAACGCCTCGGAGGATGCACCGAACCTGTACGCCTGACCGGCCAGAGCACCACCGTCGACACCACGACCGGTGAGGTTCTGCGCACCTACACCCCCTCCGACGAGCCCACCGGCAGCCTGCTGACCACGTGCGGCAACCGCCGCGCCTCACGCTGCCCGGCCTGCTCCCGCATCTACGCCGCCGACACCTACCACCTCATCCGCGCCGGCCGGCCTCTCCGGCGGCAAGACCGTCCCCAACGCCGTCCGCACCCACCCCCGCGTCTTCGCCACCCTCACCGCCCCCTCCTTCAGCCCCGTCCACAACCGCCCCGACGCCCGGCCCTGCCGCTGCGGAATCCGCCACGAGCCCACGGACCCACTGCTCGGCACACCGCTCAATCCGGTGACGTACGACTACGCGGGTGCAGTCCTCTTCAACGCCCACGCCGGAGCCTTGTGGGCCCGCTTCACCACTTACCTGCGCCGCGAGCTCGCCGTCCGGCTCGGCCTCACCCAGAAGGCCGCCCGCACGGTTCTGCGGGTGTCCTTCGCCAAGGTTGCCGAGTACCAGAAGCGTGGCCTGGTCCACTTCCACGCCGTGATCCGCCTCGACGGGCCCGACGGCAGCACCCAGCCCCCGCCCTCGTACGCCACCGTCGCCGTGCTCGCCGACGCCATCCGCGCCGCCGCACCGCGCGCCCGCATCTCCGTCACCTCGGACGCGCTCGGGGAACGCGAACTCACCTGGGGCCAGCAGCTCGACGTACGCGAGATCGCCGCCTTCGGCACCGAAACCGAACTCACCGACCAGGCGGTCGCCGCCTACGTCGCCAAGTACGCCACCAAGTCCGCCGACGCCTCCGGCACCCTCGACCGCGCCCTGTACTGCCGCCCCTGCCAGGGCCGCGGCGCCACCCTCCTGCCCCACGGCACCCCGCTCCCCTGCACCACGTGCGACGGCACCGGGCAGGCCCTCCCACTGCCCCGGCTCGCCGTTGCACGCCACGTCCGGCAGATGATCCGCACCTGCTGGGAGCTCGGCAAGCTGCCCGAGTTCGCCGCACTCAAGCTCTGGAAGTGGGCACACATGCTCGGCTTCCGGGGCCACTTCTCCACCAAGTCCCGCCACTACTCCACCACCCTCGGCGCGCTGCGCGCCGCCCGCCGCGCCTGGCGCACCGAACAGACCCGCGCCCACGCCGGCCAGCCCGAGCACACCCGGACACCACCCTCGTCATCGGCCACTGGGCCTACCTCGGCACCGGCTACAGCCCCGGCGCCGCCCTCCTCGCCGCCCACGTCTGGCACCGCAGGGAACTGGAACGGCAGTTCACGGCCGAAGGGGGCTGCTGATGGCCTCGCCCCCCGCTCGCAGTCCCCTGTGCGGAGGCGGCACCGGCGCTGGACCTGCTCACGGTGCCCCAGGTAATGGCCCGCCTCCAGCTCGGCCGCTCCGCCGTCTACAACCCTCCTCCGCACCGGCCAGCTCGCCTCCATCACCCTCGGCCGCGCCCGCCGCATCCCCACCCATGCCCTCACCGACTTCATCCGCACCCGCCTCGACCAGGAAGCCGCCTAATGACCACGCCCCGCGACACTCCCGCCTCCCGCAGCGTCCGCGCCAACGGTGACGGAACCGTCTACCAGCGCAAGGACAGCCGCTGGGAGGCCGCCGGATACGTCCTCGCCCCCGGCAACACCCGCCGCCGCGTCCGTGTCTACGGCACCAGCCGCAAGGAAGCCCTGGCCAAGCTCACCAAGAAGATCGCCGCCAGCAACCGCGGCCTTCCCATCTCCTCCGCGCAGGGCAGCGTGGCCGCGTACCTGACGTACTGGCTGGAGAACGTCGCCGTCCACCACCTCCGCGAGACCACCCACACCCGCTACGCCGCCTGTGTCCACCGGTACCTCATCCCCGGCCTGGGCAAGAAGAAGCTCACCAAGCTCACCGCCAAGGATGTCCGCACCTGGCTCAACCAGCTCCGCACCACTTGCCAGTGCTGTGAGCGTGGCATCGATACGGCTCGTGATGAGGCCCGTTGCTGTGCCGTCGGACAGTGCTGCCGCAAGCTGCTCTCCCCGCTGACACTCACCTACATCCACTCCGTACTCAAGTCCGCCCTGGAACACGCCGTCCGCGAGGAGGAGATCCCGCGCAACGTCGCCCGCAACGTCCGCACCGGCACACCCCGGCCCCGACGCTTCGAACCCCTCACCGCCGACGAAGCCCGCCAGTTCCTCACAGCCGCGGGAGGTCACCGGCTGCACACGCTGTTCGAACTCGCCCTCCACACCGGACTCCGCAAGGGCGAACTCCTCGGCCTGCGCTGGGGAGACCTCGACCTCGACCGGGGCACCGCCGCCATCCGCCGTACCCTTCAGCGGACCGCCGCAGGCGGACTCACCACGCTGCCCACCAAGACCCGGGCCTCCGAACGCCGCATCACCCTCCCCACGCGGTGTCTCCAGTCCCTGAAGCTCCACCACGAGCAGCAGCGCGAACGCGAGGCCGCGGGCACCACGTGGCAGCACAGCGGGCACGTGTTCACCACGGTGCAGAGCACACCGATCGACCCGACCAACCTCACCCGCGCCTTCACCACCCTCCTCCGCCGCGCCGGCCTCCGCCGAATCCGCTTCCACGACCTCAGGCACTCCACCGCCACCCTGCTCCTGGAACAGGGCGTCGAGCTCGTCGTCATCAAGGAACTCCTTGGCCACGCCCACATCGGCGTCACCGCCACCGTCTACGCCCACGTCCGACTCCGCCTCCAGCGCGACGCCATCGACACTCTCGGCATCGCACTCCATGGCCCGGCGATCACTGAGACGGCCATCGGCGACGGCGATGAACCGCCGCCCTGTGCCGCCCTCGTCCGCTGACGTTGCCGTCAACCACTGCCGTCAGACAGCACTGGAGCCCGACAGGTGTCACCTGTCGGGCTCCAGATTTGCCAGCAGAAATAGGCTCCACCTATTCAGGTATCGCCACCGTGAGGCGGTGTGCTCGCTGGCATCTCTAGCTATTCAGATCCCAGCATCATGGCATCTCTACCGAGGTCATAGATTTCGATCACACCAGGAGAGTGATCCATGAATTCCTCCCAGAACCCCGGAACTTGCCAGGCTGCAGGTGCCATAGTGAGCGATCCGTCCCACTCTGTGGATACGGTCCACGATGAATGTACCTCTGAATCAACCACTTCGAAGAGTCGCGAGTCAAAGAGGGGCGGAAGTTCGCCTCTACGGAACTCAATCCTGAAGTAGTTCGGTCCGTCCGTCTGGCAGTACGCCTCAAGGACCACGTACACCTGCCCCTGACGCAGGGCATCCGCCCCCTGACGCACACTCTGCTCGTGACCCTCGACGCCGGTGAACCTCACTTTCACGGGGCGCTCCCTCTGAGGTTCATGACGACCTTGTAGTCGTAGTCGTACATGACCTCACCAGACACTCGGTTCATGTAGTAATGCACTTGGTAATCACCGTACGGGCTTTGATGCGTCTCGGTGCTGTACTTGCCCCATTGTGAAGCACCTCCACGTTCCGCGAATCGAGCTTGAAGTTCCTTGTTCCCCATCTTGGTTCCAGGCATTGCCAACCTGGAGCCGGAGATCGCATCAGGTGTCAGCTGGCCACTCTCAGTGAAAGGCGAGTTGGCCGACTCCAGCCGCAATTTCTGCGCAAGCTTCTCCCCTGGAAGGGAACCGGAGATGACATCACAGTTACTGTTGTGAACGAGGACCGGCGTGTCCCCTGCCAGCACATAGTACGTGTGGAGGCGGTCGACAGTCAGGTCGTAGGTCTGCTGCCGCTTCGCAAAGTGGAGCACAGCGACAACCTGGATGGTGTCGCCGCTTCCTGTGCGCAGCAGATCTCCTGGCGTGACGCTGCCGGCGTCGACCCATCGGTTCTGGTTGGGTTCCCAAAACGGGTGCGTGTCTGTGGCGATTACACTTTGGCGTCCGTCGGTTGTGTTGACGGTGATTTTGGTGAAGTGCTTGTCGTCCTTAGTGACGATCGTGTCAACGACTTCTTCGGAAGTGGTCTCGCCGGTGAGGGGGTCGGTCGCGAGTACCTTGTCGCCGTCGTCGACGTCCTCGATGTTTTTGGTGGTGCCGTCGGCGAGGAGGACCTTCGTGCCGGGGAGGAAGCTGTGTGTCCGCTTACATGCGCTGGCGACATCTTCGACTGCGTCGACGGCTTCTTCGGTGCGTTTCCCCGCCTTGAGGAGTTTGGCTGCCTTCAGCCACTTGAGGAAGGGGATGTCGGTGGCGCTCCATGCGCATGACACCATGTCTCCGCCGATGCATGCTGCCCAGGAATCGACATCTGGCAGAACGACGGCACCGACAACGGGCCCGATGTACCTGGTGTAGAAGTTGTCCGGGACCTCGGCATCCTCCACATGGAAGGTGACGTTTTCCTTGGGCTCGGATTTCTTCGCTTTAGCTCTTGCCGACAGAGAGATGGTCGTCACGACACCGATCTTCGACCGCACGGCAAAATGGGTGACGTGTCGATAACTCCAGCCGCCGTAGTAGTCCAGGAAGTATCCGCTGCCGGCGGTTCTGTTGTTGTAGGCCCCCTCTCCTGAATAGGTCTCCCGTTCGTCGTTGTAGGAGGCGCCGCCTACTGGTCCGTCCGGTCGGAGGCCGCTGGGGTCGGAGAGTGTTGCGGGGTTGTTGTTGGCGTAGGTGTATCCGTTCATCTGTTGGGGGTCGGTGAGGTCGAGGAGGGGGTCGACCGAGATGAAGCGTCCGAGTTCGGGGTCGTATTCACGGGCGCCGAGGTGGGTGAGGCCGGTTGTCTTGGTGTCGTCGGTGCCGCCGACGAAGCCCTTGGTGCTGGGCCAGGCGGCGGGTGTCTGTCCTCGGGTTCCGCCGAAGGGCAGGGTGCGGCGCTGGGTCAGGGCCAGGTCCGATGCCCGTACCGCGAGTTCGCCGGTGCCGTGCTGGTCGGCGATCGTGAAGGAGAAGGTGCCGTCGTCGGCCCGGATGGCTGTGTTGCCTCCACCGAGGTCGAAGTACCGGGTGGCCTTCGCTTTGGTGGCCCCGGGGGTGAGGGTGAGTTCCTGGTTACCCAGGTAGAGGGTGGTCTCGGTGGGGGTTCGGCTGATGAGCCGGTTGCCCGAGGCGTCGTAGAGGTAGCTGGTGGTCTTGGCGCCTTCGGTGACGCTGGCCAAATGTCCTTCGGCGTCCCAGTTCAGGTCCTGGCCGGGTCGGGAGGTGGTGTTGCCGTTGACGTCGTAGTCGTAGGTGTCGGTGGCGGTGCCTGCTGAGTTCGTCGTGGTGACGGAGCTGAGGGAGTGGGCTTGGGGCGTGCCGGGGTCCGGGTAGTCGAAGGTCCGTCGGACGTCCTTCGTGGCGTCGCCGGCCGTATCGTGTTTGACCTCGGTGGCGCGGTTGCCGGACTCGTCGTAGGTGAAGGTCTGCCAGTAAGGCGCGACACCGCCGACCTTGCTTGCCGTCGGGGCGGTTTCACACGTGGTGGTGGGCTGCGTCCAGGCTTCGGTTACGCGGCCGAGGTAGTCGTTGGTGAAGCACTGGTTGTCGGTTCCGGACCGGGAGACGTCCGCAATCGAGAGCACGTTGCCGGATTCGTCGTAGCCGTAGGTCGCGTACCGGTCGACGCCAGGCTGGTCCTGGCGGTCGACGCGCGAGGTGGCCAGTCTCTGGGTGCCCCACTCGTACGTGTTGGTGACCTGAGTCCTCAGGGCGCTTGCGGTGAGGCCCATCTGGTACTGCATGGGCTTGCCGGTGAGGCTGTAGGCGGCGCTGGACGTCATGCCCTCGCCGGAGACCGTGAGAGGACGGAGCGTGCCGTCTTCGTACGTGTAGCTGAAGGAGCCGCCCGCGAGTGAGCCGGCTGCGGAATAGCTGACGGTCTGGGGAAGCCCTGAGGGGAAGTAGGCGGTGCCGGTTCTATACGTCCCCTGCAGTGCGCCTTCTGAGGACGGGATGGTAATGGAAGTTTGAACCGGGCGGTAGAGCCGGTCATAGGACGTCACTGCGGAGGTGTAGGCGATGCCGCCGACGTAGCGGATGGACTGAGCAAGCTGTCCCTTGGCGGACGCGACCGTGTCGTAGACCTGCTTGGTGCGCAGTGGTCCAGTTGCGGAACCTTCTCGCACTTCGGTTTGCCGGCCGAGGTTGTCGTAGAGGTAGGCAAGGCCTGGGACGTCGGTGCGATCTCCCTTGACGAAGGTCACCTGCCCGCGGTCGTCATAGGTGGTGTGGGTAGTTCCCTTGTCGGGGTCGGTGGCGACTGTCTGGTGCCCGACCTGGTCGTACTGGTAGCTCCAGCTGTTTCCGCCCGGCTCTGTGGCCGTCTTGAGCTCACCGCGGGGGGTGTACGTGTAGAGGGTGGAGTCGAAGGGCGTGTCAGCCGTGCGGCCGTGGTGCTGCCGCAGCTCGACGGTGTTGCCTCGCGCGTCGGTGAGAGTGGTCGTCGTGGTCCCGCCCGCGGGCGGGATGACGGTGGTGCGGTCTCCTCCGAAGATGGTCTTCGTGGTGTTGAGGACCGCTCCGCCATCTCCGTTTCCGGCCATCTGTCGTGTCTCGACCGCGCGGTTGAGGCCGTCGAACGTGGTTCGTGTCTGTGTTTCGACGCTCTCGGCGTCTTCGGGT
Organism: Streptomyces sp. NPDC001770; assembly: GCF_053596135.1. NCBI lineage: Bacteria > Bacillati > Actinomycetota > Actinomycetes > Kitasatosporales > Streptomycetaceae > Streptomyces > Streptomyces sp. NPDC001770. The sequence continues at coordinate 24,136 of NZ_JBSFFN010000007.1, read as the reverse complement.
TGGAGTATCTGGGTGCCCGGCTTGCTGGTGGCGTAGTAGGGGGCGAAGGACTTGGTGGCGAGGCCGCGCTCGTCGTAGAAGACGTCCGTGACGATGCTGCCCCCGATCGGGCCCGGAGTCTGTGTCTGGCGGTCTCGGAGGAAGCCGTCGTAGAGGGCGTAGGAGGCGATCTGTCCGCCGCTGTTGTTCAGTGTCTTCGTCGCGACGGCAACCGTGCCTTCCTCAACGGTGTACACGAATTCCTGGGAAGGGACCTGTGAGGTGCGTCGGTCGGCGAGCCATACCTTGATGCTGCGTCCCAGCGCGTCGTAGGTCAGCTCGGTGACGTTGTTGTTCAGGTCCGTCTGCTTCACCGGCACGCCCCGTACCGGGTCGAAAGCGGTGACGGAGTTGTGCGCGGACGATGCATCCGCGGTGTTCGCGGGCGGCGACGTCACCGTGACCTCGGTGGTGTTGCCGGTCGCGGGTGTGTACGTCGTGGTCGTGGTGCGCCCGTCGGTACGGGCTGTGCGTACGGGTGCCCCTGCGCCTGTGACGGTGACCTCGGCAACGAGGTCGGTCGAGGTGAGGGGGCGGCCGTAGCTGTCGTAGGTACCGCCGGATTCCAGGTAAACAGCCTTGGTGCCGTCGTGGCTCTTCAGGGTTGCGACCGCGGAGGAGTCACCCTTCGTCGGTGCTGCACCGTATGCGCCGCCGTCGTAGGCGGTGCGTACGTCGGAGAGGACATCCTTCGATCTGTCGGTCGTGGCGTCGCACGCCTTCGTGACGGTCTCGGTCCGGCTGGGCAGGTCGAGGATGTTGGCGGAGGTAGCCGGAGGGTAGGTAGTGCGGGTGCAGCGGTCGTCGGCCGCGGTGGAGTCGTCGCCGAAGTCGTCGACCTGGATGACCCGTCCGGCGATGGTGTCCTGCTGAGAGGCCGTCGAGGTGGTGCGCCACTTGGTCCCCGCGCCGTCGTCGAGGGAGACCCAGTTCTTCGTGCCGGCTGTCCCGATGAGGTTGGATGTGACGGTGCCCCAGGTGCGCACCTTCTTCGCGGTCTCGTAGTGCCAGGGCCTGCTGACGGACTTCGTCAAGATCCTGCCGCCAGGCTTGTCGAACATGACGGACTTGTAGCCGAACCCGGCATTGGCTTCGAGGTCCGTGATCGGGTCGCCTTCGCCGGCTCCGAGCGTGACGGACACGCTCTTGGTGCCGCCGGTCGCGTCCTTGCGGTCCCCGTCCATGCCCCGCAGGAAGTAGGAATCCTGCTGGGTTCGCATGGCGGCGTCGCCGCCCTGACCGCCGGTGCGGACCCGGACCTGGCCGTACCCGCGCCACTGGGACCAGGTCTTCTCCTTCTCCTTGGTGATCCCGTCGTCGTCGTCGTAGTGCCAGGCGGCATCGCCCAGGTACTCGTACGTCGTCACCTGGTCCGGAGCGCCGCCGATGCGGTCCGTCGCCGTGACGGACGTGGTGACGTATTTGTTGAACCAGTGCTGCTGGGCAGGGTCGGAGTCGCTGCCACCGAGGTACTGGGGGAAGCAGCGTGTGGTGTTGGCTTCCGGGGTCGGCAGTGAGGTCCAGGTGCAGGCCGGGCTGGAGTAGTTGGCGGTGATCTGGCCGCCGTACTCGTCGGAGACCGACATCAGCCGTTCCTTGACGAACGGGGCGAAGCCGTCACCCGTTTTGTCCAGGCGGTTTTCGAGTTGCTGGTAGGCGAACGTCGTCTTGGGCAGGGTGATGGTGGGCGTGGCGGACTCACCGGTGTGCTCGATGCTCGTCAGCAGCAGCTGGTAGTCCGTGTCGGCCATTCCCCAGCGGTGGTCGAACTTCCACGAGTCGGCCTTGGCGTAGGTGCCGTCAGCCTTGAGTACCTGGGTGTATATGCCGGTCAGGCGCTTGCGGGTCCAGAACGACGGGGAGAGCCGGCCGTTGTCGCAGGTGGTGTCGGCCTTGCAGTTGAGGTCGTAGGGGGTGTCGTACCAGTAGAACGACTTGGTGTCGATGGTGTCTGCCGCGCACGTGACGCCGGACTCGGGCAGGCAGCGCTCGCTGCTGTCGAAGACGACTTGGGCCAGGGGCTTGCTCGCGTACAGGTCTGCGGACTTCTGTCCGTAGTCGATGCGCTGGAGGTAGCCACCGCGGGTGTAGGAGGTGTCGTCGTCGGCCTTGAGGTTACGGCCGTAGGAGTTGGTTTCCTGGGCGTAGTGGTAGCTGATGGTGTTGCCGTGGGTGTCGACGGCGTAGTCGAGGTTCCACCGCCAGGCCTGCTGGCACCACGAGTCCGCGAAGGTGGCCGCGTGGCACTCTTCGCCGGTGTCGTCGCCGTAGACCGGCATGGTCCAGGTGGAGCCGGTGGTGGCCTTGCCCGTGGTCCAGCCGGGCAGGCGGTTGTATCCGAAGAAGTACTGGGTGCCGTCCGGCGAGGTGAGGCGCCAGTACTCCCCGTCGTTGTCCCCGTTGCCGCGGTCTGCGGATTCGAGGCGTGTGATCCGGGTGCCGTCGTCCTGCTTCAGCTTGAACTCGTCCGTACCTGCCGGTACGAGTTCTCCTCCGGCACCGTTGAACGAGATGACCGCGTTGTCGTACGCCCAGCACATGTCGCCCGGCTTGCTGCCGTCCGCGTTCTTCACACCGTCGTCGGAACAGGGCTTGTAGCGGCGTTCGATGAAGCCGGGCCACATGTCGAAGCCGTCGCCGATCCAGGAGCCCTGGTTGTTGGTGCCACCGGTCCGGCCGTCGATCGCGCCGGAGGAGTAGGAGAGTCCGACGTTCGGCTTCAGGCCACCGGGAACGTCCGGTGTGGGGATGTCGTAGGACCAGGTGAAGTCACCGGTGTTCAGATTCGTCTTCCAGGTGGAGGACGGAGCAAGCGGTGTCGCCTTGTAGTCGCCCTTGTCACCGCCGGCCGAGGCAGTGACGGCCAGCACCGTTGCCGTCCCGGCGCTGAGGGTCACCGCGTCCGCGGTCAGCGTGCGCTCTGCTGTGTTGTTGACCGCCGCAACCGGGTCCGCCGTGCGGCACTGCTCCTCATCCGGAGTGGTCAGCGCACAAGAGGGGAGCTCGACCAGTTGGACACGCGACGCGTAGGAACCGCCGAACGACTCGGCGAAGCTGGTGTAGTCGACCGATACGGCAACGGCGCCCTCCGAGGCCGGTGCATCGTCCGACGTCTGCGCTGGGGCGGGCGGCTGGAGGGTGAACAGCATCCCGTTCACACCCGCCTTCGTCGCGCGACCGTGGTCGAGGATGCGGGACTCGACCTGAGCGGGCGTGTGCTCGCGCCGTTTCCCGGTCTTCGTGCCATCTCCGCCTCGCGATCGGCCCACCGCGATCGGCTGGGTCTTCGCCTGGGTCAAATCGGTGACCCCGGACGGGGGAAGAACGACGGTGGCCTGCGACGCGGCGGGGCTCTTGGCCCGAGGCGACCGTGCCGGGTGCACGGGCTGCTTGTCCGTAGCCCTCGGTTTGACCTTGACGCCTCTCGTCACAGCAATCGGCTTCTCCGATGCCGGCACCCCAGGCAGGTTGGACGAGGCCGCGGTGGAGGTAGGGACGGCCGCTGCCTGCAGCAAGGTCGCGATCATCACGGTGGACAGCGCGAGGGAGGCGCGGCGTAGCGCCCTCGCTCCGGGCAAGGATATTCGTCTGTGTTTCATGAGGTTCCTTTATCCATAACTGACAGGCGCCGGGCGCTCGTTCGGAGAGGGCCCGGCGCGGTGGGTGGGTGTGTATCAGGCAGTAGCTGGTTGGTGACCGGGCGGTGCCCGGTCACCAACCGCATTCTGTTCGGCTAGTTGCCGCTGGGGACTTCGGTGGGGATGTCGAACCACGAACCGGCCAGTCGGCTGACCTGGATGTCGTTCAGCGCGCCCTGGAAAGCCCACACGTCGTCGATCGCCCCGGCGAAGTACTCGCCCGTGGAGTCCTCTTGTGCTCCGCCCACCCGAAGCGACTTGGTCGCCTTGAAGGTGAGGACGTTGTCCGCCCACGCGATGAGTTCCTGGCAGGTTGCGCCATCGGCATCTCCGCAGGCGACCTCCTGGAGGACGCCGTTGACGTAGAGGCGGGCCTCCTTGGCGAAACCGTCGTAGACAACCGTGAGGTGGTTCCAGTCCCGGACGTCGTAGAACTCGGTGTTGCTCACCCGCTTCGCCTCAGCTGCCGCGCTGTCGCTCACGGGGAGGCTCAGTTCGAACCTGCCCATACCGGCTGGATCGGCGGGGTCGGGTTCGAAGCGCACGTCGAACGCGCTCCGCGTGGCGCCCGGTGCGCTGACCACGGACATGCTGTGATCAGGCACAGCTGCGCCTTGCGCCCAGGCCGTCACGGTGAAGCTGGTACTCGTATCGACAGGAACCGAAGGCGTGGCCGCGTAGGAGTTGATCCCGTCGAGTTGCAGTCCGGAGAAGTCGATGGTCCCCGTGCCCAGTTTCGCGGCACCGTAGAGATTCATGGGCCGCTTCTCGTCGGTGAGGTCAGGGCTGACAGGAGGGGTGGACGTACTGGCCTCCTCGAAATTCCACCGGCCCTTGAGTACCGGACTCTGCCGGAACAACTGCTGTACTTCTTCGGCGGAGACCGGCCGGTCGTACATCCGGACGTCATCGATCTGCCCCGGGAAGAACGACCCGGGCTGGCCGTCGTACGAACCCGCGCCAATCTGCACCGGACCGCTCGCGTACCAGGTCGCGACGGCGGCGGCACGGCCGGCTTCGACCCCGTTGACGTACAGGATCAGCTGGTCGGCCACGGTGTCGAGGACGCCCACGAGGTGGACCCAGTCGCCGCCTTGAGCGGTTACGCCGTTGGCCTGCATGGCTCGGACCGCCGTGCTGTCGGACGCGTCGGAGACGAACTGGTTGAAGATCCACCGGTCGGATGCGCTTGAGTAGTACAGCTCGAACGCCGGTCTGTGAGCGGCTGTCTGAGTGGCGATGATTCCTGCGTGCGTGGGTTTGGTCTTCGGCAGCTTCGCCCACGCGGAGACCGAGAAGCTCCGCTGGTTGTTGACGTGCGGCGCCCCCGCCACGGCGTAGTCGTCCACACCGTCGAGGGTCAGAGCCTTGCCGTCCACGCCCGCTTGGCCGGTGGCGGCCCCTCCCTTGAGGACAGCGGGAAAGACGTCAGCGTGTCCGGTGATCGTGGTGGCTCCGGCCGGCTCGTCCATCGGGAACACGGCGCGCGCCGGGCGTCCGCCGCCGATGGGGGTCTTGTTGTACAGGCGGGTCACCTCGGTCTCGGAGATCGGCTTGTCGAAGATGCGCACATCATCGATGGTGCCGGGGAAGAACGATCCCGGCTGGCCGCTGTAGGAGCCTGCCCCGATCTGGAGTCCGCGCCGGGCGTCCCAGGGAGTGCTGTACGCGGTGGTTCCGACAAGCACTCCCTGGACGTAGAGCTTCAGCTCCTTCGCGGACGAGCTGTAGGTTCCGACCAGATGCGTCCATTGCCCCGCGGTGACACCGCCGGGCGTGCTGGCCATCGCACGCACGGCCCCGGCCGTCGCCGTGTCGGCGGTGAATTGATTGAAGACCCACCGGTCGTACGCCTTGGAGTAGTACAGCTCAAAGCTCGGGCTGTAGTTGCCGGGCTGTGCGGCGATGATCGCTGCACCTTCCGGCATCTTCGACAGGCGCGCCCAGGCCGACACGGAGAACCCGGTCTCGGTAGCAACCGCGGGGATGTCTGTCGCGGCGTAGTCGTCCACGCCGTCGAAGGAGACCGCTGTTCCTATGACGCCGGGTACACCGGGAGTCGCTCCGCCGCGCAGGGTGGCTACTTGCTCCCCAGAAGTCCCCTGCGCTTCGGCTGAGCCTGCGGGGTCGTCCATACGCCACGCGGCCTTCTCGGGCTGACCTGCCTTCACCTTGTACTGGTACGTACGCACCTCGCTGCCGTTACCGGCCGCATCGAATGCCTGGACACTGAATGAGTTCAGCCCCGGCGTCGAGGGAAGGACATTCACCGTCTTGGCCGCACCCGCCGTCGTGGTGACCGTGTTCCGTGAAGTGGGGTCACCGTTGATGCCGTACCAGTACTTCACCACATCCCCGTCGGCGGCCTTGACATCGAAAGCGCCGTACTTCCCCACCCCGTCGTACCAGGGGTCTTCCGGATCGGCCGGGTCGGAAGCCGGATAGTCGGTGGAAGTGACGGACGGAGCCTTGGGTACTGAGGTGTCGTAGGTGAAGTAGCACGCTGTGGGATCGCCCGCCAGGGACCAGGGCGAGTACTGGGCGCCGTCATAGGAGCGCACGAACCAGGAGATCGTCTTGTTCGCGGGCACAGAGCTCGGCAGAGTGATGACGAAACTGGACCCGGATGGCTTGGCAGCTGTCCTCGCGGGGATCCACCGGGCGACCGCCCCCTTGCCGTCACCTGTGTCCCACGCCACCTGGAACTCCACCGACACGTTGTCACCGTCGGGGTCGGTCACATTGTTCGCGTAGATCTTGCCAAGTGTTCGGACCTTTCCGGCGTTCTCCGGCCGTTTGCACGTGCCGCCGTACTCCATCGTCAGCTGGGACATCTTGATCTGCACCGGCGGCCGGTTGTACTTCACACGGAGGTAGGCCTTGTCCGAGAATCGCTTCCAGCCGTATGCATCTTCTTCGCTGGCAGCCTTCATCCCGAATGTCATCGAGGACGACTTACTGTTGGCTGCCTCCTGCACTGCGGACTTCACGTCGAACTCGGCATCCTTCGCCGCACAACCGTCGTATCCGTACGCGAAGGAAGACGACTTCAGCTGCTCGATCCAAAAGCCCGCGGCATTCTGCGAATTCCATGTCGTCGACGACGAGATGCCCTTCGTCTTCCACAACTCGACACTGCGGGCAGAACACGATGCCGACCAGGTGTTCCGGACGACGAACTCAGCCGAGAGAATCGACTTGCCGGCGAACTTCGACGTCGGGATCTGATAGAAAATCCGCTTCGTATCGTTCGGCGAGCAGTACGACCAGTTGCAGAAACCCAAGCCGGACGTCGACTCCCCGTTGAACTTCCACTGCGGAGACGACGCCCAGTACTTCGATGCCATCGTCCACGACGAAGCCCTCGGCGAGTACCACTGCGGATCGATGAAAACCGGGTACGCCGTGTCAGCGCCTCGCAGAAGATCAGCGTCCGGCGTCAGCACCAGTTCGGCACCCCCGGCGGCCAGATCCACCCCCACCGGAGCGAGAGTGCCCGATTCGCCCGCAGCGGGTTCGTCACCACCCGGAGCGTCGGCGTCGGCGTCCGCGACGCGGGCGGCACTCCTGGATGCGATGTCAGCTCCTGCGGGCTTCTCCGTCGTCGCACCGGTGCTCGAGTCCCACATCATGGGTTTCGGTGCTTCGAAGACCGCTCCCCGCGCACCTTCGTCAACAGCCTCAAGGCCACCACTGCTGGTCTCGTTGACGTTCATGCCGTCAGCGGCGAGCTTCATGCGCAGCTGAGACAGCGCATCGTTCTCGGCAGCGGCCTGGGACTTGACCACCAAGAGCTGGGTGAACCCGTCTTCCTGCGCCTGCATCCGCAGATCCACGCCAGGAAGAACCTCGCGATAGGTCGCAGTCGCCCCCTCGAGTTCCGGAGCAGGCAGAGCACCGGGCCACGACAAAGCGAGTTCACGGCCGGACTTCTCCATCCGGACCAGGGGCGCGTCACCGCCGCCCGAGAACTCGAGGCCGACCGTGGACGCCTTCGGAGCGACAGTCCCATCAGGTCCATGCGCCAGGTCGGTGTCCACCGGAACCCAGGAACCGTCGACGCGAGCACGGACCGGACGCAGGTACTCCCGCGCCTCCAAGTTGCCGTCGCTCGTGGCGAAGACGTCGCTGCTTTCGCCTCGCATCGACAGAACCTCGACCGACTTGCCGGTTTGTTTCGCCGCTGCCAGCGCGGCCTCCACGCCGGTCTCACCGGCTGCGGCATCCGCAGTTCCCTCTGCAGCGGCCGGGGCCGAAGCAGAGGACGCGACCGCAGACGTCGGCAAGGCCGCCGCGGTGAAGCCCACCAGCAACGCAACCGTCGACACATGCAGACACGTACGAGCACGTCTCAACACAAATCCCACCCCGCCCTGTGAACATGAAGATCCTCTGAGAAAAGAGGACCCGCAGCGGACTGTATGTAGAGGCCAGGTGAATATCTAGATGGATCATGCTGACGGGTCATGCCAAACCGGACGCACAGTCTGTGAACTGAGTCACGATCAACGAGCTGGCAGGCCGACTTCGGAGGGAAGCCAGCGATATCCGCCGGCACCGGGGGCGGGGAGCGCCGTTGCTCAACCCTGAACTGGCGGACACCCTGGTGGAGCCCGGGCCGGTGGTGAAAGACAACGTGGACGCGGCCCGCGAAGCTGCCGGCCGGTGGCGGTCCCCGCCCGTCGGCACTGCCTTCGCCTCGCCTTGAGCGTGCCGACGTTCCCCTGCTGGCCAGCTCCTCGCAGTAGACCACGTGCGGCCACCAGCGCTCGGTGCCCCGACCCGCGGGACCGGACAGGGCCAGGCTGTCAAAGCCGGCGAGACGGTGGCGATCAAGTCGCTGGGCCCGACCGGCAAGGACCAGGCCCGCTGGACCATGCGCTGGAAGATAGCCCTGAACGCCTTCGACATCACCTTCCACGGCCGGCTCCCCGCAGCACGCCAGTGACCCCACACAACACCGGTTGCAGCGCTCGTTCGACAGACTCGCCATTTGATGGCCGTCCATGACACCGGCGAGCGGCAGCCGGGACCAGCAGCCGGCCTCCGTCGGCTCCTGAGGCTCTGGGTCCGCAGACCGACCAGCGCGCCTTACGACCTCGCAGACGGCTGGGTGAGGCCGCGTTGAGCATGCGGTCGCCATTGGGGTCGCCGCACCGTGTCCTGCAGCAGCAGCGCCTTCGTGTGGCGGGTTGCATGTTGGTCGGTCAAGAGACCAGCGACAGCTCGGATGACGTCGGGCGGATTCTCGCCTACCGAGACCGCACGGTCATCGTCACCGCTAACCGTGCACGAGTCCACAAGGGCCAATAGGGCTCTACCCCAGCTGCCGCCGGTCGTAGCCAGTTTCGACCTTGGCGCCACGCAAATGAGTGAACAACGCGCCTAGATCGCCACCCTTGCCCTCTACCTTGACAAGCCCATCTGCACCTCGCGAGTGGAGCCGGAGTGGTGAAGTACACGGTGTCTGCACCACAGATCGCCTTGCTGCGGGAGATCGCGGCGTCCTCCGATGCGGTGCCCATTCCGCCCTCCCGTACGCAGACTGCCTGGGCGCTGGAGCAGCGAGGGCTGATCAAGAGGAGGTGGCGTGGCGGCGGTCATGTCGCTGTGGTGACTGCGGATGGCTGTTATTACGTCAGGCATGGAGAGCATCCCGGGGAGGTCCGGGCGGTGAAGGAGCGGTCGGCGGGTGATCGCGCTCAGGCTGCGCTCGCCCCGGGTGGCGGGGCTGAGTTGATTACCCGTCTGCGGGCAGCGTCAGGGGCGATTACGGTCCCTGATCCTGCGCCTCAGCAGCTGTTGTCGTTCCGATCTTGAGGGGTGGGCGTCGAACGGGAGTCTCGTTCGGGTGATCGCGACTGGCTGTGGGCATGAAGGCAGGGCCTCTTGGTAGCTCGGGGTTGCGAAGCCAACCGAGATCCAGGAGACCCTGTTGCCGCAGTTGTACGTGCTCGCGCCGGTGGAGTTCAACTCGGCTGCTCTGTCGTGTGATTGTGTCGCTCACCGGTTCGGGAATGCGGACGACCATCCGGAGCGTGTTCGGCGGTATCCCTCGGACATGACGGAGGCGGAGTGGTCTGTGGTCCGGCCGCTGCTGCCGGTGCCGGGCTGGATGCGAGGTCGGGGCGGGCAGCCGGAGGCGTACTGCCACCGGGCGATATTGGACGCGATCCGCCATCTCGTGGACAACGGGATCAAGTGGCGGGCGATGCCGGCCGACTTCCCGCCGTGGGACCGTGTCTATGCGTTCTTCCGCGGTTGGCGCGACCACGTGATGGTCAGGGAGTTCCACGACCGGCTGCGCGGCCGGGTCCGCGAGGAGGCGGGGCGGGATGCGGAGCCGACGGCCGGCGTGATCGACTCGCAGTCCGTCAAGGCGGACGCGGTCGTCGGCGCGGACAGCCGCGGCTTCGACGGCGGCAAGCTGATCAACGGCCGCAAGCGGCACGTGGTGGTCGACACCCTCGGCCTGCTGCTGGGCGTGATGGTCACCGCGGCGGATATTGGTGACCGCGCTGCCGCGAAGGTGCTGCTTGGGCGGGTGATCGACGCTCACCACCGGCTGGAACTCGTCTGGGCCGACGGCGGATACACCGGCAGCCTCGTCGAGTACTGCTTGGCCGCGCTCGCGCTGGTCCTGGCAATCGTCAAGCGGAGCGACGACATGCGCGGATTCGTGGTGCTGCCCAGGCGGTGGATCGTCGAGCGTCTCTTCGCGCACCTGATGCGAAGCCGCCCCCTGGTGCGCGACTTCGAACGATCCACCAGCAGCGCCGAGGCGATGATCTACTGGTCGATGACCATGGTCATGACCCGCCGCCTGGCCCGCTCAAGCTCCGCGCGAGGGTGAACCGGCCCGGTGCCGGCTCGGCCAGCCAACCCCGCGACACCAGGCGTTTCGCCTTCGACCGCAGCCCCTCCACCTGGGCCGGCACCACATCCATGCCGAACGCGGCGGCCAACTCCTGACATGTCAACGGCCCTTGACCGAGACGGATCCGATCCTCCCACGATGCACATAGCGCACACCACCCAAACCCGCAGGTCAGACGCCCTTTGCGATGGGTTCGAGGATCGCCACGCACTCCACATGGTGCGTCATCGGGAACAGGTCGAACGCCCGCAGCGTCCGCACCTTGTACCCGCCCTCCCGAAAGTACGCGATGTCCCGCGCCAGGGCGGCCGGGTCGCACGCGACGTACGCGATCTTGCGGGCGCCCAGCCCCGAGAGGTGCTTGACGACCTGCTTGCCGGCGCCGGCGCGGGGCGGGTCGAGGACGATGAGGTCGCACTCGGTGATGCCGGTGCGGGGCAGGATCTGGTCGACCTTGCCGTGCTCGATGCGGACCCGGTCGAGGTCCTTCAGGTTGTGGCGGGCGTCCTCGACGGCGCGCTTGCCGGACTCGATGCCGAGGACCGCGCCCTTCTCGCCGATGCGCTGGCCGATGGCACCGGCGAAGAGGCCTACGCCGCAGTACAGGTCGAGGGCCGTGTCGTTCTTGCGGGGCAGCAGGCCCTGCATGACGGCGCGGACCAGGGTGTTGGCGGCCTGCGGGTGGACCTGCCAGAAGCCGCCGGAGCCGACGCGGTAGGTGCGGTCGTCGGCGACCTCGCGGACGAAGGCGCGCCCGTGGACGCGGTGCACGCCGCCGTCGTGCTCCTCGACGCGCAGGACGGAGACGGGCTTGTCGAGCTCGACCAGGGGGAGCCGGCCGCCGGGCTTCGGGGTGAGGACGACCTGGCGGTCGTGGGAGCCGGTGGCGGAGATCGCCTCGACGCCGGCCAGCGTGGGCCAGCCGCGCTTCTCGATGCCCAGCTCGGTGACGCCGGGGGCGGCGATCATGCAGTGGTCGATCGGCTGGACGTCGTGGGAGCGGTGCTTGCGCAGACCCGCGTTGCCCTCGGCGTCGATGGCGTACTGGACGCGGGTGCGCCAGGCGGGCACCTCGCCGGCGGGGAGCTTGTCGCCCTCGGCGGGCATGACGGTGCCGTCCCAGCCGGCCTCTTCCGGGGTGAGGCCCGCGAGGCGCTGGAGCTGCTCGGCGATCACCTCACCCTTGAGCCGGCGCTGGGCTCCCGGCTTGGCGTGCTGCCAGTCGCAGCCGCCGCACATGCCGGGACCGGCGTACGGGCACGGCGCCGGCACGCGGTCCTTCGACGGCTCGATGACGGTGACGGCGTCGGCGCGCAGGAAGCGGGAGTCGGTGTCGCCGTCCGTGACGCGGGCGATGATCTTCTCGCCGGGGAGCGTGTGGCGTACGAAGAGCACCCGGCCCCCGTCGGTACGGGCGATGCAGTGGCCTCCGTGCGCGACGGGGCCGACCTCGACCTCGTACTCCTCCCCGACCAGCGACAACGTGGATTCGTTCGGCATGAGGGGGAGCTCCAGAGATCGGGGGACGAACAGAGGTACGAAAGTCGCGCAGAGGTACGGCAGTCGCGGGCGGTACTCCGCGGCGGAAGCCGGGCGACGATCCGGCCCCTACGCACGCGGCCGGACAACAGCCCACCAGTCTACGTGGGAGTCGTCCGGCCGTTCACCACACCACGGAGGGCCCGGCGGAGAGAGGAGCGGTCGGCGCACCGCCCCCTCCCCCGCTCAGGGCTTCTTCGCCTGCTCCTTGGGCCGCCGCTCGACCGGTCCGCGCCGGACCGAGCCCGGGGCGGACCACTCGGCGCGCCTGCGGGCGCGCTTCTTCGCGACCTCGGAGGACTCCAGCTGGTACGGCACCGAGGTGACCATGACGCCGGGGGTGAAGAGCAGGCGCCCCTTGAGCCGGAGCGCGCTCTGGTTGTGCAGCAGGTGCTCGTACCAGTGCCCGACGACGTACTCGGGGATGTAGACGCTCACCACGTCGCGCGGGCTCTCCCGGCGCAGTCCCTTGACGTACTCGATGACCGGGCGGGTCACCTCACGGTACGGGGAGTCGAGGATCTTGAGCGGGACGTTGATGCCGCGCCGTTCCCAGTCCTCGCGCAGCGCCTTCGTCTCCTGCGGGTCGACGCTGATGGAGAGCGCCTCCAGGTGGTCCGTGCGGATCAGCTTGGCGTAGGCGAGGGCGCGCAGGGTGGGGCGGTGGAGCTTGGAGACCAGAACGATCGCGTGGACGCGGGACGGCCGGACGGTCTCGTCGGACGGGGTCTCGTCGGCGGCGATCTCGCGGGCGACGCGGTCGTAGTGCTTGCGGATCGCGGTCATCGTTCCGTAGAAGATCACCATGCCGAGCAGGGCGACCCAGGCACCGTGGGTGAACTTGGTGGCGAGGACGACGACCAGCACCAGGCCGGTGAAGAAGGCGCCGAAGGTGTTGATGGCCCGCGAGCGGATCATGTGGCGGCGGGTGTTCGGGTCCTTCTCGGTGCGCAGGTGGCGGTTCCAGTGCCGGACCATGCCCGTCTGGCTGAGGGTGAAGGAGACGAAGACGCCGACGATGTAGAGCTGGATCAGGCGGGTGGAGTCCGCGCCGTAGATCCAGACCAGCAGGATGGCCGCGCCGGCCAGCAGCACGATGCCGTTGGAGAAGGCGAGCCGGTCGCCTCGGGTGTGCAGCTGGCGCGGCAGGTAGCGGTCCTGGGCGAGGATCGAGCCGAGCAGCGGGAAGCCGTTGTAGGCGGTGTTCGCCGCGAGGAAGAGCACCAGGGCGGTGGCCGCGGCGAGGACGACGAAGAGGAAGGAGCCGTCGCCGAAGACGGCTGCGGCGACCTGGGAGATCACCGGGTCCTGGACGAAGCCGGAGCCGACCGAGGTGCCGTTGTGGAACAGGTCCTTCGCCGGGTTCTCGGCCATCTTGACGTCGGTGACCATGGCCAGCGCGATGATGCCGCAGAACATGGTGACGGCCAGCAGGCCCATCATCAGCAGGGTGGTCGCGGCGTTCTTGCTCTTCGGCTTGCGGAAGGCGGGTACGCCGTTGCTGATCGCCTCGACACCGGTGAGCGCGGCACATCCGGAGGAGAAGGCACGCAGCAGCAGGAAGACCAGCGCGAAACCGGCCAGCCCCCCGTGTTCCGGCTTGATCGTGAAGTCGGAGGTCGGCGCGTGCATGGAGTCGCCGAGGACCAGCCCGCGGAAGGCGCCCCAGACGATCATGATGAAGACGCCGACGACGAAGAGGTAGGTCGGAATGGCGAAGAGCTTCCCCGATTCCTTCACTCCGCGCAGGTTCATCAGCGTCAGCAGCACGATCGCGGCGATCGCGCAGAGCGTCTTGTGCTCGACCACGAAGGGGATCGCGGAGCCGAGGTTCTCGACGCCGGAGGAGATCGACACGGCGACGGTGAGGACGTAGTCGACGAGCAGCGCACTGGCGACGGTGAGGCCGGCCTTGGGGCCGAGGTTGGTGGTGGCGACCTCGTAGTCGCCGCCGCCGCTCGGGTAGGCGTGGACGTTCTGCCGGTACGAGGCGACGACCGTGAACATCAGGACCACGACGGCGACCGCGATCCACGGGCTGAAGTGGTACGCCGACACGCCCGCGATGGAGAGCACCAGGAGGACTTCTCCCGGGGCGTACGCCACCGAGGACAGCGGGTCGGATGCGAAGACGGGGAGGGCGATGCGCTTGGGGAGGAGCGTTTCTCCCAGCTTGTCGCTGCGCAGGGCCCGTCCGATCAAGATCCGCTTGGGCACGTCGGTCAGTTTGGACACGCAGAGGATCGTAAGCGTTGCCCGGGGGCCCGGTGTCCCCCGCTACCGCGTGGCACCCCAATCTCCTGCGTACAGCGGAAAAGTTCGCAAAATCCTTAACGAAATCCTTGCGCTTTCTCCAGCGGATGTGACGCAGTGCGTCCACTCCACCGCTTTCCGTCACTCGTTCGTGCCCGTTCCGCCCGTCCCCACCGGGCTTTTCGCCGTCGCACCGCGCTCCGGGCCCGCTCAGTCCGCCTTCCTCTCCTCTCTTTACTCCGCCTTTGCCGCCGCTTTCGCTCGTCTTGCACCGGTGCGCGCTCCGCCTTTGCCGAGGCGCTCGGCCGAACGCACACTCGGGTGAAGCGGGCACGGGGATGCCGCTTAAGCTCATCCCCGGGCAACGACGGACGTGGTTGCCCCGTTTCTTTGCCCGGTAAGCCGAGAGAGAGTTGTGAGCACAGTGTTTTCGCAGGTCAGCCGGACGACCAAGACTGCGAGGTAGGCACAGGGTGCATATCGTCATCATGGGCTGCGGGCGAGTGGGAGCCGCTCTCGCGCAGACCCTGGAACAGCAGGGGCACACGGTCGCAGTGATCGATCAGGACCCCACGGCGTTCCGACGCCTCGGTTCCGGGTTCGGTGGCCGCCGTGTCACCGGAGTCGGCTTCGACCAGGACACCCTCCGCGAGGCGGGTATCGAGGAAGCCGGTGCCTTCGCCGCCGTCAGCAGCGGCGACAACTCGAACATCATCGCCGCCCGGGTGGCCCGCGAGATGTTCAGCATCGAGAACGTCGCCGCCCGCATCTACGACCCCCGCCGCGCGGAGGTCTACCAGCGTCTCGGCATCCCCACCGTGGCCACGGTCCGCTGGACGGCGGACCAGATGCTGCGGCGGCTGCTGCCGTCCGGCGCCGAGCCGCTGTGGCGCGACCCGAGCGGCGGTGTGCAGCTCGCGGAGGTGCACACCTCGGCGGCGTGGATCGGTCACAAGATCAGCACGCTCCAGGAGGAGACGGGGGTGCGCGTGGCTTTCCTCACCCGCCTGGGCGAAGCGGTCCTGCCCTCGTCCCAGACGGTGCTGCAGGAGGGTGACCTGGTCCACGTGATGATGCGTACGGACGAGGTCGCGAAGGTCGAGGCGGCCTTCGCCGAGGGCCCCGAGGAAGGCGGTCACTGATGCGCGTGGCGATTGCCGGCGCCGGCGCGGTGGGCCGTTCCATCGCGGCCGAGCTGCTGGAGAACGGGCACGAGGTACTGCTCGTCGACAAGGCCCCCACCGCCATCTCGGTGGAGCGGGTCCCCATGGCCGAGTGGCTCCTCGCGGACGCCTGCGAGATCACCTCGCTGGACGAGGCGGCGCTCCAGCGCTGCAACGTCGTGATCGCGGCGACCGGTGACGACAAGGTCAACCTGGTCGTCTCGCTGCTCGCGAAGACCGAGTACGGGGTGCCGAGGGTCGTGGCCCGCGTCAACAACCCCAAGAACGAGTGGCTCTTCAACGAGTCGTGGGGCGTCGATGTCGCGGTCTCCACGCCGCGTCTGATGTCGGCGCTGGTGGAAGAGGCGGTGAGCGTCGGCGACCTGGTCCGGCTGCTGCG
This sequence comes from Streptomyces sp. NPDC001770, assembly GCF_053596135.1. NCBI lineage: Bacteria > Bacillati > Actinomycetota > Actinomycetes > Kitasatosporales > Streptomycetaceae > Streptomyces > Streptomyces sp. NPDC001770. The sequence goes on along the minus strand of NZ_JBSFFN010000007.1, from coordinate 8,227 downwards.
CTTCAGCCACGGCGACGCCAACCTGGTCGAGCTGACCCTGCCCCCGGAGTCGGCCGTGGCCGGTACGCAGGTGGGCGCGGTGGAGTGGCCCGAGGACACCTCCCTGGTCACCATCATCCGGGGTACGCGGGTGCTGACCCCGAGCCCCGAGGAGACGCTGGAGGCCGGTGACGAGCTGCTGTTCGTGGCCGCGCAGGCCCGTGAGGAGCAGCTCGAAGACCTGCTGTCGGTACGCCGGGGAGTGCCGGCCGAGGACTGAGCCGAGGATCGGACGGCGGAGGCCCGAAGCGCCGCCGGAGGGCCGGGACCGAGTGGTACGCACTCGGTCCCGGCCCTCTTCCGTGCGCGTCCCGGCCCGCGCAGGCAGGGCTTCCCGCGCGCACCGGCGCCCTCAGCGTGCGTGCGCCCCGGGGCCGCCGGTGCTGCCGCGGACGACGAGCCGGTGCGGGATCGTCAGGTCGGAGGCGGGCAGCTCGTTGCGCGGGCTGTAGATGCGGTCGGCGAGGCACTGCAGGGCCCGCGCGGCGATCTGGCGCTTGTCCGGCGAGACGGTGGTGAGGCCCGGGTGGCTGAACCGGCCGTCCTCGATGTCGTCGAACCCGACGATCGCCAGGTCCTCGGGTACCCGTACGCCCCGCGCGTGTGCCGTGTGCAGGGCCCCCAGGGCCAGTTCGTCGCTGAACGCGAACACCGCGTCGGGAACCTCGCCGCCGGAGCCCGAGCCGGAGCCCGAGCCGGAGCCCGGGCCGGAGCCCGAGCCGGTACCGCCGCCGCCACCCCCGTCGAGCAGCTCCGCCATGGCCCGGGCCCCGTCGCTCCGGTGCAGCGCGGTCACCGGGCGCTCCCACGCGGGGCGGGGCTCGATCCCGGCCCGCCGCAGCGCCCGGCGGTATCCCGCCGCCCGCTGCTGAGCCGTGCCGTTCTCCAGGTGCGGCTGGAGGCCGATGGCAGCGACGCGGCGGTGGCCGCGCTCCAGCAGGTGGGTGGTGGCCTCGTCCGCGGCGGCGACGTTGTCGACCGCGACCCGGTCGGCCGGCCCGCCGGGGCTCCGCTCGCCGAGCAGCACGACCGGCAGTGCGCGGGCGGTGGCCGTGAGGTCCCGGGCTTCCAGCGCCCAGGGGCTGATGACGAGTCCGTCCATCACCCGGCCCCCGTCCCCGGTCAGCAGACGCCGCTCCGCGTCGGCGTCGCCCAGGGTCTGGTCGATGATCACGGTCCAGGACCGTCGCTGGGCTTCGTCCACCAGCAGGCCGGCGAGTTCGGCGAAGTAGGGCGAGTGCAGCTCCGGGATGGCGAGGCCGATGATGCCCGTACGGCCGGCCCGCAGGCTGCGCGCCGCGAGGTTGGGCCGGTACCCCAGCTCGTCGATCGCCCGCTGCACCCGCAGGCGGGTCTGCTCCGCGACCGGCGCGGAGCCGTTGACCACGTTCGACACCGTGCGCGGGGAGACCCCGGCACGAAGGGCCACGTCCTTCAGGCTGCTGCTCACCCCGCCATCGTGGCACACCTCCACCCCTGTTGCCACGTTGCAATCAACGATGTAAAACTGCCGGACAGTCCACCGGAGCGCACCCCGTACGACCGCCAGGAGGCACCCATGACCCGGCACGCCCACCCCCGCACCACGACGGCCGGCCTCGACGTCGACGTGTCACCGGACGTGGAGGCCCTGTACACGGACGGCATCACCGCGCGGAAGGGGGCGTTCACCCCGGAGTGGACCGACCGGCTGCGCGAGGACATCGAGACGGCCTTCGAGGAGGCGCTGGGGCGGCCCGGCGGCGCGGTCGGACGCGGCCCGCACCGCTACTACGTGGAGATCCACCCCGAGCAGCTGCGCGGCTTCGTCGACCTCGTCGAGCACCCGTGGGTGCGCTCCGTCTGCGAGGCCGTGCTCGGCCCCGACTACCGGATCGTCGAGCTGGGCTTCGACGTACCGCTCGCGGGAGCGGTCGACCAGCCGTGGCACCGGGACTTCCCCATGCCCGAGGAGACCCGCGCCGAGCGGCGGCTGACCTCCCTCGCCTTCAATGTGACGGCCGTCGACACCGAGGAGGACATGGGCCCCTTCGAGATAGCCCCGGGCACCCAGTGGGACGACGACCCGGAGTTCGGCCACGGCATGTTCCCGCCCCGGCCCCACTACCCGCGCTACGAGGAACGAGCCGTCCGCAAGTACCCGCGGCGCGGCGACATCTCGGCCCGCAGCGCGCTGACCGTCCACCGCGGCACCACGAACCACTCGGCGAAACCGCGCCCCGTGCTGGTCCTCGGCGTCGACGGCCCGGAGGCCGCCAACGGCGAGCGGCACGACACCGCCGCGACCCGGCCGTACTGGGAGAGCCTGCCCGAGCGGGTCCGGCGTCACCTCGACTGCGCGGTCGTCGACGTGCTGGTGCCCGTGACCCAGAAGCACACCATCGAGGGCCTGGTCATGGGCGACGCCTGAGGGCCTCCGGAACGCCGGAGGTGGCGGACACAGGACGTGTCCGCCACCTCCGGGGAGAGTGAGTGCTGCCGCTCTCAGACGTCGGAGTTCCGCGCCGCCGCCGTCTCCGCGGCGCGGGCCTTCGCCTCCGCCTCGCGCTCCGCCTCGCGGTCCTTCTCCGCCTGCTCGGCGGCCTCCATCTCGGCGAAGACGTCGATCGGGGCCGGCGCCTTGGCCAGGAAGACCCAGGTCAGGTACACCGCGAGCAGGAACGGCGGGATCTTCAGTCCGATCAGCACCCAGCCGAGCTGCGTGGTGTCGGCCCACCAGTAGAGCGGGAAGAGGATCGCGCACTTGGCGAGCAGGATCAGGCCCCAGGCGTAGCTGGCCTTGGCGTAGGCGCGCTTGCGGCCGGGGTTCCTGGTCCGCCAGGAGAGGTTCTCCTTGAAGACCGGGCCGAGGATCAGCCCGATCAGCGGGACCCCCGCGAGGGTGGTGATCAGGTAGGCCAGCGCCAGGCCGAGCGTGTAGAGCATGCCCGGGAGGTAGAAGTCCTTGGCGTTGCCCGTGATCATCGCGAAGACCACGCCGAAGGCCACGCCGAAGACACCGCTGAAGGCGTGCTTGACGGTGTCCTTGCGGACCAGCCGTACGACGACCAGCAGCAGCGAGACCGCCAGCGCGGCGATGGCCGAGACGTGCAGGTTCTTGTTGACGGTGAAGATGGTGACGAAGAGCAGTCCGGGCAGGACGGTCTCCACCATTCCCCGGACCCCTCCGAACGCCTCGAAGAGTGCGGCCTCGGTGACCGCCTTGTTCGTCGCGTCCTGCTGATCCGTGTCCGGGGTACGGTCCCCGTCGTGCGTCGGCTTGTCGTCAGACGTCACCGGCTACTCCTTGCCCAGCGGTCGCAATTCGTATGTGGGGTTGAACAGCACCCGGCGCCCGTGGCTCATGGCGACGCGGCCTGAGACGATGAGCCGGCGGCCGGGCTCGATGCCGACGATGGAACGACGGCCGAGCCAGACCACGTCCAGCGGCGCGGTGCCGTCGAAGAGCTCCGCCTCCAGGGCGGGCACTCCGGCACGGGGTCGCAGGGTGACGGTCCGCAACGTACCAGCCACCTTGACGATCTGGCGGTCCGAGCATTCGGAGATACGGGTGCACCCCGAGGCGTGCGCGTCCTCCTGGAGCTCCTCGGACTCCAGGTCCTCCTGGGAGCTGGAGAGGCGGTCGAGCATGCGGCGGAAGCGTCCGGTGGACCGCTCCGTCTTCCCGGCCCTGTCGAATCGAGGAACAGCACTCATACCCGAAGAGTACCGGTCCCGCGACCTACTCGCGGGCTCCGGAAAACTCACTCGAACGAGTGGATGACCTTAGGTGTACGACCGCGTACGACGGGCTCAGCCGCGTGGGGTGCGCGACCCCGCGGGACGGGCTCAGCCGCGCTCGAAGCGGTACCCCATGCCCGGCTCCGTGACGAAGTGCCGGGGGTGCGAGGGGTCCGCCTCCAGCTTGCGCCGGAGTTGGGCCATGTAGACCCGCAGATAGTTGGTCTCGGTGCCGTAGGAGGGGCCCCAGACCTCCTGGAGGAGCTGTTTCTGGCTGACGAGGCGGCCGCTGTTGCGGACCAGGACCTCCAGCAGGTGCCACTCGGTGGGGGTGAGGCGGACGTCACGGCCGTCGCGGTGGACCTTCTTGGCCGCCAGGTCGACGGTGAAGCCCTCGGTCTCCACGATCACCACGTCGTCGGCGCCGTCCTGGCCGACCGGCTCGGCCCGGCGGACCGAGGCCCGCAGCCGGGCCAGCAGTTCGTCCATGCCGAAGGGCTTGGTCACGTAGTCGTCGGCGCCCGCGTCCAGCGCCTCCACCTTCTCGTCCGAGGTGTGCCGGGCGGAGAGCACCAGAATCGGCACCCGGGTCCAGCCCCGCAGCCCCCTGATGACCTCGACGCCGTCCATGTCGGGCAGGCCGAGGTCCAGCACCACCACGTCGGGGTGGCGGGCGGCGGCGAGCTGGAGGGCGGTGGCCCCGTCGGGCGCGGCGTCGACCTCGTACTTCCGCGCCTTCAGGTTGATCACGAGGGCGCGTACGATCTGCGGCTCGTCGTCGACCACAAGCACCCGGGTCATCGCGGTCCTGCCTTTCTGCTGCTGTAGGGAGAAGAGAGTCTGCTGCACGCGTGTGTCGGGGGCGTGACGGCCCCCTCTGCCGTCCCGCCCACCTCAGGTGTCACGAGGTGACCTGCGGGGACAGGTCCGGGCTGGCGGGTACGTGGCCGGCCGCCGTCTTGAGGGTGAGCACCATGGTCATGCCGCCGCCGGGGGTGTCCTCGGCGTCGAGGGTGCCGCCCATCGACTCGGCGAACCCCCGGGCGACCGCGAGGCCGAGGCCGACGCCGGCGCCGCGCGGGGCGTCGCCGTACCGCTGGAAGGGCTCGAAGATCCGCAGCTTGCCCTCGTCGGGGACGCCTGGGCCCCGGTCGGAGACCCGGAGCTCGACGCGGTCGCCCAGCGTGCTGGCGGCCACGGTGACGGGTGTGCCGTCCGGACTGTACTTGACGGCGTTCTCGACGATGTTGGCCACGGCGCGTTCCAGCAGGCCCGGGTCGACGGCGACCATCGGCAGGGTCTCCGGGATGTCGAGCTCGACGCTCCCCTCGGGTACGCCTCCGAGCGCCATGGGGACCACCTCGTCGAGGTCGATCTCACGGATCAGCGGGGTGACGGTCCCGGTCTGGAGGCGCGACATGTCGAGCAGGTTGCCGACCAGGTGGTCCAGGCGGTCGGCGCCGTTCTCTATGCCTTCGAGGAGTTCGGCCTCGTCGTCCTCGGACCAGGCGACGTCGTCGGAGCGCAGGGAGCTGACGGCGGCCTTGATGGCGGCGAGCGGAGTGCGCAGGTCGTGGCTGACGGCCGCGAGGAGGGCGGTCCTGATGCGGTTGCCCTCGGCGAGCCTGCGGGCCTTCTCGGCCTCGCCGACCAGGCGCTGGCGGTCGAGCACGACGGCCGCCTGGGCGGCGAACGCGCCGAGCACCCGGCGGTCCTCGGCGGGCAGGACGCGGCCGGAGAGGGCGAGCGCCATGTGGTCGCCGACCGGCATGTCCACGTCGGCGTCGTCGGGCCGGGTCACCGGACTGGGCCCGACCGAGCCGGCGCAGGTCCACGGTTCGACGTCGTTCTGCCGTTCCAGCAGGGCGACGGACTCCATGGCGAAGGTCTCGCGGACCCGTTCCAGCAGGGCGTCCAGGGTGGTCTCGCCGCGCAGCACGCTGCCGGCCAGGAAGGAGAGGATCTCCGACTCGGCGCGCAGCCGTGCGGCCTGGTGGGTACGTCTCGCCGCCAGGTCCACCACGGAGGCGACCGACACCGCCACCGCGAAGAAGATCACGATGGCGACGATGTTCTCCGGGTCCTGCACGGTGAGGGTGTGGGTCGGTGGGGTGAACCAGTAGTTCAGCAGCAGGGATCCGGCGGCGGCCGAGGCGAGCGCGGGGAGCAGGCCGCCGAGCAGGGCGGCGGCCACGGTCAGGAAGAGGAAGAGCAGGACGTCGTTGGCGAGCCCCGGTCCGTCCTCCATGCTGCGCAGCAGTACGGAGAGGAGGGCGGGGCCGCCGACGCCGACGAGCCAGCCCCAGATGATCCGGGCGCGGCCGAGCCGGGCGCCCCGGGCGATGGGCAGCCCTCTGCCCTTGGCCACCTCGTCGTGGGTGACGATGTGGACGTCGAGGTCGGTCCCGGACTCGCGGGCGACGGTGGCGCCGACGCCGGGGCCGTAGATGTACTGCCAGGTCTTGCGGCGGCTGGAGCCGAGGACGATCTGGGTGGCGTTGACCCCGCGCGCGAAGGCGAGGAGGGCGGCGGGGATGTCGTCGCCGATGACGTGGTGGAAGGTACCGCCGAGGTCCTCGACCAGGGTCCGCTGGACGGTGAGTTCCTTGGGCGAGGCGGAGGTGAGGCCGTCGCTGCGGGCGATGTAGACGGCGAGGATCTCGCTGCCGGAGCCCTTGGCGGCCATCCGGGAGGCGCGGCGTATGAGGGTGCGGCCCTCGGGTCCGCCGGTGAGTCCGACGACGATGCGTTCGCGGGCCTGCCAGGTGGAGCTGATGTTGTGCTCGCCCCGGTACTGCTGGAGGTACTCGTCCACCCGGTCGGCGACCCAGAGCAGGGCCAGCTCGCGCAGGGCGGTGAGGTTGCCGGGGCGGAAGTAGTTGGAGAGGGCCGCGTCGAGCTTGTCGGGTTTGTAGATGTTGCCGTGGGCCATGCGGCGGCGCAGCGCCTGGGGCGACATGTCGACCAGTTCGATCTGGTCGGCGCGGCGGACGACCTCGTCGGGGACGGTCTCGCGCTGCCGGACGCCGGTTATCGACTCGACCACGTCGCCGAGCGACTCCAGGTGCTGGATGTTGACGGTCGAGACGACGTCGATGCCGGCCTGGAGGAGTTCCTCGACGTCCTGCCACCGCTTGGCGTTGCGGGCGCCGGGGACGTTGGTGTGGGCGAGTTCGTCCACGAGGGCGACCTGGGGGGCCCGTTCCAGTACGGCGTCCACGTCCATCTCGGTGAAGACCGCCGAGCGGTACTCGATCTCGCGGCGCCGGATCTGTTCGAGGCCGTGCAGCATCACCTCGGTACGGGGCCGGTCGTGGTGCTCGACGAAGGCGACGACGCAGTCGGTCCCCCGTTCGATGCGCCGGTGGGCCTCCGAGAGCATGGCGTAGGTCTTGCCGACGCCGGGTGCCGCCCCCAGGTAGATACGAAGCTTGCCGCGTGCCATGGCCCCATTGTCTTCTCTTGCGCGGGCTGCGGCCCGTGCGGCAGCCGTTGACGACGCTACTCCCGGAGATCCGGGCATTTCGGATGGTGGTTCAGCGGGGTGCGCGTATTGACGCAACCCTGATGCGTCGCACCGCGTGTCCCGGCCCCGATTCCGCGCCGGGACGGCGCGACGCCGCGTGTCCCGCCCGTCCCGGGGAGGAGGGACGGGCGGGACACGCGGCGGCTCCGGGGCTCCGCCGGGCCCCGGAGCAGAGGCCGGCGGCGTCAGCCGGCGTTGACCAGTTCCTTGAGCGCGATGTTCAGCTGGAGGACGTTGACGCGGGGTTCCCCGATGAAGCCGAGGATGCGTCCGCTGGTGTTGTCGTCGACGAGCTCGGTCACCTGGTCGACGCCGAGGTGGTTCCTCTCGGCGACGCGGCGGATCTGGAGCTGTGCGTACTCCGGGGAGATGTCCGGGTCGAGGCCGGAGCCGGACGAGGTGACGGCGTCGGCCGGCACGTCGCCGGGGCTCACCGGGTGGCCGGCGACCGAGTTGTCCTTGACCACCGCGGCCTTGGCGGCGGTGACCCAGTCGATCAGGTCCGCGTTGTCGCCGGAGCGGTTGGTCGCGCCGGAGAGGATGATCTTGTACTGGGTGTTGACGCTGTTGCTGCCGAGGCCGTTGGAGGGGCGGGGCTGGAACCACTTGAGGTCCGGGTCCGCCGTCTCCTGGCCGTCCTTGAGGGGCAGGTCGTAGCGCTGGCCGATCAGCTCGGAGCCGACCACCTTGCCGTCGCTGCTGACCTCGGAGCCGTTGGCCTTGTGGGAGAAGAGCGCCTGGGCGACACCGGTGACCGCGAGCGGGTAGATGACGCCGCAGACCAGGGTGAGGACGAGCAGGGCCCTCAGACCGGCCAGCAGCAGCCGGGTCGTGTTTCCTACGGAGGTGTTCATGCCGATCAGCCGATTCCGGGGATGAGGGAGATGATCAGGTCGATGATCTTGATGCCGATGAACGGGGCGATGAGGCCGCCGAGGCCGT